>CAZYYQ010000160.1:0-4517 GCA_964651275.1 uncultured Hyphomicrobiaceae bacterium | reverse complement strand
TATGCTGCCAGCCCCCCGTTTCCAACGATGAGCTAACCAAAGGTCTTAAACGGGATAGCGGCATAGCTGCTGATGCTTGCCGTCATCGGGACTACCGGAAAAATCTAAGGTTGCATAAAATTTCTCTTGCACGCGCGCTTACACTCGTTTAGCGTGTATTTATCTGAAGCGCACAACTCGTTTGTGGGCACGACGGGCAAACTATCCCGCCCTCGTTTCTGACGAGGGTCCAGTTTGGACAAGGCACCGAAGGGGGCGTTCCAGGGCAAACGACATAATGCACTCGCTGACGGGCGTTTGCTGGTCCTTTTCCCTCTTGCTGAACAATCCCTAAGTTGCTTGTCCCAGAACCGACGCCCCCAACGTCTGGTTCGTCTCCAGGCCCTTCGTCTCCACGACCTGCGGTTCAGGAACACGCCGATCGCCTACCGTAGCCACGGTATGTGTATTTGGCGGGTTGCAACACACGGCTTAGTAGCGTGTGCGTTGTGTACAAGTATTGCGTTGGGACAGGCGTGATGCGCCGGACTGATCATCTGGTGTTTTCATAGCCCAGTCCTCTCCCTCTCTAGTGCCCAAAACGGCCGGATCCTTACCCCCATCGGGATCCGGCCACCTTCCTTTTCCCCATCCGTTGCCCAACTTGTCCGACGAGAATGCTCTGCCTTGCCGACAAGGCGGCGAAACTGCCGCAACCCAGCCATGCGTGACGTATCGCCCAAGGGCCTAGGCAACACGCCTCGCACGCGCCATATCTCGGCACGTATGTTGCATTGCAACAATTATCTGGCTGCACCGCCGTTCGGACGAGGATGCAGCGCTTTAGCCCGGAGAGGTTCTCATGATCGAATCTCGTTTCTGGGGAGGAACATTCAGGAAGCTCTGGCCAGCGGAAACCGAGAAGTTCCGCGCCCATCTGCTCAGGCTGGACAAGGAAACCCGCCGGCTGCGTTTTGGCATGCCGGTCAATGACCAGTTCATCATCGACTACGCAGGCCGCACCAGCGAGTGGGACAGCATCATCCACGTCTTCGTTGTGGGCGGCGAAATACGTGCTGCGGCCGAACTGCGCCGGATCGGTGACCAGTGGTCCGGCGAAGCGGAGGCGGCATTCTCCGTGGAGACAGACTATCAGAACAAGGGCATCGGCAGCGAGTTACTCGGGCGCGTGGTGCGCTCGGCCCGCAACCGGGGCATCGACCGGCTCTACATGAACTGCCTGCTGGAAAACCGGAAAATGCAGCGAGTAGCGAAGAAACACGAGGCCATGCTGCAGTTCGAGCAGGGCGAGGTTATCGGCCGGGTGCGCCCGGGTGTCCCGACCTACCTGTCGATCTGGAGCGAAGCGATCGAGGACGGCAGCAACTTCATGATGGCGATCCTCGACCTGCCGAAGCGCGACGCGGCATGAGGTGCGATGGGGCGGGGCACTCTCCGCCCCATGGCCGGCTTGGAGAGGTATCCGATCTGACCGAATCGGATTGGGAGACCTCTTGTCTGACAAACGCGCAATTTATTCGAAAACCGGTTCCCACTTTTCGGAATGCGCGTCAAGCCGCGGCGGTGCGCGCGCTGCCCGGCTGAATCGGCGGATAAAGCTCGCTCAGTGGACTCGAGCGGCCATTCGGCTGCACCATACGGCAGTGAAACCGCTTGAGCGCACGCGGATGCGGCACGCCGCATGAATGGGCGATGATGCCGACATCCTTGCGCATCTTCTCCACATACTGCATGACCCGCACCGCCTTGTCAGCCGGGTCGAGCCCGCGCTGCAGCCGCGGGTTGTGGGTGGTAATGCCGGTCGGGCAGGTGTTCTTGTTGCACTTGAGCGCTTGGATACAGCCCAGTGCGAACATGAAGCCGCGCGCCGAAACCACCGCATCAGCGCCGGCGCAAAAGGCCCACGCGACCTCCGATGGCGTGACGAGTTTTCCCGAGGCGAACAGCTTGATGCGCTCGCGCAGCCCGTATTTCATCAGGATGTCAGCGACCAGCGGCAGCGCCTCCTTGACCGGCAGGCCAACATTATCCATCAGCGCCATCGGGGCCGCGCCCGTGCCGCCATCGCCGGAATCGATGGTGACGAAATCCGGCGCGCTCTCCAGCCCGCGGCGATGGACTTCCTCACACATCTGCTCCAGCCAGCCATAGGCGCCGATCACGCTCTTGAAGCCGACCGGCTTGCCGGAGACGTTGCGTAGATGCCCGATGACGTCGAGCATCTCCTGCACGTTGTCGATCTCGGGGTGGCGGTTGGGTGAAATTGAATCCTGATATTCAGGGATGCCACGGATCGTTGCGATCTCCGGCGTCACCTTCACCGCAGGCAGGATGCCGCCCTTGCCCGGCTTGGCGCCCTGGCTCATCTTCATCTCGAGCATCTTGACCTGCGGGATTTCGCCGATCTCGCGCAACTTGCCATCGTCAAGCCGGCCGTCGAGGGTGCGCACACCATATTTCGCCGTGCCGATCTGCATGACGATATCCGCGCCGCCCTCAAGGTGATGCTGCGACAGCCCGCCCTCGCCGGTGTTGAGCCAGCAGCCCGCCAGCGCCGCGCCCTTCGACAGCGCACGCACCGCAGGCTGCGAGATCGCACCGTAACTCATGCCCGAAATGTTGATGATTGAGTGAAATTCATATGGATTTGGCGTGTAAGGTCCGACAGTCACGCTCGGAGTGGCCGTCCCATCGCTTTCGAGCGTAGGGAACGGACAGTTGACGAAGATCGGTGAGCCGACCTCCGCGAGGTTATGAGTCGAGCCGAAAGCAATTGTGTTGTCGCTGCCCGCCGAAGACTTATAGACCCAGTCGCGCTGCGCCCGGTTGAACGGCATTTCCTCGCGGTCCATCGCAAAGAAATATTGCCGAAAGAACTCGCCGAGCGTGGAGAAGATATGCCGGAACCGGCCGATGACCGGATAATTGCGCCGGACCGCGTCGGCAGTCTGCGAAATGTCGATGATAAACAGGATGATGACGCCAAGCACGCCAAGCCCAACGGCGAAGACGAAGAGCTTCGTCAGGAGGTCGAGACCCTCCATCGTCATGTAGCTGAACCAATCCATGCCCTGCAACTCCCCTTGCGGTCCGGCATTTCCCGCGTCGCGCATGCAACGGGTTCGTATTACCTAACACGATGGAAGCTGAGAGCCTCGTCACGATGGCTCAAATTTGCGCGAAGTAGTGGTAAGGTCGTGCCATGCGATGCCGGGCACGGCGTGATGCGCCCACGAAAAAGGACCTCAACAGGCTGCGCCGTGAGGTCCTCGTTTCTCTTTGGTCATGAACCGTCCGCCACCTGCGGTCCGCCCGGGCCTTGCCCGGTCCTGTTGTCCATCTCGAACGCGCTAACCGCGCCTGGCTTGCCGCGACGCTCGCCTCAGGCTGACACGTGGTGGTTCCAGTTCTCCTGATCTCTATCAGTTGATCGCGAGCAACCTGCAAAACAGTGAAAACCACCATCTGCAAGTACTCGAACCCGCTCTTGATAAGTCTTGATTGTTGGCTTAAGCCGACAGCCACTTGGCTTCTCTGCAGCAACTGTCAGCCTTTTTCCAAAGTCTTGGGCGGAGTCATTTTCTTAGACCTCCCTTCTTGGATTTCCTAAAGTATGCGCTTGTAAGGCTGCGGCGTCAATACTGTTGTTGAAATGCCCTGCGCCGCCGATTAGGCTTTTCACGCAACAAGATAGTGCGGCCGCCGCGCTGGCGGGAAGGGAGGATGCGAATGGCGGTCAACACGCCGATCTGCGATTTCGGATGGAAGGCGCCGGATTTCGAACTGCCGGGCACGGATATGCGGCTCTACACGCTGTCGAATATCCGCGGCGAGAACGGCACGCTGATCGTGTTCATCTGCAATCACTGTCCTTACGTCAAGGCGGTGATCGACCGTCTGGTGCGCGATGTGAACGCATTACAGGAACTCGGCATCGGCGCGGCAGCGATCTGCTCGAACGACGCACGCACCCACCCCGATGACTCCTTCGAGAACATGCAGCGTTTCGCCGCCGAGCACGGGTTCACCTTCCCCTACCTGCATGACGAGACGCAGGACGTCGCGCAGACCTATGGCGCGGTATGCACGCCGGACTTCTTCGGGTTCAACCGGGATCTCGAATTGCAATATCGCGGACGGCTCGATGAAAGCGGCAAGCAGTCCGCCGGCCCGGACGCCCGCCGCGAACTCTACGAGGCGATGAAGCAGGTCGCGGAGACCGGCGAAGGGCCGCGCGAGCAGGTGCCATCCATGGGCTGCTCGATCAAATGGAAGGCGGCCTGAGCAACGCGGCGTTAACCCTGTTTAAGCCGTTAGCGATAAATTTAGGCGAATGCCATTTAATCTGCCCGTTTAAACGGGGAGGTGCGTATGACGCTGGCGGATTACGCCCGCTTTGCCTTGATTATCGCGCTCGGCGTGCTGTCGTTCATCGTGTTTCTGGTGGCCGGGACGCTGGTGGGCCTGATGTATGTCGATCCCTATGGCTGCCGGTGTATTCACCCGTTTCCGCCGGT
>CAZYYQ010000159.1:1827-4518 GCA_964651275.1 uncultured Hyphomicrobiaceae bacterium | reverse complement strand
CTTGAGGCTGTCGGGCGGCTCGGCGTCGGGCTGGACAACATCGACGTAGCAGCATGCGAAGCCCGCGGAATTAAGGTGCTGCCGGCGCGTGGAGCGAACGCCTCGGCGGTGGCGGAGTACGTCATTGGTGCGGCGCTGATGCTGCTGCGCGGGGCGTTTGGCGCGACGCCGGATTTGTTGGCCGGGGAGTGGCCGCGTGAACGCCTGATCGGCCGGCAGATCGAGGGAAAAGTGCTTGGCCTGCTCGGCTTCGGCTCGATCGGTCAGGTGACGGCGGGCAAGGCGCGCGCGCTCGGCATGGAGATTGCCGCCTACGACCCGGCCATCCCGCATGATGCGCTTTGCTGGCAGACCGGCGCGCGGCGCATGACGTTCGAGGAACTGCTAGCGGAGAGCGACGTGCTCAGCCTGCATCTTCCGCTCACCGACGACACGCGCGGCTTGATCGGTACGGATGCGCTGACGCGCATGAAGCCAGGTTCGATCCTGATCAACACGGCGCGCGGCGGTATCGTGGACGAGGCGGCTTTGGCCGCCGCGCTGCGCGACGGGCGGCTGGCAGGTGCGGCGCTCGATGTCTTCGCCGCCGAGCCGATCGAAGCCGCGACAGCTGACCTGTTCGCCGGCCTCGGCAACGTGATCCTGACCCCGCATGTCGCTGGCGTCACGGAGGAGTCCAATGCGCGCGTCAGCGAAGTGACGGCCCGCAATGTGCTCGAAGCGCTTGCCGGCTAACCAAAGAACTGCCGGGTGACAAAATAACCCAGCAGCGCCGATGTCCCTGTCAGCACTGTACCCCAGATCACATCCACGATCGCGACGGTTACGGGCCAGCCTTTCAGCGTCGCCAGGTTGGTCATGTCATAGGTCGCATAACAGAAGAAGCCGAACAGCGCGCCATACACCAGTGCGGTTTGCCACGACCCCGACTTGAGCGCCGGGCCAACGGCGAATATCACCACGCCGATCACGTAGACCGCATAAAAGATAGCCGCAACGCCCAGATTAGGCTTGTCGAGCAGAAGGTCCCCCAGCCGCGAGAAATAGAAGGTCTTGGCGATGTATCCGAGCCATAGGAAGTCTATGAACAGGAAGATGGCGGCGGTGGCGAGATAGGCGGCCAGATATTGCATTTCAGGAGTCCCTCTGCGGTCTTTGCTTATGAGAACGTTCGCATGACGCAGCCGGATTGGCGGGCCTGCCGAGAAATCTCCGCACAGTTAGGCCGTGTGCGCCTAGTGGTCCGATTCAGACATATGCTCGGGTGGCTGCTGCGCCGGGAGGCAAATGTCTGAATCGGACCACTAGCTGCCTTATCGCCGGTTTGGTTCTGTTACGCCTTGATCTGGATCGTCAGTGACGCAATTCGCGGTCGTAGGTGCGCCAGATCAATAGCTGGAGAAATGCGGTCAGCAGCACCGCGCCGAGGAAGCCAAGGCTGAACGAATCCGCGCCAGAGCCGGCCACGCGCTCGAAATAGCCTAGAAGCTCTTCGTAACGAAGGAATGCAACGGCGCTGATGATGACGCCGCCAATCTTGCCGACCAGTTCGATGTCCTGGCGGTAGCGGCGCAGGAAGAAGAACAGGAGCATAAGCCCCCAAAGGCCGAACAGGAAGCTGAACCCGGGCGCAAGCGTGACGAACAGGCTGCGGCTGGAACCGCCGAAGATCACGGAGGTCGACTGGATGTAGGCGTGGTTCGACAGCGGCCAGAACAGCATGGCGAATGCGCCGACGAGTACACCGCGCTCAAGCCGGTTCAACTGCCGTCCATAGAACTCGTCCAGCGCGCGCCGGCGGAGCACCAGCATGATTCCTATGACGAACAGCACCAGCAGGAAGAAGATGATGAACGGCAGTACCCATTCGTGGACCTTGCCCGTCAGCGCGCGGCTCTCGGGCGGGGCATACATTGCCCGCATATGATCGCGGAAGTCCGCCTGAGCTGCGCAGCATTCAGCGCCTGTCGCCATCTGCCCGCTGGCGAAGCAGTATCTCCGCTCCTTGAAGCTCTCGGGGATCGGGAGGTAAGGATCGTCCTTCACCCCGCAGTCCCGGCTGAACGCAGCCAGCCCCACGCGGTTCTGGCTGGCTTTGCGGACCATCGAGACGGCGTCCATGATAGGTACCCGCGCGCAGGACTGCTGCTGCTCGAGGCAGCCCGGCGGTGCGCCGCGATCAGCCTTCAGGACCTCCGGCTTGATCTGCCAGATAGCCGGCACCCCGACCAGCAGTGGTTGCGCAATTGCGAAGGAGCCGACAGCCAGGATGATCCCGCCGATCCAGATCCGCGCACGCCCGTATCGCACGTGGTTCCAGTACATGTCCACGAATACACAGGCCGGGAAGTAGAAAGCGCAAAGCGCAAGGATGCCGAAGGTCGGGAAGAACAGAAAAAGCTGACTGTAGATCGTCGCGAGGCCAACCCAGTTCGCTTCACGGTACTCATAAATGAGGGCGCCGAGCACGGTCAGGAAGGCTGCCGCGAGAATTGCGAAGATCAGAAAGACTGTTGTCCGAATTCCCTGCGTCATTGGGCTCCCCCGGTGCCGCTGTCTTCGCCCGACAGGCTTGTTCGCTGCTCCTGATTGCGCGGCTCAGTAGCCTATGCCAAGGCTCAGTTCGCGGCCAGCCGATTCTGGCGCACCTTCGGTTGATGCCGCAGAGAACGTGGCAATTCGATCAAACTT
>CAZYYQ010000159.1:0-1727 GCA_964651275.1 uncultured Hyphomicrobiaceae bacterium | reverse complement strand
TCAGGCCGCGCGCCTCAAGACGTCATCGCCGAGGATGTGCTTGCTGATCAGGACGAGGCGCTGACCTGGTTTCAAACGCAAGTGGACCGCGAGGCGCGCAGCGTTTCGGTCTGGATCCCCGGCGGGATTGCCGCGCAGACAGCTATTTATCGCCAGGGCTACGGCTGCCATCTCGACCTTCTGGAAGCTCCAGCCGATCTCCCGCTGCTGAACCCCGTCGAGATGGCTCCGGCCGATGAGCTTTGGCCTGAGGGAGAGCGTGTTGCGCCGGAAGCCGCATTGTCGCGGAAGGCGCGCGAACGGCTTGATGCCGTGCTCGATGATGCTTTTGCCGAGAACGATCCGGAGTGGCGGAAGCGGACCCGCGCGATCGTCGTGGTTCATCGCGGGCGGATCGTGGCCGAGCGCTATGCCGAAGGGTTCACCCCGCAGACCGCCCAACTGGGTTGGTCGATGGCCAAGAGCGTAACAAACGCGCTAGCCGGAGCGCTGCAAGCGCGCGGTCAGATCAATGTGAAACTGCCCGCGCCCGTGGATACATGGCAGGGGACGGGCGATCCGCGCCAGGCGATCACGCTCGATAATCTCCTGCGCATGAGCAGCGGGCTGGAATTCGACGAGAGCTATGACGGCATGTTGAGCGATGTCCGCCTGATGCTGTTCCTGCACGGCGACAAGGCGGCGTTCGCGGCTGACAAGACGTCGGACTGCGCGCCCGGTGCCTGCTGGTATTACTCGAGCGGAACATCCAATATCATCGCGGCGATCCTCCAGAAAGCCGCCGGGAATGGCGGCGCGGCGATTGCCCGCGACTTGCTGTTCGTGCCTCTCGGCATGTCCTCCGCCGTGTTCGAGCCAGACGCAGCCGGCACGCTGGTCGGCTCGTCCTACGTCTATGCCTCGGCGCGCGATTGGGCGCGGCTCGCCCTGCTGTATCTGCGTGGTGGCGAATGGTACGGGCGGACGATCTTCTCGCCTGCGTGGCTGGATTACACGGTGGAGCCGTCGGCACGAAATGCGGGTTTTGGTGCGCATGTCTGGCTTGAGCCGCCCGACTGGAATGACGCCAAGGCGGCAAGCGCGATCCCCGAAGACGACTTCTATTTTCTTGGGCATGACGGCCAGATGGTTGCGGTCGTGCCTTCGCGCGAGACGGCCATCGTAAGGCTCGGGCTGACCCGGGTTGAGGGGCCGTTCGATCATGCCGTGCTGGTGCGCGATGTTCTCGCGGCCTTGCCGGAATAGGCGCGCAGGCCAACGCAACCTATATTAATGGTTGAATGAGACCGCGAAGCTGCCCCCACGGAGGACGGCAAGATGCTCAATTACGCATGTGCAAGACTGGTGTATGCCGCCGCGCTGGCGGTCCTGCTGGCCAGCGCTCCCGGCGCATTCGCGGCCGAGCAGACGCCCGACGCCGGAACCCAGGCCGCCGAGCGCGATCCGCGTGCCGAAGAAGAGGTTTTCAAGCGCTCCCAGCGCCTGCTGAAGGCCATCGACGATATTCTGGCCGACGCTGCCGAAGAACGGGCGAAGGCCCGCGATCTGCCCAGCCAGGACAATTTCATGATCCCCCCGCTGTGGAGCGACACGCGCGAGGCGAACGAGAAGCGCGTGCGCAGGCTGCTCGATTCCGCGCTTGAGATCGTCACCGACGCGCCCATCGTGGAAATGCAACAGGATATTGCGGCGCGGCGCAAGGCCATCGGGACAATGCGCGATCAGAT
>CAZYYQ010000158.1:0-4546 GCA_964651275.1 uncultured Hyphomicrobiaceae bacterium | reverse complement strand
CCTCGGCATCCGGCTCGCCCAGCCCTTCACGCGCGGCCTGTTTGCGGCGCGACCAGCGCGCCAGAAAGTCTTTCTCATCACTCGTCATGGTCCTGACCATTTGTCATGGGTGCACGCTTGGCGAAGATTGGCTCCTTGCCGAACTTCTGCTCCTCCAGATCAACTTCCTCGCGCTTGCGCTTGCGGAAGGTCTCCTCGACATGATGCTCCTTTATGAAGCCGCCGATCAAGGCGATCAGCGGCTCGGGCATCGGCACGCGCTCCACCGTTTCCTCGCTTGTGTCCATGTAATCCTGCGCCTCGAACGGCGAGGCCGTGATCAGATGCACCTCCACCGGCTCGCCCTCGCGATCGCTCTCGCGCAAGACAACGTAGAGCGCCGGCTCGTGGCTCTCGATGTTATCGAGATAGGCTTGCGTTTCCTTGCGGAACAGCTCCAGCGTAGCGCGCGTCGACAGGTACTGCACGTACCGGTCCCCGCGCGCCAGCTCCCGCCACACGGGCCCGGCGGGGATATCGAGCATAACGCCGCTCGCACGCCAGACCTCATCCGCCCAAGGGTTGGCCGCCTGCTTGCAGGTCACAATCACACCTATGGGAATGGCCAGCGATGAGCCGGAATGTTGTGGTGGCGGCGCATTCATGACGGGTTTGCCCTTCTTGTTTCCTCCGCCTTGCTCCGACGCCTCCGCATGTCGCGTCTGCGCCGGTAGCCGCTTTCAATAGCCCGGCGAATTGATTAGTGTGTGAATATATCACAACGCCGTCCTTGCGGCGAATTCACAACATCGAAGAAGGCGAAACGCCCCTCATGAGTGACATTTTGAAAGGTCGCCGGCTTTTGGTCTGCAACTGCGACAGGACCATGGACATCGACGGCGGCAAGCTCGGCGCAGCACTCGGGCTGCCGGACGACGCAAAAATCAGCACGCAGCTCTGCCGTAGCCAAGTCGACAACTATCGCGCAGCCCTGCAAACGGACGAGCCGCTTCTGGTCGCCTGCACACAGGAAGCGCCGCTGTTCAGCGAGGTTGCCGATCAGATGGGCGCGGCCCAGCCAGCCTTCGTCAACATCCGCGAAAACGCAGGTTGGAACGAGTCCGGAGCCGGCGCCCTGCCGAAAATGGCCGCGCTGATCGCCGAAGCCGCCTATCAGCCGACGCCGACCGGTCTCACCACGCTCAAATCTGAAGGCGTTTGCCTCGTCTACGGCGCGGGCCAGCAGGCGCTCGATGTCGCGCGTCAGCTTGCCAGCCGGTTGAGCGTCACGCTGGTCCTGAGCGATGCAGGCGACGCCATCCCGCCAGATCGCGTGGATTTCCCGATCTATCGCGGCACCATCGCGACCGCGACCGGGACGCTGGGGCGGTTCGAAGTGAGCTTCAACGGCCATGCGCCGATAAAGCCTTCTTCGCGCGATGCGTTCGAATTCGAGCGGGCGCGTGATGGTGTGCGCTCGGCCTGCGATTTGATCCTCGATCTCTTCGGCGGGTCGCCGCTGTTCGCCCCCGGCCAGCGCCGCGACGGCTATTTCCGCGCCGATCCGAACCAGCCCGGCGCGGTCGCCCAGGCTATGTTCGCGGTCACCGACCTCGTCGGCGAGTTCGAGAAGCCGGTCTATGTCCGCTACGATGCCGGGATCTGCGCGCACAGCCGCAGCGGTCGCACCGGCTGCACCAACTGCCTGAGCGTGTGCCCCACCGGCGCGATTACGCCCGATGGCGATCATGTCGCGATCGACACCGCCATCTGCGGCGGCTGCGGCCAGTGCAACGCGGTCTGCCCGACCGGCGCGGCGAGCTATGCCTATCCCCGGCGCGAAGACGTGATCGGGCGCGCGCAGACGCTGCTGAAGGCGTATGCCGGCGCGGGCGGGCGCGATCCGGTTTTCCTCGTACACGACCAAAGCCACGGCCACGACCAGATCTCCGCGATGGCGCGGTTCGGGCGCGGGCTGCCGGCGAATGTGCTGCCGTTCGCGCTGCATTCCGTGGCGATGCTCGGGCATGACCTGATCTGCGCTATGATCGCTTCGGGCGCAGGGCGCGTCGTCGTGCTGGCCTCGCCGCAGCAGGCCGAGGAGTTGGAGGCGCTGCACGCGCAGGCCCAACTCGCGCAGACCTTCCTGCGCGAACTGGGCTATGGCGCGGAGGCGCGCGTCGAGGTGCTGGTGGAGGCCGATCCGGACGCGGTCGAGAGCTATCTCTATGACGCGCTCGCCCCTGCGACCGTCAAGGCTCAATCCTTCCTGGCGATGGGATCGAAACGCGATATCGCCCGCATGGCCATCAGCAAACTGCGCGAGGGCGGGGGCAGCGACGCGGAGCTCATCGCCCTGCCCGGCAACGCGCCCTATGGCCGCGTGAACGTCGACGCGGATGCCTGCACGCTGTGCCTCGCCTGCGTCGGCGCCTGCCCCACAGGCGCGCTGCTCGACGGCGAGGACACGTTGCAACTGCGCTTCATCGAGCAGAACTGCGTGCAGTGCGGCATCTGCAAGAGCACCTGCCCGGAAAGCGCGATCACGCTGGAGCCGCGCTATAACTTCCGGCCCGAGGCGGCAAGCCCGATCGTGGCCAACGAAGACGAGCCGTATCCATGCGTGCGCTGCGGCAAGCCGTTCGGCTCGAAAAAGGCGATCGACGGCATCATCGCCAAGCTGGAGGGCAAGCACTGGATGTTTTCGGGCAGCCAGCAGAGCGAGCTGCTCAAGATGTGCGACAACTGCCGCATCGTGGCGATGGCGGAATCCAGAGACGATCCATTCAAGATGGGCGAGGTGCCGCGCGTACGCACCACGGAGGATTACATTATCGAGCGGGGCGAGTCGGACAAGGATTGAACGTGCGGCTGTGTCATCGTCATTGCGCGTGCAGCGTCGCAATGGAAATCGAGCGAGACGGATACAGCACTGGGACCTTGCCAGCTCGAAGACAGCATCCAACTTGGGCTGTTCACGAGCGGTCTGCCTCGTTTCAGACCATCCCTGTAACGATCGCCACGCCGGCAAGCGACATCGCCGCCCCGATGCCGCGCGTCACGCCCGCGCCAAGCTCCCGCCCTGCGATCCCGAGCGCAAAACCTGCGAGAATACCCGCGATGTGCAAGCCCGCCGTCGCAAGCATGAAGCCCAGCCCGTATTCGAGGCCCGAAGCGGTTGCGGGCATTTCCGCCCCATGTGCATGACCGTGGAAGATCGCGAATACGGCTGTGAGGATACCCGCAATGACCACAGGCGTCGTCTTGCCAAGCGCAACCATCGCGCCAATGACCACGATCGACAGCCCGATGCCCAGTTCGACGAACGGCACCGCGATCCCCGCCAGCGCAGCCGCGCCGCCCGCTGCCATCGCCGCAACGAACGCGACTGGCAGCGCCCATAGCGCCGTACCACCCAGCAGATACGCCAGCAAGCCGACCGCCACCATCGCCAGGACATGATCCAGCCCGCCAATCGGGTGCATGAACCCGTACATGAAGCCGGATGTCTCGCCAACGCCGACATGCGCGACCGCTGGCGACGCCGCCAAGACCATCGAAAGACTCAAGAGAATTGCCCGTATCGCCATCTGTTATCTCCTTGCGCGCAGGTTGCGGTCCGTCAGGCATTGTTTACCATTCCATAACTAGCAGGAAAAACGCTACGATCATTTGACTTGGATCATTCGCGGGGTCAAAGACGGAGTGTAAGCGAAGGTGTTGCGTTAACGCATCATCCCTCCCGCAATCAGGACAACGGAGACAATCATGAAGGAAAGTTTGCCCGGCGCGGCGGGCGCTCTGGCGGCCAACCATCCCGAAATCTGGGAGGCTTACAGCCAACTCGGCGAGGCTTGCGCGCAGTCCGGGCCGCTGACGGATCGCGAGAAGCGGCTCGTCAAGCTCGCGCTGGCGGTCGCTAATGGCTCGGAAGGCGCGGTTCACTCACACACCCGGCGCGCGCTCGGCGAGGGCATCAAGCGCGAGGAGATCGAACAGGTCGCTTTGCTGGGCATCGGCACGCTCGGCCTGCCGCGCGCGGTGGCGGCGATCACCTGGATTTCGGATATTACCGGAAAGTGATCGCGACGGGCGCAGGCGCCTGACGCGGTCTGGTGCGCTGGGTCCGTCGCAGAGCGCGGGCCGAAGCGCAGCTTTGGCCACGAAAGGGCACGCCCATGGATGTCGCTGTCTTCAGCACCAAACAATACGATCAGACCACCTTCGAGGCTTCCAACGAAGCGTTCGGGCACAAGCTCGCTTTTCTCGAATCGCGGCTGAGCCGCGAGACCGTGGAACTGGCGCGCGGCTTTCCGGTGGTCTGCGCTTTCGTCAACGATGACCTCGACCGGCCGGTGCTGGAGACGCTTGCAGCAAACGGCACGCGTATCGTCGCGCTGCGCTGCGCGGGCTTCAACAACGTCGATCTGGACGCGGCGCGCGATCTCGGCCTTGCGGTGGTGCGCGTGCCAGCCTATTCGCCCTACGCGGTTGCGGATCACACCGTCGGGCTGATCCTCTCGCTCAACCGCAAGATTCACCGCGCCTTCATCCGCGTGCGCGACGG
>CAZYYQ010000157.1:0-4558 GCA_964651275.1 uncultured Hyphomicrobiaceae bacterium | reverse complement strand
ACGACGGCGGTTTGCTCACCCAGCAAGGGCTGCATCGCATCCACCACGCCGGGAATGGAATGCGCCTTCAGCGTGATGATGACATAATCCTGCGGCCCCAGCTCGCCCGGATCATCGGTGGCGCGGGGGTGGCTGACGCTTTCGCCGTCATCCAGCCGCAGCCGCAGGCCGTTTTCCCGGATGGCCGCCAGATGCGGACCACGCGCCACGATCGACACCGCGTGTCCCGCGCGGCCCATCATCCCCGCCATGTAGCCGCCGATCGCGCCCGCGCCGAAAATGCAAATCCGTGTCATGCCGTCAGCCCCAGTTTTTCCGCGAGCCCGATACGTTGAAGCTTGCCGGTCGCGCCCTTGGGGATCTCATCGACGAAAAGGATCTTCCGCGGCACCTTGAAGTCGGCGAGCGACCCGGCGCAGAAATCACGCAGATCACGCTCGCTCACGCTGGCACCCTCGCGCAGCACCACGATGGCCGCGACGTCCTCGCCCAGTTTGTCATGCGGCATGGCGAAGGTGACCACTTGCGCGACGGCGGGGTGGGACTGGATCACGTCATCAACCTCGCGCGGAGCGATTTTCTCGCCACCCCGATTGATGATTTCCTTCAAGCGGCCAGTGATCATCAGATGGCCGTCCTCATCAAAAAGGCCCTGGTCGCCGGTGCGGAACCAACCGTTGGCGAAGGCTGTTTCATTGGCCGCCGGGTTGCTCTCATACCCCGAAAACACGTTTGGCCCGCGAATGACGACCTCGCCAGTAGCGCCCGGCGGCAGGACCGCCCCGCTTTCATCCATGATGGCGATTTCGGGCCCGGCCGGAGGGCCAACCGTGCCCGGTTTGCGGCGGCCCGGCGGCAACTGGTTCGATGACATCTGATGCGACGCTTCGGTCATGCCATAGGACTCGATCACCGGCGCGTCGAATGTCGCCTCAAGCTCGGCCATCACCGGCGGCGGCAATGACGATGAAGAGGAACGCACGAAGCGCAGCCGCATCTTTTCCAGGATGTCGCGGTTGCGGTCCGCGCGTGCCAGGATCGCCTGATGCATGGTCGGCACCGCCGTGTACCAGGTCGGATTGGCCTCCTCGAACCAGGAAAAAATCTTGAGCGCGTTGAAGCCGGGCGTGCACACCACGCGGCCGCCCGCCGCCATCGACGACAGCAGCGCGGCGATCAGCCCGTGAATATGAAAAAGCGGCATGATGTTCAGCCCGACATCATCGGGGCGCAGGCGAAGCGTGTCGCGGATGTGAATGGCCGAAGCCGCAAGATTGGCGTTGGTGAGCGGCACCAGCTTGGGCCGCGAGGTCGTGCCCGAGGTGTGCAGCACCAGCGCGACATCGCCGGGCCCCGATGGCGCGGCCTGATCCGCGTTTGCCGGCTGCGCGGCGCCTGAGAACGTAAAAAAACCGGCGGGCGCGCCCTCGGGCGTCTCGATCTCGACCACAGGGATGCCCAGTGTTGCGGCCGCGGCGTTTGCCGGTGTGTCATCACCCTTTTGCACCAGCAGGACCTTCGCGCCCAGATCGCCCAGATAGAACGCGAATTCTTCCTCGCGGTATGCGGGATTGAGCGGTGCGGTGGCCGCTGCGGTCGCCACGCCCAGGAAGCACGACGCCATCGCCGGGCCGTTGGGCAGAACGATCGCGACCCGATCCGCAACGCCGATGCCCCTGGTGCGCAAATCCACGCGCACTCGCTCAGCCAGCGATCGCAGCTCGCCATAGGTCATGGGTTGGTGGTCCGGCGCGCCGATCGCTGGTGCGGATGCTTCGCCTATACTTAGTATCTCGTGAATCGACATGTCCTGACTGGATTGCATCAATGGCCCTTTCTTGTTGCCCCTCTCTTGCGCCTGACTCCATCCGGAGCAATCGGCTCTCACTTCGAGACATCAGCTGAACGCGGATATCCCAGAAGCCGGCGCCTAATATTCTCCGAACTGGCCTAATGCGCAATCAGCAGCGGAACCGGAGAGGTGCGCAGCATCTGTCTCGTCACCCCGCCAAACAAATCCTCACGCAGACGCGCATGGCCATATGCGCCCATGACAAGCACGTCCGGATCATTGTTCACGCAATACTCGATCAGGGTCGCCCCGATCCCGCCGGCCGAGCGGGGCAGCACAACAGCCCGCGCGTCGATCCCATGGCGGGCGAGGTGGCGCAATATGTCCCGGCCGTCCGGCTGTCGCTCCGCGGGTCTCTCGGCGTCCACACTGATGACATCCAGCCGGTTCTTGGTTTCGAGGATCTGCATCGCATCGGTCAGGGCGCGCGCCGCGCGGCTTCCACCGTCCCAGGCCACCGCCGCATGTTCCTTGAACGGGCGCACCGCATAGCCTGCAGGCACAACGAGGATCGGTTTTCCCGCTGTCAGGACAAGGTCTTCGGCCCGCACGCGGCGATTTTTCTGCGGGTCGGCACCGTGCTGACCGATCAGCAACATATCATGATAGCGTGCGACCTCTGACAGCACATCGTTCGGATGACCAGATTCTGCGATCCATTGATGTTCGCCCGAAAAAGCAGCCGCCTTCAATTTCTCTTCAAACCGTTGCCTGGTAGCGCCAATGTTTTTATCATGCGCTTGCTCGATGGTTGAAATAACCTCTTTATTGATCCAGCGGCGCATTCCGCCATCTATGACTTGCGGAGGGCTGACAAAAATGCCGGTCAAGGCCGCTTCATACTTGATGGCCATTTGAGCGGCGTAGACGAGTGTTGTCACCGAGGCGTCAGAGCCATCAAAGGCGACGAGGAGATCTTTGATTGCCATGGCCGCTCCCGGTTTATGCTGGAGTCATAACATGCGAGTTGACATCCAGCTTAATTTCCATTGATAATACATCTTATCAGAAAAAGAGTGCAATTGATTTAGGCTTCTTCCGTAGCGAATGGCGAAAGCTCCGCAAGCCTGATGAAATTGTGTAGAATACATCCTGGCGCTCCATGCAATTGTCTCCTGTTGCAGGGGGCAACCGGGGTTTTCGGTAAAAAAAGAGGAAGCGTTCATGGTATATTTACGCATGGCAGCTTTGACTGCCTTGGTATATCTTCTTGGCCTCAATCTGGCGGTCACTGAGGAAGCGCGCGCCGAGTGGAAGCCTCAGAAGCCCGTGGAATTCATCATCATGGCGGGCCAAGGGGGCGGCGCCGACAAGCTGGCCCGCTTCATCCAGAGCATTATTCAGAAAGAGAACCTGGCGGAAGTTCCGTTCATCCCGATCAATAAAGGGGGCGGGTCCGGCGCGGAAGCCCTGCGCTATCTGAAGGATAAAGCGGGTGATCCCCACGTCATAATGGCGACCCTGAACAGCTATTACACTACACCCCTGCGGAATCCGGGGCTTGGCGTCGATATCGAAGAGTTCACCCCGATTGCGAGGCTCGCCGAAGACACCTTCGTTTTGTGGGTAAGCGCGGACTCTCCGATCAAATCGGTCGAAGATTACGTTGCCGCTGTCAAGGCGAAGGGAGATGCCTGGAAGATGGGAGGCACCGGCACCGGGCAGGAGGACAGCCTGGTGACCGCAATGCTGGAGCGTAAGTTCGGGATCGACGTGACATACGTGCCCTTCAAGGGCGGTGGCACTGTGGCCAAGAACCTTGTCGGTGGCAGCATCGACTCCACGGTCAACAACCCTTCCGAACAGCTTGGCTTCTATGAAAGCGGCATGTCCCGGCCGATAGCAGCATTCACACCCGAGCGTATCCCGCTGTTTCCCGACGTGCCGACCTTTGCCGAGCTTGGCAATCCTGACATGGTCTATTTCATGCAGCGCTCGGTCGTCGCGCCGGGCGGCATCGACGACGAAGCCAGGGCCTATTACACGGATCTTTTCGACCGGGTGTATCAGTCGGAAAGCTGGCAGACCTACTGCAAGGAGAAAGCCTTGCAATGCGCATGGCTCTCCGGCGATGAGCTAAAATCGTACTTTGCCGAAGAGAGGACGAAACATAAGACGCTGCTGGAGACCGCTTCAGCTCAGTAATCAGCAAGGCCTGATCAAAATAATGGTATAAAGGGAGTGGAGCACCTTGCGTAAGGCTGAGTTGATCGTCGCAGCATTGCTTGGGCTTCTCTCCCTTTTTCTCATGTACGAGAGCCAGCGCGACCCGCTGGAAATAGGCTGGGTTGAGCGCCGAGGGCCGGGCAGCGGAGCATTTCCGTTTTGGCTGTCAGCGGCCCTGTTCGTCGCTTCCGTCGTGATCTTCATCCGCGCCTGGATTCGTCTGACGCCCCAATCGCGTTCCAGCGAACCGTTCATGGACCCTTATGCCGCAACCACGATCGGCATCTCGGTTACATCGATCTTTGCGATGCTCATCATCACGGACTGGCTCGGCGCCTATGCCGCCATCTTGTTATTCATGCTGTTTTATCTGGGCATTATGGGGCGGCATCGCTGGTTCATCACACTAGGCGTATCCATCCTGACCCCCGTCTCCATTTTTCTGCTTTTTGAGGGCGGCATGAAAATATTGCTCCCAAAAGGCGCGAGCGAGCCGCTGTTCCTGCCACTCTACCGAATATTTGTCTACTGAGATTTCCG
>CAZYYQ010000156.1:0-4641 GCA_964651275.1 uncultured Hyphomicrobiaceae bacterium | reverse complement strand
CGCCACGAGATCACCTTCGGCGGCGGCATGATGAGCGGGATGCGCGGCGCGCAAGTGAACGGCAAATGGACCGATATGCGCGAAATGATGCGCTCCGGCCTCGCCTGGGCGATCAACGGCGTCGCGGCGCACGGCCATGTCATGGAGCCGATGGCCATGCTCACGCGCGGCACCACGCACATCCTCGACATGCGCAACGACACCGCCTTCCACCACCCGATCCATCTGCACGGGCATCACTTCCGCGTGCTGTCGCGCAACGGCGAGCCGGTGCGGCGCACGCCGTGGCGCGACACCGTCCTGATGGCGCCGGAAGACCGCGTCGAGGCCGCCTTCGTCGCCGACAACCCCGGCGACTGGATGTTCCATTGCCACATCCCTGAGCACATGGAAGCCGGCATGATGGGCGTCATCCGCGTCGTGTGAGCGCAGCGCTTCGCGTTAACCCGATTCCCAGATTCAGGCCCAACCGGGCAAAAAGCTGATTCCATCAGGCGGCAAAATGGGTTAGCAAATAGTGTAGGGATCGCGTAACTGTCAGGGGCGTCAAAATGAATAGAACAGTAGTTACTTTTGTTTTGTTGGTTGTTGCGTTGGTGGCGGCCGGTTGGGCGATATGGGCCACCAACAAGCAAACAGAATTCTCCCGGCAAATAACCTCGATCGAAAGCGCGCGGGACGCCGCGCAGCAAGCCGCGCAGGAGGCACGGGCCGAGGTCGAGGAACTGACCTCGAAGGCCGAAGAACTCGGGCAGCGCGTCGAAGAACTGACCGCCGTCAATGAAGAGTTGCGTAGCGCGACGCAGGGCGAGTCCGAAGAGATGACCGCTCTGCGCGAGGAACTGGCCGAGGCCAAGGACCAACTGGCGACGGCGCAGGAGGCGCTTGCGAGCGTGCGCCGGGCGCTGTCATCCACCCGCGAGGAACTGGAGTCTTCCACGCAGGAAGACGCCTCGGAAGCTGCGGAGTCCAGGCCCGAGACAGCGGCCGAGGAATCTGCGCCAGCCACCGGCACCGCGCAAGATGAAGTCGGCACCTCGGACGAAGGTGAACCCGGACCGGAGAGCCCAGCGAAGGATGCAGGCGCTACCGGCGAGCCGGCCGCGGATGCGTCGGCAGACGAAGTCGACACCTCGGACGAAGGCGAACCCGGACCGGAGAGCCCAGCGAAGGATGCCGGTGCTACCGGTGAACCGGCAGAGGCTCAAGGCGACAGCGCCACTGGCACCACCGAGACACAGGCGACGCAATAGTCCTTCCGCAATAACCGGGCGGCATGTTGATTGGCGACCGGCTTCGGCCGCTGGGCCCAATCTCCTGCCCCCCGGAGGGCGCCGCTGCTGGAACATTTTCAACAAAAAGCCTGTCCCAGACTTGATCCGGGATGTCCACCGGTTTTGCGTCAGGAGCCGAAGGCGGGCGCGTAGCGACCAAAATGCGGCAAAACAAGATCTCGGAGCCTGTTCAGCGACTCCGTTTTCATTCAACAGGCTCTAGCTTATGTTACTCGTCATCGGATCGAGCGGCGGAGAGCTTGAGCTATGAGTAGCTTTGTGGGCCGAAATATTCTCTTCATCGTCGGCGCCGGCGTCGCAGCCTACAAGGTGCTTGACGCGATGCGCCGGGTGAGGGAGCGCGGGGCGAAGGTGCGTACCGTGCTGACGCCTGGCGCGACCGAGTTCGTGACGCCGCTGAGCGTCGGCGCGCTCACCGAGGCGCCCGTCTTTACCGAACTGTTCGACCTGAAAAACGAAACCGAAATCGGCCACATCCGCCTGGCGCGCGAGGCGGATATGATCGTCGTCGCGCCCGCGACCGCCGACCTCTTGTCCCGGATGGCCCATGGTCTGGCGAATGACCTGGCCACCACCGTGCTGCTCGCCGCCGATACGCCGATTCTGTGCGCGCCAGCGATGAATGTGCGCATGTGGGCGCACGCGGCGACGCAGCGCAATCTCGCCCGGCTCGCCGAAGATGGCATCCGCTTCGTCGGGCCGGAGGAAGGGGCAATGGCCTGCGGCGAATATGGCATGGGCAGGATGGCGCAACCGGAGGCCATCGTCGAGGCCATCGAGGGGGTATTTGCGCCCGGCGATCGTCCGCTCGAAGGGCGGCATGTGCTGGTGACGGCGGGGCCGACGCATGAGCCGATCGACCCGGTGCGTTATATTGCCAACCGCTCCTCCGGCAAGCAGGGCTATGCGATTGCGGAGGCCGCCGCAGCACTGGGCGCGCGCGTCACGCTGGTCTCCGGGCCAACCGGTTTGCCTGCTCCTGCCGGCGTGCGGCGTGTCGATGTCGAGACCGCCGCGCAAATGCTGAGCGCCGTCGAGAACGCGCTGCCTGCCGATGCGGCGATCTTCGCCGCCGCCGTGGCGGACTGGCGCGTGGCGGATGCGGCTACGATCAAACTTAAGAAGTCCGCCGGCGAATCGCCCCGGCTCACTCTCAGCGAAAACCCGGATATCCTCAAGACCATTGCCACCCGCGCCAGCCGGCCTGCGCTTGTCGTCGGTTTTGCCGCAGAGACGGGCGATGCCGCCGAAAAAGGTCATGCCAAGCGCGCCGCCAAGGGCTGCGACTGGATCGTGGCGAATGACGTGTCGGGGGAAAACGGCGTGTTCGGCGGCGATGCGAACACGGTGACGCTCGTAACTGGCAACGGTGCGGATGCCTGGCCGCAGATGAGCAAGTCCGAGGTCGCCCATCGCCTGATAGCGCGGGTGGCTGAGGCACTGGGGGAAAGCGGCTGATGGCCGAAATCGAGATTGCCCTGCAAGTGCTGCCCCATGGCGAGGGCCTGCCGCTGCCGGAGTACCAATCCGCCGACGCCGCCGGGATGGACTTGCGCGCCGCGTTGCCTGAGGGAGAGGCTCTGGAGCTTACGCCAATGGCGCGCGCGCTCGTGCCTACGGGGGTGGCCATCGCGCTTCCCGCCGGCTTCGAGGCGCAGGTGCGTCCGCGTTCCGGCTTGGCCTTCAAGCATGGAATCGGCGTCTTGAACGCGCCGGGCACCATCGACGCGGATTATCGCGGGGAGATGCAGGTGCTGCTGATCAATCTCGGCGCTGAGGCGGTGACAATCGAGCGCGGCATGCGGATCGCCCAGCTCGTCATCGCACCGGTCACCCGCGCGAGTCTTAAGGTCATGGCGGCGCTGCCTGAAACGATGCGTGGCGACGGCGGTTTTGGCTCAACCGGTGAAGCTTGACGCTCAGCTCGCCGCGCGCCGCTCAAACTGCGCCAGCAGCGTGTCCTTCGCCTCGTTGATCTTCATTGCCAGATAGGTCGAGCCGCCCTGATCCGGATGAAACTTCTTCATCATTTCGCGGTGCGCCTTGCGGATCTCCTCGGCGCTGGCACCCGGCCACAAGCCAAGAATGCGATAGGCTTCGGCCACGCTCATCGGGCCGGAAGCCGCGGCGTCACTGGTTTCGCTGGCGCGTGCGCCGGGCTGATCGCGCCAGTCCGGCGCGGTGCGGTCGAGATAGGCTTCCACCAGCTTGGCGCTCTGCGCATCCGCGCTCAGCGTCTCGCGCAGGAGCGCCAGCAGGTCGGACGTGCTCATGTCCGACAGCTTGCGTCCGGTGAACTGCCCGGCCAGCACCTCACCATCCATGCTGCCCGTGTCATGATCGAGCGTCATCTCGACAAAATCCGCCCGCACGGTCGAAGCCTGCCCACCCGTTCGGCGCGTGTTTCCGGGTATTGGCCCGCGACTCCCGCCGAACGGCAGCCCCCAGCCCAACAGCCACGCCCCGATAAGCCCGAGCGGCACCGCAGCGCCAATGCGCCCAGCGAAAGCCAGCCCCAACGCCAGCGCGAGCAGCCCATATCCGCCGCCTTTGCGGATCGCGCGTGCGCCGGCTTTCGGGTCCATCCGCGCGACGCGCCCGGCATAAAGCAGGAGCAGCAGCAGGAGAAGCAGGCCGATCAGGAGAAACTGCATTACGCGCCTATCAGGTTTTCAGTTGTTCGAGCAGCAGGCGGCCAGGGCCACTGCCCGACCGGCTCAGGTCTTCCAGCGCCCGGCGTCCGCCCGCGGCATAGACCGCGACCGCCCGGAGCAGCGCGCGCAGCGATTCGGCCGCGCCCGCGTCGAAGCGGCAATAGGCCCCGCCGGTCAGCCGCGCAATCTCCTTGAACGCTATAGCGGCCTCGGGATTATCGCCCTCCTGGAACATGAAGGCCGGCACCTTGAGCAAGCCGAGTTCGCCGGCGGTGTTGGCGAGTTCGTCGATATTCTCCTCCATGCAGTCGCCGACATAGACCAGCGCGCTGACCGGCTCGGCCTCGGCTTCCGCGCGCGCATGCTTCAGCACCTTGCGGATCTGCGTGAAGCCGCCTCGGCAGGCGACGCTCGTCATCAGCCGCTTGAGCGCTTGTGCGTCCGAAACCCACTTCGATGCGCGGCACTCGTCGAAGCCGCGAAAGTAGATGAGCTGGACGTCCAGCCCGCCGATCTGTGCGACCGCATCGAACATCTCGCCCTGAAGCTGGAGCGCCATGTCCCAGGCCGGCTGGCGGCTCATGGTCGCGTCCATGCCGAAGATCAGCCGCCCGCGTTCGCCCGATTTTGCAGGCATCTTGCGGACTTGCTCAAGGAAGGCGTCGATTTCGCCGGCGCTCGATGTGGCGGGC
>CAZYYQ010000155.1:0-4672 GCA_964651275.1 uncultured Hyphomicrobiaceae bacterium | reverse complement strand
ACCACGCCGCAGGCCGCACCGAGATACACCGGCTTTCCGTCGATCACCGTGCTGGAGGAGTGGAACGCCTTTACGAAGGAGACGTCGAAACCGTCTTGCGCCAGCGTGCCGCCAGGGTTGGCCGGGTCGATGTTCTCGACGCCCTTCGCGTTCATGTAGAGCGCCAACTCATAGACCGCGATCAGCTTCGCGCCGGTCTTCTGGCAAATGTCGAGCGCATCGCCGGTGTGGTCGTCATGGCCGTGGGTCAGTACGACATGGGTGCAGCCGCGCGCGGCGTCGTCCACCGAGCCGGTGAACTTGTCGTTGCCCGACAGGAACGGGTCGATGAGGATGACGCTGGAGCCGGTTTCGAGGCGAAACGCGGAATGTCCGAGCCAGTGCAGTTTCATGTAAGCCTCCATCTGTGTGATTGCGCATGCATGACGTCTGCGCGCAGTATATGGCGCGTGCGCCGCGGCTCAACCGCTGAAGCCGTGCGCAAGCTGCCGGAGCGCGCGAAATGTCCGCCGATGCCCTGACGCCAGAAGAGTTTCACGCCGCGCTTGCACCCGGTGCGCGGCTAATGGGGCTGGATATCGGCACCAAGACCATCGGCGTGGCGGTCTCGGATGTGAACCGGTCGGTCGGCTCCGCGCTGGAGACGATACGGCGCGGCAAGTTTCGCGACGATAGCGCGCGCATGGCCGAGATCATCGCGGATTATGGCGTCGGCGGCATCGTCATCGGCCTGCCGCTCAACATGGACGGCTCGGAAGGCCCGCGCGCGCAGTCCGCCCGCGCCTATGCCCGCAATCTGGCCGCCGCGACCGGCCTGCCGGTCCTGCTGTGGGACGAGCGGCTGTCCACCGTTGCGGCGGAACGCGCGCTGATCGCCGCCGACACCTCGCGCAAGCGCCGTGCCGCCGTCATCGACCAGGTCGCCGCCGCGTATATCCTGCAAGGCGCGCTCGACCGCCTCGCCTATCTATAGATTGTTCGCTATCCCCATGGCAGCCATGCGCTTTCGCTCTTGGCGCGGCCGGGCACGAAGGGCATAAAGAGCGCCATGCTCGCCACGCTCAACGCCATCGCGCCGATCTTCCTCATCATCATCACCGGCTATGCCCTGAAGCGGGTCAAGCTCGTGCCCGACGACATGTGGCCGGTCGTTGAGCATATCTGCTTCTACATCCTGATGCCGTTCCTGATCATCCGCACGCTGGCGCGGGCCGATCTCGGCGCGATCCCGATCGCGGACTTCGCCGCCGTCATCACCGGCGGAGTGATCGGCATGTCGCTTTTGCTGCTCTCGCTTCAACCCGTCACGGCCCACCGCTTCGGCATCTCCGGCCCCAGCTTCACCAGCATCTTCCAGGGCGCGACCCGCTTTCATGGCTTCATGGCGCTGGCGATCGTCGGCTCGCTCTACGGCAATGAGGGCGTCGCGCTCAGCGGCATCGCCATCGGCGTCATGGTGCCGCTGATCAACATGCTCAACGTTGCCGTGCTGACCGTGTTCGGCGAGGCGGAGGCAAAGCCGGACTGGATCACAGTCATCGTAAAGATCGCCAGTAATCCGCTGATCGTCGCCTGCCTCATCGGCTTCGCGCTGAACATCACCGGCTTGCCGGACTTCATCTATGGCGCGATCGACATCATCGGCGACGGCGGGCTGGGCTTGGCGCTGCTCGCAGTGGGCGCGGGCCTGAGCGTCGGCAAGGCGATGGAGACCAAGATGCTGGTCGCGGTGGGCGTGCTCATGCGGCTGATCGGAATGCCATTGCTCGTGGTGCTGCTGTCATGGGTGGTGGGGCTGGACGGGCTGACGCGCACCATCGCGATCATCACCGGCGCAGTCCCGACGGCGTCCTCGGCCTATGTCATGGCGCGGCAGATGGGCGGCGACGCGGCGCTCATGGCCAACATCATGACCGTTCAGGTGCTGTTCGCGGGGATCACGCTGCCGCTGTTCATTTTCATCGCCGAGACGATGTGATCACCCCGCTTCCGGCGCGACCGCCGCCAGGATCGCGCGCGCATCGCCATGCCCCGGACCGGCCGCGAAGGTATAGCCGGACGTGCCAGACAGCCGGGAGGCAATGAACGCATCGCCCAAGGGCGGCGCGTGCTGGCGCATCTCGCAGGCCGCGCCCACGAGCGCGAGCATCTCGGTCAGGTGGCGGCCTTCTCCTTCCGACGGCGCGCGCAAACCCTCTTTCAGCCGCTCCACCGCCGCGATCAGCCGCGGCTCGCCCGCCGCTTCGCGCGCGAAACGCTCCGCCACGCGCTCCGCCGTCTCCGGGCTGCGCTGCAATACGCGCAGGACATCAAGACACATCACGTTGCCCGAGCCTTCCCAGATCGCGTTGACCGGCGCCTCGCGATAGGCCCGCGCCAGCGGCCCCTCCTCGATATAGCCGTTGCCGCCCAGGCACTCCATCGCTTCATACAGGAACGGCGGCGCGGCCTTGCACACCCAGTACTTGATGACCGGCGTCATCAGGCGTCGCCAGGCGGCCTCATCCTCGTCCGCGTCCGCGCGGTCGAAACTGCCAGCCAGCCGCATCGCCAGCATCATCGCAGCTTCGGCATCGAGCGCCAGTTCGGCCAGCACCCGCGTCATCATCGGCTGGTCGATCAGCTTTTTCTGGAACACGGTGCGGTGCGCGCAGTGCCGCGCCGCGACCTCCAGCCCGAGCCGCATCAGCCCGGCCGAGCCGAGCGCGCAGTCCAGCCGGGTATATGTCACCATCTCGATGATCGCGGGGACGCCTCGCCCCTCTTCGCCCACGAGCCAACCATGCGCGCCGGCGAATTCGGCCTCCGACGACGCATTCGACCGATTACCAAGCTTGTCCTTCAGCCGCTGAAACCGCAGCGCGTTGCGCGAGCCGTCCGGCAGCACGCGCGGCACCAGGAAACACGACAGCCCGCCCGGCGCCTGCGCCAGCACGAAAAACGCGTCCGACATCGGCGCGGACATGAACCATTTGTGCCCGGTCAGGAGGAATGTGCCGTCGCCCGCCCGGTCGGCGCGCGTGGTGTTGGATCGCACATCCGTGCCGCCCTGCTTCTCGGTCATGCCCATGCCGAACTTGACCGCGCGCTTGTCGGCCAATGGCGCGAGCTCGGGCTGATAGTCCCGCGCAACGATGTTCGCCAGCCAATCTTGTGCCAGGTCGTCGTTCAGCAGCAGGGTCGGCACGCTGGCATGGGTCATGGTGATCGGGCAGCAATGCCCGGCCTCGGCCTGCGCCATAAGATAGAAACCGGCAGCGCGCGCCACCGCTTCGCCGGACCGTCGCGCGCGCCCCTCGCTCAGATGCTCCCACGAGCGCCCATGCAACCCATGCTCCGAGGCAAGCTGCATCAGCGCGTGATAATGCGGGTGGTACTCGACCTCATCGATGCGCCGGCCCTTCTCGTCAAAGGTGCGCAGCTTGGGCGGGTTCTCGTTCGCCCGGTGCCCCCACGCCAGCACCTCGGCGCTCCCCGCCCTGCGCCCGAGCGCAGCCAGCTCATCCGCCGCCCAGCCCGCGCCCTCGCGCTCCAGTGCCGCGCGCAGGCCCGGATTGGCTGCAAACAGATCGACATCCGCGAACACCGGGCTCTGGTTGAAAACCTCGTGGGTTCCGGCCAACTCCGAGGTTTCGGGTATGGTTTCGCTCGGCATGCGTCGAACCCTCCGAGGCCGCTGGAAGAGTTATTCACTGTGTCGCACAGTCCCACACCGCATCCGTATTGCCGAACAGCGCGGACGAGCGTATAAACCCGGTTTTAATGATCCAGGCCCCGCCCCTACCGCAGCACAGCTTTGCACAC
The DNA here is from genome assembly GCA_964651275.1 of uncultured Hyphomicrobiaceae bacterium. Lineage (GTDB taxonomy): Bacteria > Pseudomonadota > Alphaproteobacteria > Rhizobiales > Rhodomicrobiaceae > Dichotomicrobium. Next base: position 868 of record CAZYYQ010000155.1, on the reverse strand, counting down.
CGTCAGCTTCTCGGCATCGAGGGTCTTTCCGTTCTGGACATCACCTATCTGCTCGATTTCGCGCAGCGCGAATACGAACGCAACCGTAATTCTGCGCAAAAGCGTGACACACTGCGCGGGCGCACTCAAATCAATCTGTTCTTCGAATCCTCCACGCGCACGCAAAGCTCGTTCGAACTGGCCGGCAAGCGCCTCGGCGCGGATGTGATGAACATGTCGGTGCCGACGTCGTCGGTGCAGAAGGGCGAAACGCTGGTCGATACCGCGATCACGCTGAACGCCATGCAGACCGACCTGCTCGTGGTGCGGCACCGGGCGGCGGGCGCGGCGGCGCTCCTGGCGCAGAAAGTCCAGTGCGCCGTTATCAACGCTGGCGACGGTGCGCACGAACACCCGACACAGGCGCTGCTCGACGCACTGACCATCCGCCATCACAAGGGCCGCATTGAGGGGCTGACGATCGCAATCTGCGGCGACATCCTGCATTCGCGCGTGGCGCGCTCGAACGTTATCCTGTTCAACAAGTTGGGCGCGCGCGTGCGACTCGTCGCGCCGTCCACGCTGCTCCCGCCTGCCGCCGAAAAGCTTGGCGCGGAGATTTTTACGCGTATGGAGGATGGCTTGCAGGGCTGCGACATCGTGATGATGTTGCGGCTTCAGCGAGAGCGCATGCTGCAGTCCTATGTCCCTTCGCGTCGGGAATTCTTCCATTTCTTCGGGCTGGACCACGCCAAGCTGGCCTATGCCAAGCCCGACGCTCTGGTGATGCACCCCGGCCCGATGAATCGCGGCTACGAGATCGATTCTGCCGTCGCCGACGATGCCCGCAGCGTCATCCGCGAGCAGGTGGAGATGGGCGTTGCCGTGC
>CAZYYQ010000154.1:0-4679 GCA_964651275.1 uncultured Hyphomicrobiaceae bacterium | reverse complement strand
CGAAAGCTCGCAAGACCATGAAAAACCACGATATCATTCTGAGTCAGACTCTTAGCAAACGGCGTCGATGTCACAAGCTTGGTTGGCGGCCAGGATACGTGAGCTTTCGGGGCCAAACAGCATTCAAGCCGCGCCACGCCAGTCATTCGCTCGCCAACAACGATCCCAAGTAGCACCGACAGGTCGCTTGCTTCTGCAAGCGCGTGGATTTTGGTGACAACTGACCCACGGCAGCCCCGTGCACGTGGGATGCGAGACGTCACCGGTGGTGGCCTGCCATATCTTCTAGAGTATCCGTTTTGATCAAGCCGTTTTTCGCTCCAAGGTCGCCCGTGCCGCAACGCCGGTTTCGCGCCGCGCATCTCGCCCGAACTACGCGGAAGAATCGTCGATGAGACCAGTCGGCTTGGCCAACGTCTGAACGTCCTTTGGCTTGGTGATGCGGATCTGTGAGCCGTCCACCTCCACGCCGTACAGCCGCAGCGTCGCAAAGGCGCGCGACAGGTTCTCCGGCGTCATGCCGAGGAACGCTGCGAGCACGGTCTTTTCCATCGACAAGTTGACGACGAGCTGTTCGCCAACTTTCTCGGCATGGCCAAGCAGGTAGTTCGCCAGCCGCTCCACGCCAGTGCGCAGCTTCTGCGTCTTGAGCAGCTTCACCAGTTCGCGGAACCGCGTCGCAAGTTCCTGCGTCATGGTGCGCGCGAAAGCCGGGTCCTCGCCGAACACCTTGCGCACGTTCTCCGACGGGATCATCAGCAGCCGCGACGGCTCCAGCGTGCGCGCGGACATCAGGTAAACGGCGTCTTTAAGCGTCGCTGCAAGAATGAATGTGCCGAGCGGCTCGATCATGCCGATGGTGGTCTCGCGGTTGTTGGCCTGGGCGAACAACTCCACGCGCCCTTCGAGGACCACATAAAGGAAATCGGCCGGATCGCCCTCGGTGATGAGCTGCAGGCGGGGCGGAAAGCGCTGAAGGAACGCACCGGTCACAAGCGCAGCGAAGCTGTCATTGCCCATGCCCGCGAATAATTCCAGCCCGCGAATGGTCTCGTGTTCCTCGCTGCGCATCGCCCCTCACATGTTGCAGTCCACGACTTGATAGATATCAATCATGGAATTGCAGGTCTCAAGTACCCGTCAAGATTTTCAACAAATTGGCCCCAGCAGTCTGCTCTGAACCCCCTTACTTTTGAGGTCGCGTCCAGCTCTTTTGATGCAGATCAACTCTCGGCGCGGTCTGGCTCTGGATCATCAACTCAGCAGGGCGCTCATGCCGCTCAGGCATGTCGATCCTGCGGATTTGATCCTAAAGAAACAATGAGGGCCGGGCCATGACCGATCCGAGCAAGATACCGCCGGCGCAACGCTATCAGGCGTTGGGAATGAGCACGCTCGCATTCACGACGTGCTTCGCGGTCTGGACGATATTTTCCATCATCGGCGTGCAGATCAAGGAGGATCTCGGCCTGTCCGAGACCGAATTCGGCATCCTCGTCGCCACGCCCGTTCTCACCGGCTCAATCTCGCGCATTTTCCTCGGCGTGTGGACCGAGCAGTACGGCGGGCGCCTGGTCTTCACCCTGCAAATGCTCATCACCGCTGTCGCGACCTTCCTGCTGGCCTGGGCTGAAACCTATACGATGTTCCTTGTTGCCGCGCTCGGCGTCGGGCTCGCCGGCGGCTCGTTCATCATCGGTATCGCCTATACTTCGCGCTGGTTCCCGAAGGAACAGCAGGGCACCGCGCTGGGAATCTTCGGCGTCGGCAATGTCGGTGCGGCGGTTACGAATTTCGGCGCGCCCTTCCTCGTCGTGGCACTTGGCTGGGAGCAGACCGCGCAGGTCTACGCGATCATCCTCGCGATCATGGCCGTGGTGTTCTTCCTGTTCACGCGCGAGGACCCGGCGCACGCCGCACGCAAGCTGTCCGGTGAAAAGCCGGTCTCCGCGGCGATGCAGCTTGAGCCGTTGAAGAACATCCAGGTCTGGCGCTTCGCCACCTACTATTTCTTCGTGTTCGGCGCGTTCGTCGCGCTCGCGAGCTGGCTGCCGCGCTACTACGTCGGTGCCTACGGGCTGGAGCTTGGTCTCGCGGGAATGTTGGCGGCCGCCTATTCACTGCCCGGCTCGGTATTTCGCGCGCTTGGCGGCTGGTGGTCGGACCTGTGGGGCGCGCGCTTCGTCATGTACCTGACCTTCATCGTCTCGCTCGTGGCGCTGTTCATCCTGAGCTATCCCGAGACGTCTTATGTTGTCAGCGGCATTCGCGGCCCGATCGAGTTCTCCTTCGGCGTCCCGCTGTGGCTGTTTGTGACGCTCACCGTTCTGCTCGGCTTCGTCATGTCGCTGGGTAAGGCAGCGGTCTACAAGCACATCCCCGTTTATTACCCGGAGCATGTCGGCTCGGTCGGCGGCCTCGTCGGCATGATCGGCGGGCTTGGCGGCTTCGTCCTGCCGGTCGCCTTCGGCGTTCTCAACGACCTCACCGGCGTGTGGACGAGCTGCTTCATGCTGCTGTTCGTCATCGTCCTCGTGTCGCTGGTGTGGATGCATGTCGCCATCCGGCTGATGGAAGTCCGGAGATACCCCGAACTTGCCGAAGAGAAATACCTCAGCGACGTGCCCGAGCAGCCCGTCCCCGCGGCTGGCGAAGCCAAGCCGCAACGCGGTGGCGGCTACGCCCCGGCGAGTTGATCCATCAACGAAACCGCCGAGGCGCTGTTCGAGTGCCCCGGCGCGGCGCAAGAAACGCGAAGAAGCAAGGAAAAAGACCATGGCCAAGGATCTGGTCGGCTGGAACCCCGAAGACGAAGCCCAATGGGCGGAGCGCGGGCATAGAATCGCCAACCGCAATCTCTGGATTTCGATCCCCTGTCTGCTGTGCGGCTTCGCGGTGTGGCTCTACTGGGGCATCATCACCGTGCAGATGCTCAATCTGGGCTTCCCGTTCGAGAAGCAGGAGCTGTTCACGCTCTCCGCGATCGCGGGCCTCACGGGCGCGACGCTGCGCATCCCCTCGACCTTTTTCATCCGCATCGCGGGTGGGCGCAACACGATCTTCTTCACCACGGCGCTGCTGATCCTGCCCGCTGCGCTCACGGGCTTTCTGCTGCTCGATAAGGACACGCCGCTGTGGCAGTTCCAGATCGCCGCGCTGTTGTCCGGCATCGGCGGGGGCAACTTCGCATCGTCGATGTCCAATATCAGCTTCTTCTTCCCCAAGAAGATACAGGGCTACTCGCTGGGCATGAACGCCGGGCTCGGGAATTTCGGCGTCACCACCATGCAGATATTGGTGCCGCTCGCGATGACCATGAGCATCTTCGGCGGCGCGCCCCTGGTGCTGGAGCAGACCTCCGGCACGCTGATCGGCAAGATACCGGCGGGCACCGAGACCTACATCCACAACGCCGGCTTCGTCTGGGTCGCGATCCTGATCCCGCTGGTGATCGCGGCGTGGTTCTGGATGAACAATATTAACGACGAGCATGTCTCGCCGGGTGTCGGGTCGCCGCTTGCCGCCTTCGCCAAGATCACCGGGATGCTGCTGATCGGCTTCATCACGGCCGGAGCGGGCCTGTGGTTAATGCTGCCGTCAACAGCGGGCGGGGCGGGGCTGCAACTGTCGAAATGGATCGTGCTGCCGCTGGTAATCGTCGCGACGGTGCTGCTGCTGCGGCTGATCCCCGGCGCGATCAGCCAGAGCCTGAACCGGCAATACCGCATCTTCAACAACAAGCACACTTGGGCGATGACGATCATCTACACGATGACGTTTGGCTCGTTCATCGGCTATGCCGCCGCATTCGGGCTGGCGATCAAGGTGATCTTCGGCTTCCAGCACATCGAGGTCGGCGGCGTGATGACCCACGACACGCCGAACCCGGATGGCCCGAGCGCGCTCATGTATGCCTGGACCGGCCCGTTCATTGGCGCGCTGATCCGGCCCTTGGGCGGCATGATCGCCGACAAGCTCGGCGGCGCGCTGGTCACGCAGATCATCTCGGTGGTGATGGTCGCGAGCGCGCTGGGCGTGGCCTACTTCATGCAGCTCGCCTATGCCTCACCCACGCCGCAGGACTATTTCGTCCCGTTCCTGATCCTGTTCCTGATCCTGTTCACCGCGACGGGCATCGGCAACGGCTCGACCTTCCGCACCATCGCGCAGGTGTTCGACCGTGAGCAGGCTGGCCCGGTACTGGGCTGGACCTTGGCGGTTGCTGCTTATGGCGCGTTCATCATCCCGCAGGTGTTCGGCGAGCAGATCGAGGCGACCACGCCGGAATACGCGCTCTACGGCTTCGCCGCGTTCTACGGGCTGTGCATCCTCATCAACTGGTGGTTCTACCTCCGCCCCGGCGCCTACGTGAAGAACCCATGAACACGCGCATGACAACGCGGGGACCGCGACGCGCGGCCTCGCCCGAGACACTCACTCAGGAGACGTTCAAATGAGCTACTTTCTCGACCGGCTCACCTACTTCAAGCGCAAGGTCGGCGACTATGCCGGCGGCCATGGCATCACCACCGAGGAGGACCGCCACTGGGAGGAGGCGTATCGCCAGCGCTGGGCGCATGACCGGGTGGTGCGCTCCACCCACGGCGCGAACTGCACCGGCTCGTGCTCGTGGAAGATCTACGTCAAGGGCGGGATCGTCACCTGGGAGACCCAGCAGA
>CAZYYQ010000153.1:1347-4695 GCA_964651275.1 uncultured Hyphomicrobiaceae bacterium | reverse complement strand
TCGGTGCTGTATTCCCTTCCCTTCACCGTTCAGCCGCTGCAAGCCGCCTTTGAGGCGGTCGGGCGCGGACCGATGGAGGCCGCCGCGATGCTGCGCGCCTCGCCGCTCGATGCGTTTTTCACCGTCGCCTCGCCGCTGGCGCTGCGCGGCTACCTGACCGCCACGGTCCTCACCTTCGCCCACACCATCGGCGAGTTCGGCGTGGTGCTGATGGTCGGCGGCAACATTCCCGGGGAAACCAAGGTGATTTCCATTGCCATCTACGAGCATGTCGAAACCATCAACTACGCCGACGCGCATGTCCTCTCCGCCATCTTGCTGGCGTTCTCGTTCCTGACACTTCTGCTGGTCTATACCGTGAACCGGCGCTTCCCTATACATGCGGGAGGCACGGGATGACGTGGCTACATTGCGATGTCGAAGTGGCCTATTCCGGGTTCGCGCTTGATGTGGACTTCGCGCTGCCGCTCGGGGGAATCACGGCGCTGTTTGGCGCGAGCGGCTCCGGCAAGAGCACGCTGCTGCGCATCATATCCGGGCTGGAAAAGCGGGCGCGGGGTGTTGTGCGCTTCGGCGATGATACCTGGCAGAGCGGGCGGATGCGTTTGCCGGCGCACCGGCGAGGGATCGGCTACGTGTTTCAGGACGCGCGGCTGTTCGGACATCTGAGCGTGCGCGGCAATCTGAATTACGCGGCACGCCGCGCGCATGACGGATGCGCCATCAGATTTGATGACGTGGTGGACAGCCTTGACCTCGGCCCGCTGCTGCGCCGGCGCACAGCGGAGCTTTCCGGCGGCGAACGTCAACGGGTCGCGCTCGGCCGGGCGCTCCTGGCGCGTCCGCGGCTGATGCTGATGGACGAGCCGCTCGCCGCCCTCGATGAAAGGCGCAAGGCAGACATTCTGCCCTATATCGAGCGGCTGCCGGACACATTCGATGTCCCCGCAATCTACGTGACGCACAACATCGGGGAGGCAACGCGGCTCGCGGACCGGATGCTGCTGCTCTCCGATGGCCGCGTCGCTGCCGAAGGCGCGGTCTCGGACGTGCTCACCCGGCTCGACCTAGCGCCGGAGACCGGCCGCTTCGAGGCCGGCGCAGTGCTGAGGGCAACAGTCATCAGCCACGACGACCCGTATCAGCTCACTGTTCTCGACCACGCGGGACAGCAGATCGAGGCACCGCGCGCTGACTTAGCCCTAGGCACTCAGGTGCGGCTGCGGGTGCGAGCCCGCGATGTCATATTGGCGACCCAGAAGCCGTCAGGCATCAGCGCGCGCAATATCCTTTACGGCACCATAAGGGCGGTGAATAAAGAGGCGGAAACAGCCTACGCGGAAACGCTGGTCGACCTGGGCGGCACGAGTTTGCGCGCCCGCATCACCCGCAAAACCGTCGCGGAACTGGGACTTGCGCCCGGCACCCCTGTTTACGCAATCATCAAGGCGGTCACCTTCGACCGCAGATCGCTAAGCGCGGGGTGATTGGACAGGGACGCGCGATCCGAAAAGTGGCTTTCACTTTTGCTGAAAGTCGCCTAACGGAAAACCGCTGTCGTAACGGCAGCAAAGTGACACGCCGTAGCGGCCAGCACGAACAGATGCCAGATCGCATTCTGGTACGGCAGGCTGTGCCAGACGTGGAACAGCACGCCGATCGTATAAAGCGCGCCGCCAACCCCGAGCAGGATAAGTGACTCGGTCGGCACCGACATCACCAGCGGCTGGATCGCGGCCAACCCGGCCCAGCCCAACGCCAGATAAAGTGGAATCGAGAACCAGTCACGGCGCGGCTTCAGCGACAGCTTTATCGTGGCTCCGGCAAGCGCGACGGTCCAGACAACAACGAGTAGCGTGTAACCGGCCAGCCCGCCCATCTTCACGAGCGCGAAGGGGGTGTAGGTGCCGGCAATCTTGATGAAGATGGCCGCCTGGTCCAGCTTGCGCAGCAGCAGCTTCCAGTCGGGCACGGGAATCAGGTGGTAAGCGGCAGAAAATCCGAACATGGCGATCATGGCAAACCCGTAGATCGCAAGGCTCGCAGTCGCATCGAAAGGCAGCGTAGAAGTGGCCGCCGCGATCAGCAGGATGACGGCTATCAGACTGCCCGTCACGCCGAGGACATGAATGATCCCGTCGGCGATGCGCTCGCCCAATCCATATTCAGGGCATATCATCGCTCGAGCATACTACAATCGCGTATAAACAACCATTTGCATGGCATCGCGTATCATGGACGCGACACGACGATCCTTGCGCCGTGCAGGCCCTTACCGGCGGCGCGGCGGCGGCCGGCGTCCACCGCCGGTCGGGCGCGGACCGGAGTCAGTCTTGTGGCGGAACGTGATCCGCCCCTTGTCGAGGTCGTAAGGCGTCATCTCAACGGTGACCCGGTCGCCCGCGATCGTGCGAATGCGGTTACGCTTCATCCGACCCGCGGTATAGGCGATGATCTCGTGGCCGTTGTCCAGTTGCACGCGGAACCGTCCATCCGGCAGCACGTCGTTGACCACACCTTCAAATTCAAGCAGTTCTTCCTTTGCCATTGACACTCCTGATGTTTGCGGACCGCCCCGGGCAATTTGTACTGCCACAAATGGCGAGGCCGACAGCCCGCGGTCACCCGCTGCTGCCGGCCAACCAGTCTTACTCCCTCTGCGCGGGTTATTCCATGCGCAGATTGGTTGCCGCAGTACGGCCCTGGCGGTCCTGTTCCAGATCGTAGGTCAGTTTCTGACCTTCATCCGGGTTCGGAATACCAGACCTTTCAACGGCGCTGATATGGACGAACACGTCCTTGCCGCCGTCGTCGGGCTGGATAAAGCCATAGCCCTTCTGGCTGTTGAAGAATTTTACTGTTCCGCTAGGCATATTGAATCTCCTCTTTGCCTGGTTAGTGGAATTGGTAACTGAGATGCCGCACGTCGCGCCGGCCGGATGTCATGGCTTCGGGCCGTCGTTACGCTGCGTTTCGGGATGGGGTTGCGCGCCTGGGGCGGCGACGGCGCGACCTCTTCGCGCCGGGCTGCTGACCTGGCTTTTCGCTGCGCACGGTCTCATGTGCAAGAGACGGGCGCGCAGGGATATCCGTGGATACCTCTGCGCCAGCGCCAATCACATCCATCCGGCGGCGGGTCAGTTTTTCGATGGCCTTGAGAGATCCGCGGTCTGCGGGCGTGCATAGCGAGATCGCCGTACCGCTGGTGCCGGCGCGGGCGGTGCGCCCGATCCGGTGCACGTAGCTTTCCGGTTCAGCCGGCAGGTCATAATTGATGACGTGGGTCACATTGTCGATGTCAATGCCGCGCGCGGCCACATCGGTCGCGACCAGCACGCGCGCCTTGCC
>CAZYYQ010000153.1:0-1247 GCA_964651275.1 uncultured Hyphomicrobiaceae bacterium | reverse complement strand
GGGCATGGTCGCCGAGAACAGTGCGGTCTGGCGATTCTTCGGCATCAGCCCGGCGATCTTCCGCACATCGCGGATAAAACCCATGTCGAACATGCGGTCCGCCTCGTCGAGGACGAGAAAACCCGTGTTTTCCAATTTCACGCGCCCTTCGCGCATGTGATCGAGCAGGCGGCCTGTCGTGGCGACCAGCACATCAACACCTTCGCGAAGCGCACGGATTTGCGGTCCCGCAGCGACGCCACCGACCACGACGGCATGGCGAAGCCGCAGCTTGCGGCCATAGGTGCGCAGGCTCTCGGCAATCTGCTGGGCGAGTTCGCGGGTCGGCGCCAGGATCAGCGCCTTCGGCTTGCCGGGCAGAGCCGGTCGCTTGTCCTGTGAGAGTTGTTCCAGCAGCGGCAGCGTGAACGCGGCAGTCTTGCCGGTGCCAGTCTGCGCCAGCGCCAGGATGTCCTTGCCGTTTAGAAGCGCGGGGATGGCGAGCTGTTGGATGGGCGTAGGAACGTTGTAATCAAGCGATTCCAACGTACTCGTCAGAGCCTTGGAAAGACCAAGGCGCTCGAATGAAGTCAATGAGAAAAACCTTATTTCCGATGCGACAGGCGGTGGCGAAACGTCATAAGTGAACGCAAGCCCAACTGAGGCATACGTCCTCACCGCGCGCAAAATCGGAGAAGACATGATTTCGTAAAAGTGAGCGAAGAACTGACCCTTGTGAGGCCCTTGCGCCGTTCCTCGCTACATGAGCGGCAATATGAGCGAGGTGCATGGACAAGTCAATGTCTGCTTGTCGCCCATGCAGACAAATTTACTCGGGCCGCTCACCTGCCCCACCCCTTGCGCGCCAGTGCGGCCAGCGTGTTGAGGCGGTCGGCTTCGGCCGCCGGCTTGTCCCAGCGGATGCGGTTGATGCGCGGGAAACGCATCGCCAGCCCGCATTTGTGGCGGGGCGACGGGTGGATCGAGTCGAACGCGACCTCGAACACCAGCGCTTTTTCCACCTCGCGCACCGGCCCGAAGCGTCCGGTGGTGTGGTTGCGGACCCACTTGTCGAGGTCTTTCAGCTCTTCGTCGGTGAAGCCGAAATAGGCCTTGCCGACTGGCAACAGCTCGTTTTTGCGCCAGACGCCGAAAGTGTAGTCGGAATAAAATGACGAGCGCTTGCCGTGGCCGCGCTGGGCGTACATCAGCACGGCATCAACCAGCAGCGGGTCGCGCTTCCACTTGTACCACGCGCCCTTGGGCCG
>CAZYYQ010000152.1:0-4740 GCA_964651275.1 uncultured Hyphomicrobiaceae bacterium | reverse complement strand
GTGAGCGGAACGAGGATGCCGAAGAGCGCGGCGACAAACATGTTTATGAGCATGGCAGCAGCGATGATCCCGCCAAGGTCGGGTGAGCCGAGCCATAAGAACACGGCACCCGCCAGCAAAACGCCGAACATCAGCCCGTTCAGCAGGCCGACCGTGAGTTCGCGGACCACCACGCGCACGGTGTTGACCGCCGTAATGTCTTTCAATGCCAGCGCGCGCACCGTGACCGTCATGGTCTGAAGCCCGGCATTGCCTCCGAGCGATGCAACAACCGGCATCAGGATCGCCAAGGCGACCTGCTCGGCAATCGTGGCTTCGAAAAAGCTGATCGTTAGAGCGGCAAGCAAGGCGGTGAGCGTGTTGATCAGCAGCCAGGGGGAGCGGCTGGCAACGATCTGCTGGAAGTTTTCAGTGATGCCCTCATCGCCGACGCCAGCCAGCCGGAAAATGTCCTCGCCCGCCTCTTCCTGCACGACCTCGACCACGTCGTCCGCGGTGATGATGCCGACCAGCCGCTGATCTTCGTCCACCACCGGCGCGGAAAGCAGATCATACCGCTCGAAGTCACGCGCGACCTCTTCCTGATCCTGCAAGGCTGAGAAGGTATGCACTTCGGTGTTCGTAATCTCGCTGATCAGCGTAGGCCGCCGGCTGCGCAACAGCAGGCTGAGCGGAACCGTCCCGATCAGGTGGAACGCTGGGTCGATCACGTAAAGCTCGGAAAACGTGTCCGGCAGGTCGCGCGCTTCGCGCATGTAATCGATCGTTTGGCCGACCGACCAAAACGGCGGCACGGCGACGAAATCCGCCTGCATCAGGCGGCCGGCGGTGTCCTCGGGGTAGTCCAGCGAGCGGCGCAGGCGGGCGCGATCGGCCCGCGAAACCTTGGAAAGCAACTCGATCTGGTTGCTCTCATCCAGGTCTTCGATCAGATAGACCGCATCGTCGCTATCCAGTTCGCCGACGACTTCGGCGAGTTGATCGACCGGCATCTCCTTGATCAGTTCGTCGCGTATGGGCTCCTGCAACTCCGAGAACATCTCGGCATCAAGGTCTGAACCAAGGGCAGTGATAAGCGCGATGCGCAGGTCCGGGCGAAGAAATTCGACAAGGTCGGCGAGGTCGGCGGCACGCAAATCGATCGTCGCAGCACGGGCGGCCTCGGTGTCCCCCTGCTCCAGCGCATCGGAAACAGCATTGACGAAGGACGGGGCGAGCAGGTCATCGGCGGGCTGCACGTCCGTGATGTCGTCGGCGGGGTTCTCGATCTGCATGGCCGGCGTCCTGACGTCGGATTTCTCTTGAAGGCGTCTGCGCATAAAATACGCGCCAGGTCCGCGGGGCCCGGCGCGCTAGATGGGTAGCCGAAATTCGGTGCGCGCGCCACCGGCGCGACCTGACCGCGGGGACGCCCCCGGTTCAGTGCGCTCAGCCCGGAATGCCGGTGTCGTTGTTGCGCTTGTCGGCGCGCAGCTTGTCGGAATAATCCTTGAGTTGCCGGCGAACCGCGTTGAAGGCATCTCGGATCGCCAGATAGACGTCGTCGTGCATGTGCTCCTCATCTTTGCTGCTGTGACCCATGAAATGGGCTTTGCCGGGCACGTTCGCCTCGACAGTCACAACGAATTTCCGTCCCTTGCGATGGCCCGTGACCAACTCGACGGTCACGCGGCAACTCACCAGCCGATCGAACACCTGCTTGAGCTTGTCAATATGCTCATGGATGCGGTTCTCCACCGCTTCGGAGCTTTCCAGATGGCGATACGCGATTTCGACAGGCACATCCATGTTGCTTCTTCTCCTGTTTGAAATACCGTTGTTAGATTGGAGCGCGGCGGTGCACCCAATCTTTCCCTCTTCGCACATAACCCTGCAAGATCGCGCTGCCAAGCGTCCTTTCCGGGGAGAGGTCACTCCGCGGCAGTTCGCAATCCGCGGATATCTTGCGAGAAACGCGCAATCAGCCGTTCGGCAAAGCTCGCGAGATCGGTGCTTAACTTGTCGAAGCCGGGTTTGATTTCAAAGGTTTTTTCGCAGACGTAGAGGGCGCGGTTGACCTCGATCTGCAGCGCATGAACGCATTCGGCCGGCCGTCCATAGAACTCTGTGATGTGCCCGCCCGCATAGGGTTTGTTGAGCGTGACGCGGTAGCCCATGCGGCTTAGCGTCGTGGCGGCAAAGTCGACAAGATCGCGCGAGCAGGAGCCGCCAAACCGGTCGCCGAGTACGATATCAAAGGGTGCTGCCCCCGGCGATTCGCCGAGATGCGACGGCATCGAGTGGCAGTCGATCAGGATTGCGCGCCCGAAGGTCGACCGTGCTTCCTCGATCGTCTTGCCGAGTACAGCGTGATAGGGCCGATACAGCCGCTCAACCCGCGCAAGCGCGACGCTTAGCGGCAGCGGCGCGGCGTAGATCGCCTCGTTTTCATTCACCAGCCGCGGGATCGTCCCGAGGCCACCGATCACCCGCAGCGAACTGGAATTGGCATAGTCGGGCAGCTTTTCCGCGAACAGCGCCGGGTCAAGTTCGAATGGTTGCCGGTTCAGGTCGAGATAGGCGCGGGGAAAACGCGCGCTCATCAATGCCGCGCCTTTTTCCAGCGCTGGCGCGAAGAGCCGGTCGATGAACAGGTCTTCCGACATGCGCAGCGCCTGCGGGCTGAGCCGCGACATCTTGACGAACACCGACGGATAGATGCGGCCGCTGTGAGGCGAGTTGAAGATGAACGGCGTGGCCAGCGGATCACTCCGGCGCAGCGCGAAAGGCGGCGCCAGTTCGTTATCCATGCAGTGCAACTCGCGTTCCAGCCAGCGCGCGGGAGTCATGAATCGGGAAATCAGCATGGGGTCATGAGGCCGGAACGTTTGGCGGACACGCGGCGCATGCCGGCTCGGTGGCGCGCGATCGGAACGCGGTATTCATGATCTTCCCTCCCGCCGTTGACGTAACCGAGCCTCGGTTGATTCATTCAGTATAGGATGCCGGAGAGCGGGCGCAAGCCGCGAAGCTCGCCGGCGCAGGCGATGAGGTGCCTCACCGTTTTTCGCAGGCCCGGCCTCCTCCCATACAAGGCAGCACACAATGGTGAACAAGCCCACAATCGTCTGGTTCACGCGCGACCTGCGCCTCAGCGATCATCCGGCGCTCGCTGCGGCCATCAAGGCCGGGCCCGTCGTGCCGGTTTTCATCCTGGCGGATGAGGGCGAAAGCCACTGGGCGCCGGGCGGGGCCAGCAGGTGGTGGCTGTCCCAGAGCCTTCGTGCGCTGGGAGATGATCTGCGGGCTGCCGGGTCGCGGCTGATCCTTCGGCGGGGCGCGCCGGAGAAGGTTTTGGCGGCTCTCGCGCAAGAGACAGGTGCCTCAGCAGTCCACTGGACGCGCGCTTACGAGCCAGAGCTTGCCCGCGCGCAGGACGACGCGCGGGAGGCGCTGGAAGCCGAGGGCGTGAAGGTCAAGCGCTTCGGCGGGCGGCTGCTGTTCGAGCCGGAGGATGTCGCGACAAAGGACGGCGGGCCCTACAAGGTGTTCACGCCGTTCTACAAGGCATGTCTGGAAAAGGGCGCGCCTTCACGCTCGCTTAGCGCTCCTGAGCAGACCCCCGCGCCCGAGGTCTGGCCGCAGAGCGATCGGCTGGAGGACTGGGAGCTGGAGCCTACGAGGCCCGACTGGGCCGGGGGCTTGCGCGAGACATGGACGCCCGGCGAGCGGCGCGCGCGGGCGCGGCTGGAATGGTTCCTCGACAACGCCGCGGGGGACTACAACACTCTGCGCAACCGCCCGGACATCGACGCCACATCGCGGCTGTCGCCGCATCTGTCGTTCGGCGAAATCAGCCCGCGGCAGGTGTGGCAGGTCGCCGAGGCGCGCGCCGATGCGCACAGCAGTGCCGCGAACGGCATCCGCTCGTTCCTGCGGGAAATCATCTGGCGGGAGTTCTCCTATCATCTGCTGTTTCATTGGCCGGAGTTGCCGGACACGGCTTGGAAGCCGGAGTTCCGCAACTTCCCGTGGGCCGAGGATCGTGAGGCCCTGCGCGCCTGGCAGCGCGGGCAGACCGGCTACCCCATTGTTGATGCCGCCATGCGTCAACTCTACGAAATCGGCTGGATGCATAACCGGGCACGAATGATCACCGCATCTTTCCTCATCAAGCACTTGCTGTTGCCGTGGCAGCAGGGTGAGGCATGGTTCTGGGATACGCTGGTGGACGCCGACCTCGCCAGCAATTCCGCTGGCTGGCAGTGGACCGCCGGCTCCGGCGCGGACGCGGCACCGTATTTCCGCGTCTTCAACCCGATACTTCAGGGCGCGAAGTTCGACCCTGAGGGCGACTATGTTCGCCGCTACGTGCCCGAACTGGCGGGGCTGCCAGCGAAGTACATCCATGCGCCCTGGGAAGCGCCTGCGGATGTCCTGAAGGAGGCCGGCGTGCGCCTCGGCGAGACCTACCCCGAGCCGATCGTCGATCACGCCAACGCCCGCAAGCGTGCCCTCGCCGCCTACGACGAAATCAAGGCATCGCGCTGAGGCGCGCCAATATCTTCCTATCGCGCCGTCGTTGTGCCAAAACCAAGTCAGGGAGCAGCTTCCGAGCGGGCGATGGGGGGATGACATCATGACCGATGGGCGTGCGACAGGGTTCACCGCCTGGGGGCGGACCGTTGATTATCTGTTTGGGCGTAATGCGCTAATCGGCGTCGCCTCGTTGATGCTGCTGGCGATCTCCGGTTATGCCAC
>CAZYYQ010000151.1:0-4773 GCA_964651275.1 uncultured Hyphomicrobiaceae bacterium | reverse complement strand
CCAGGGACCCCTACGATGTCAACGTAGTGCTCTCCCGCTGAGCTATGCGCGCTGAAAGGATGGGTGCTAGGCGCACCGTTTCCAAAATTTTGGATAGCATGACCGCGCGCGGCGCGGCAAGCGTTTCGGGCGCGGCGCCACGCCCGCGCATCATGTCGTCACGCCACCAGAAGCCGGTCGACTTCGTCCACCAGATGGCGCAGATGGATCGGCTTCGACAGGATCTTGGCGTTGCGCGGAGCCGCTGATTCCGGGTGCAGCGCGACCGCTGCGAAGCCGGTGATAAACATTATTTTCAGGTCGGGATCGAGTTCGGCCGCGCGCCGCGCAAGCTCGATGCCGTCCATCTCCGGCATCACGATATCGGTGAGCAGCAGAGTGAACGGCTCGCGCCGCAGGCAGCGATAGGCCTGCGCTCCGTCCTCGAACGCGCGTACTTCATATCCCGCGCGCTCCAGCGCACGAGTCAGGAACCTGCGCATGGACTCATCGTCTTCTGCGAGAAGAATACGCTGCATGATGTGGCCCTACCCGTTCGGATGCGGCGCGCGCGTCTCGTCATCGCGTCTTATCGCGTCGCGTCACGGCCGCCAAACTACCGCAACTTCTGGCAAAATCCAGCCCGCGCGTCGCATTAACGTTACTGTCAACAACGTCTGAAGCGTTGTCCAGATATCTCACAGTCGAAGATCGGCGCAGGCGTGCGCATCAGACATGCAGCGCGCCGATGAATTGCAGGTCCACACGGCGGCGATGGGCGGCATCGCGATGCTCCAGCACATAGACGCCCTGCCAGGTTCCCAGCGCCATGCTGCCGCCGACGACCGGGATCGACAGGCTCACCGAGGTCAGCATTGCCTTGATGTGCGCGGGCATGTCGTCCGGGCCTTCGGTGGCGTGCTGGTAGTGCGCGTCGCGCGGGGCGAGCTTTTCCAGCGCCGTCAGCAGATCCGTCTGCACGGTGGGGTCCGCATTCTCCTGAATGACGAGCGAGGCGGAGGTGTGCGCGATGAACGCCGTCAGCAAGCCTTGCGCCGCGCCTGTGCGCGTCAGCCAGCCGGCGATGTCGCCGGTAATATCGGTGAAACCCGGCCCGCGCGTAGCGATATCAAGGCGCGTATGGCGCTGGACAAGCGGCGCGCCGCCGTTGTCGTCGTCATTCATCTTGTCGTGCCGGAAGCTGATGGCCATGACCTGACTGTAATGCGATCCGGTCCGCTCCGCTACCAGCGCGGCGGAGCTGCGGCACAGTTTTCGCGCAGCCTCGGCATTTTGTGTTCGGCATGCGGCTGGCAGTTCGTTTATTTCTGCGGGCGTGAGGGTTACATCAAAGTGGCGTCAGAGGGCACGCGGTCCCCAACGGAAAGCTAAGCGCGGGCAGGAGAACGAAACATGACGAAGAGCGCGCGAGCAAACACAAATGAGCAACTGAAGGCGTGCGGGCCGCTGGCGGGGCTGCGCGTGCTCGACCTGTCGCGCATCCTGGCCGGGCCAACCTGCACGCAGCTTCTGGGTGATCTCGGCGCGGACGTGATCAAGATCGAACGCCCCGGCACCGGCGACGACACCCGCGGCTGGGGTCCGCCGTTTCTGGGCGGCGAGAGCCGCGAGAGTGCCTATTTCCTCTCCACTAACCGCAACAAGCGCTCCGTGGCGGTCGATATGGCGAGCGAGGCGGGGCAGCGTCTGATCCACGCATTGGCCGCGAAAAGCGACATCCTGATCGAAAACTTCAAGGTTGGCGGGCTGGCCGGATACGGCCTCGATTATGAGAGCCTCGCCGTGGTCAACCCCGCCCTGATCTACTGCTCCATCACCGGCTTCGGCCAGACCGGGCCATATCGTCACCGCACGGGCTACGATTTTCTGATTCAGGGCATGGGCGGGATCATGAGCATCACCGGCTTTCCCGACGAGGAAGGCGGCCAGCCGACGAAGGTTGGCGTCGGGATCGCCGATGTGATGTGCGGGATGTATGCCGCCAGCGCCATCCTCGCTGCGCTGCATGCGCGCCGGGAAACCGGCCGCGGGCAGTATATCGACCTCGCCTTGCTGGATGCGCAAATCTCGTGGCTCATCAATCAGGGGGCGGCTTATCTCGTCACAGGCGAAAACCCCGGGCGGCTGGGCAATGGCCATCCCCATATCGTACCCTATGAAACCTTCCCCGCGGCGGATGGGCATTTCATCATCGCGGTGGGGAACGATACGCAGTTCGCACGGCTGTGCGCGGTGCTGGACCAACCCGACTGGCCGGGCGACCCGCGCTTTGCCACAAATGCTGCGCGCGTGAAACATCGGGCGACCCTGGTGCCGTTGATCGGGCAGATCACCATCACCCGCCCGGCGCAGGAGTGGATCGCCGCGCTGGAAGAGGCGGGGGTGCCATGCGGGCCGGTCAACACGCTTGAGCAGGTTTTCGCCGACCCGCAGGCGCTGCATCGCGGGATGCGCATTGCCATGCCTCATGACGCCGCGCCGGATGGGCAGGTCGATCTGATCGGCAATCCGGTAAAGATGAGTGAGACGCCGGTCAGTTATCGCCACGCCCCGCCGATGCTGGGCGCACATACCGGCGAGGTGCTGCGCGAGGTGTTGGGGCTGGAGGATGAGGAGATCGCTGCGCTGCGCAGTTCCGGCGCGGTTGGCGGGAAAGGCTGATCCGAAGGGCCGCTTGCCCGTCAAGGCGGCCAGCGATGCTTGGGCGGCGTCGTGCAGGCCGATACCTCCCCATCGGTGATCAACTCCGCCAGGCGTGCATATCCCTCTTCGCCCAGGAATGTCTCTGCTGCCTCGCGACTCTCGAACAGAGCGCGCGCGCCGTCGCAGTCATCCACGAACCAGCCATCCAGCCCGCGGCTAAGACGCGCCCAGATGAGACCAGGCAGCGCCGCCTCGTCAAGCCACCACTCCGCTTCGCCGATATCCATCCGCTCAGCCGCCCCGCCGCCTCAGTCCGACAGCAGGTCGGCGATCTTGCCGACCACCGGTATGTCCTCGACATATTCCTTGACCACCCGCCCGAAGGTGTCTTTTGACCACGGCCCGGTTCTCAAGGTGTTCATCCGGTCCTCCACCGCCTTGACGCGGGCGGTATCCACGTTGCCCGTTTCCATGGCGTCGCGCACGATCTCCAGTCCGCGCGTCGATGTTTCGAACATCTGGCGCGTCCATACCACGATATCGCCAGCGAGCGCGGAGGCCGGTCCCGTGTAGCCGGGCGCGGCGGTGCCGGGCAGCATGCGCAGCCAGTCCTCGACGAAGTTGCGGGCAGATTTCTCATCCTCGGCCTTGAGTTGGCGGGCAGATTCGACGGCTCTCACGCCTTGAGCCACGCGGTTCAGGTATTCGACGCGCGGGTCAACCCGTTGGCCGCCCTGTAGATACTTGCGCACATCCGCGCCCATGCCGGTCAGGTCGTCGATTACCTTCGCCACGGTGTGGTAGACGGACTTGCCGAGTCCTGTCGCATCCTCGGCCTGCTGAAGGGTGCGTAGTAGATCAGCCGAGGTCCGTGCAGCCTCGTCCCGGCGGGTCTGCTGATCCATTGCCGAGAACGGCGATGCGCCGTTGGCGGTCCAGTCCCGCAAGCGGCTGGCCGCCCGCTCCAGCACAGTCTGGCTCGCGCGAAGCTGCTCTTTCGTGCCGAAAAAGCGCGCGACGAAGGCGGCGCCGTTGCCCTTGTCGAGTTGGCCCGCCTTTTCGAGGATCGACAGCGCGCGCAGCTTCGTCGCCCGGCGTTCCTCCGGCGTGGCGTTGGGGGGCAGTGCGGAGAGCATCGCCATGATCTCGTTCAGCGCGTCATCGACCGGCGGCTTGTCGCGGTTGTTTTCCTGCGGCCAGGCATTGTCGGGACAAATGGCGTCGCAGACGCCGAAAGAGGCGCCGGCACTCTCCACGCATTGCTGGCGAATGGACTGCTCCCGCTGCCGGCATTGGTCGCGCCATGGCCCGGTCAGCAGTCCGGCCTTGATCTCGCTCGCCCGGCAGTTGATGTAGCCGCAGATTTCCACGCCGGCCCATACCATGGGGGCTGTCATGGTCATCGCGACGAGATATACGAATACACCCTGCCATCGCACGCGTTGCATCTTGTCCTCCCCCGTGACATTGCGCGTTTTCAGTATTCGGAATGTGTTGGGGATGGGAAGTCAAGGAATATCGCCGACAACTTATCCGACCCACCTATACGCAGAGGTGTCTCAGCCGCTAAAGGCCGGGTTGCGATGCCCGCGGAAATTCCGACACGCTTTGACTTCGTGAGGACGGCCTACCTGGAAAGCGGAAGCCAGACGTGACAGAGGGGTGTGTCGCGATTTGAAATCTGCCGCTCTTTAAGCGCCCTTCGGATGCGTTGCCTCCCTCACCCTATGCTCAGTGCCAACCATGGGTGAGCGACGATGTCCCTTTTTCTTAAACATCCGACACTACGCGCCGAAAGTAACGCGGCGGGAGACTTCATGCGCGATGGTCGCGCCTATCACGCGATGCCGGACGCGCAATCATAAAGGAGTTGAAATCCTATCTCTCGGACTGCGGGGCAAGCGGTCACGCTATGAACGCTGGCCGTGTCGTCTGTCGACGTTACCAGGCGAATACCGCTCCTGTTGCCCCTCCTGTGTCATAGCTTCCATCTCTCAAGAAACGGAGCCACCGGCAACCCAGGGGATGTCGATGTGGGAGTTAACAGAGGAACTGGAATCGAAAAAAGTCCGAAAACGCCGAAAAATAGGAACAATTAGATGTCAAACATCAACTGTGGCGGAGGGGGTG
>CAZYYQ010000150.1:0-4804 GCA_964651275.1 uncultured Hyphomicrobiaceae bacterium | reverse complement strand
TTGAACCGGAATATGGCTCCATCTCTCCGGCATTGCGCGTATCTTTCCTAACGCCGGTTGCCACGCAAATCGAGTTCGGGGCAGGGCTTTTGGCAGTGCGCTTCAGGCCGAGAAGGGGCGCCCGTCGTCGCGGAACACGATGTAGATCGCGGGTATGACCAGCACGGTCAGCAACGTCGATGATGCCAGGCCGAACAGAAGCGAGATTGCAAGTCCCTGGAAAATCGGATCGAACAGGATCACCGATGCACCGATCATCGCCGCGATCGCCGTCAGCAGGATCGGCTTGAAGCGGATCGAGCCGGCCTCCAGAAGCGTGTCGCGTAGCGAGGCATCCGGCTGGCGGCCATGGCGAATGAAATCGGCCAGCAGGATTGAATTGCGCACGATGATGCCCGCCAGCGCGATGAAGCCGATCATCGAGGTGGCCGAGAACGCCGCACCGAACAGCCAATGCCCGGCCATGATGCCGATCAGCGTGAGCGGAATGGGCGTCAGGATCACGAGGGGCAACTTGAACGAACTGAACTGGCCCACGACCAGGAAGTAAATGCCCAGGATAGCCAGCGCAAAGGCGATCCCCATGTCGCGGAACGTCACATAGGTGACCTCCCACTCGCCGTCCCATAACAGCGTTGGTTTCGTCTCGTCCAGCGGCTGGCCATGTAGCCGGATTGAAGGACGCCGGACCTCGCCCCAATCGCGCGCCTCGATCGCGTCTGCGACAGCGAGCATACCGTAAATCGGCGCTTCGAATTGCCCGGCAAGTTCGCCCATTACCATCACGACCGGGCGGCCATTGCGCCGGAATATCGTTCGAGATCCAGTTTCGCGTTCCAGCGTGACAACGTCGCCGATCTCAACCACGCCCTTTGCGCCCGGAATGGCGTTCGCCGGCACGGGCGTCGACAAGGTGCGCTGCGAGACGCTCAGGTCCCGCTTCGGAAGCTGGACGGCGATCTCGATGGGGTAGCGCCCGCCACCGCGATGGGAGTAGCCGACCGGCACGCCTGAGAGGTAGGCCTGCACGGTGTCATAGACGTCGCTCTGCTCCACGCGGTGGAATTCCAGATTGTCCTGATCAATGCGGATGCGGAGCTGTTCGGCGGCCGCGCCTACGCTGTCATCGACATCGACGATGAAGCCTGAGTCCTCGAAGATAGCCCGGACCTCTTCGGCCACTGCGAGACGGGTAGGCCGGTCCGGCGCGTAAATTTCAGCGAGCAGCGTCGCAATCACCGGCGGCCCCGGCGGCACCTCTGCCACTTTCACCGATGTACCTTCGGGCATCGGCAGCCCCTTCAAGCGCTCGCGCACCTCCAGCGCGATTTCGTGGCTCACGCGCTCGCGCTCCGCCTTGGGGGTCAGGTTAACCTGCAGGTCGCCAAGCTCCGGAGCGTCGCGCAAATAGTAATGGCGCACCAGCCCGTTGAAATTGAATGGCGCCGCGGTTCCGGCATAAGCCTGTATGGACTCCAGTTCAGGGACGTCCTTCAGCCGCTCCGCCGCGAGCCGCAGAACCCGGTCGGTAGCTTCCAGTGTCGCGCCTTCCGGCAGGTCCACAACCACCTGCATTTCCGACTTGTTGTCAAAAGGCAGCAGCTTCACGGTCACGGCATTGAAATAGAACATGGACAGCGAGGCGAGCGTCGCCAGCCCGACGACAACGAGAAATGCCCAGGCGCGCCAGCGTGCGCGCAGGATGGGCCGCGCGACCAGACGGTAGGCGCGGCCCAGCACTCCGCCGGGCGCCGCCTCCTCCGCCTCCACGCCATGCGCTGCGCCGCGCCCGGCAATCCTGAGCATCAGCCAGGGCGTCAGCATCACCGCGACGAAAAAGGAGAAGATCATCGCGGCGGAGGCGTTGACAGGGATCGGCGCCATGTACGGCCCCATGAGGCCGGAGACGAACAGCATCGGCAAGAGCGCCGCCACCACAGTCAGCGTCGCGATGATGGTGGGATTGCCAACTTCGGCCACCGCTTCGATGGCTGAGCGCATCCGCGTTCTGTCATCGCCCATCGCCCAGTGGCGCGCGATGTTTTCGATGACCACGATCGCGTCGTCGACCAGGATGCCAATCGAGAAGATCAGTGCGAAAAGGCTGACGCGGTTGATGGTGTAGCCCAGCAGCCAGGAGGCGAACAGGGTCAGCAGGATCGTCGTCGGGATGACGATGAGCACCACGAGGCTTTCACGCCAGCCGATCACCAGCGCGATCAGGACAACGATCGAGATGGTCGCGAGGCCAAGGTGAAAAAGAAGCTCGTTGGCCTTCTCGTTCGCAGTCTCTCCGTAGTTGCGCGTCACGGAGATGTTGACGTCATCCGGCACCAGCCGGGGCTGCAATTCGGCGAGGCGCTCAATGATCTGATCCGCGATCACGACGGCGTTGGCCCCTGCCCGCTTGGCAATGGCGAGCGTCACCGCGGGATAGCGCTGGAGCGTGCCGTCTTCATCGCGGGCGTAATGCCAGGCGCGATGCTCCTGCGGCTTGGCGTCCATACGGATATTGGCCACGTCGCGCACATAGACCGCCCGGCCGTCGCGCGCCGTCATCTGGAGCGAGCCGATATCGGGAATGCCTTGCAGCGTCTGTCCGGCGTTGACGATCAGATGCTGGTTCCGGTCGCGCACATAGCCGGCCCGGAAGGAACGGTTCGCACCCCTTATCTTGCCGACAAGCTGGGCCAGTGTAATGTTGTAGAGCGATAGCTTTTCCGGGTCCGGCTCGACGCGGATCTGTTTTGCGCGCCCGCCAACGATATAGCTCAGGCCGACATCCTGCAGCTTGGCGAGTTCGACCCGCAAGTCCTCGGCGATATGGTAAAGCCCGGTGTCGTCCCATCGCTCTGCCGCTTCGGACTTCGGCCAGAGTGTGAGGGTGACGATCGCCACATCGTTGATTCCGCGCCCGACGATCAGGGGTTCGGGGATGCCGATCGGGATGCGGTCCATATTGGCGCGAACCTGTTCATGCACGCGCAGGATGGCGTCGTCCTTGTCGGTGCCCACGAAGAAGCGCGCGGTCACCAGAACGCGGTCATCCACCGTCTGGCTGTAGATGTGCTCGACCCCGTCGATGGCCTTGATGATCGTCTCAAGCGGCTCCGTCACGAGCTTGATCGCATCCTCGGCCTTCAGGCCATCAGCCTTGACGTGAATATCGACGAGGGGCACGCGGATTTGCGGCTCTTCCTCTCGGGGCAGGGAAAAGAGCGCCATCAGCCCGAGAGCGAGTGCGGCGAGCAGCAGAAGGGGCGTCAGGGGCGAGCGGATGAAGGCGCTGGTCAGGTGTCCGGAGATGCCGAGCTTCATGGCTTGATCAACCTGTCGCCATCGCGCAGGCCGGACAGGATTTCGACTTGGCGCGTGCCGTCGTCACGCGTGAGCCGCTGCCCTGGCTGGACAACGATGTCGATCGGCGCGGCGCCGTCACGCGCCAGCCGGACGTAGTCCTGGCTGTAACGCTGGAAAACGTAGTCCGGTGGAACAAGAAAAGTCTCGCGCTCGTTGACCGTGACCCACACGAGGGCGCGCTCACCGACGAAGAAGTCTCCGAGGCCCGGGACTTCCGCATCCGCCACGACACGTCCACTGTCGAGCTGAGGATAGATCTTGATGATCTTGCCCGTGCGCGACGGTCCCCGGTCGGGACTCAAGCCCCGCGCGCCGACGCTGACCGCGTCCCCCTCGCTCATGAAGCGGGCGTGCCGCTCCGGTATTTCGAGCCGCAGGATATATTCGTTGGCCGCAACCGTGGCGATGCTTTCTCCTGGCATCACGACGCTGCCCCCCGTCACGGGGACGTCCAGAACACGGCCCGGCGCTGGGGCCAGCACCTGACCCTCGCTCAGCTTTCTTTCCAGCACCGAGAGCTCGGCGCGTGCCGATTCCAGATTATTGCGCGTGACATCGAACTGGGTGCGCAACTCCTCCAGCCGCGATTCCGAAATGACCCCGCGCTCGCTCAGCCGCTTGGCGCGATCCAGATCGGAACTGGCCTTTTCGAGTTGTGCCTCCAGCCCCTGAATGCGTGCCTGAATCGAGCGCATCTCCAAGCCAAGCTTCTCATCCCCCACTATGGCGATGACTTGACCGGTTCTGACCTCGCTGCCTTCATCAACGCGCAGATCGACGATCGTGCCCGAGAGGCGCGCCCGCGCGCTCACCCTGTCAGTGCTTTGCACTGTGGCGAAGACCGATTTGCGATCTGTGATGGTGGTGGGCCGCACTTCGAAACTGCCTTGATCCGCGATCGCCCCGTTAACGGTCGCGACCCAGCAGGCAAGGGCAACAATCAGGATACGACACATGATCGATCGGCCATATGGATTCGTGGGTTTTACAGTGCCACCGGATAAGCTCTTTGCAGCACGGGCAAAGACATAAGTCCAGACTTGCAGTTCGGAGTCTGCCAAGACGAAGCCAACGGCCAACCCGCCCCGCGCCCAGATGCGAAGGCTTTCGATCTGCGATTAAAACTTCTCCACGAAAATGCGCGAGGACGGGAATCGGTTCCGATACGGGATCGCTCTCAGCTTCGCGAACATGCTGTTGGGCGCACCGATTCAAAAGGTCGTTCTGCCCTGCGGCTTGAAATTGCACTGGGCATAGGGCATCACGATCCTCCCTGGTTTCGCAATCCTGGGCGTATCGCGTTCGGTCTCGTCAGCGATCTGATTATCGGACTGCGCTTGTGCCATCACCTGCGCTTCCACGCTTCCAGCGTCCAAACTGTACTGGCTTGCTGGCCCCCACTCGAGCATTTTCAGCAAAAGAGTGCGCGGTTTTGTGGATCGAA
>CAZYYQ010000149.1:1187-4862 GCA_964651275.1 uncultured Hyphomicrobiaceae bacterium | reverse complement strand
ATGAACGCCTACGAGATGATGCTGTCGGAAAGCCAGGAGCGCATGCTGATGGTGCTGCGCCCCGGCGGGGAGGCGGCTGCCGAAGCGGTGTTCCGCAAATGGGGGCTGGACTTCGCGGTGATTGGCGAGACGACCGAAAGCGGGTGCATCGAGATCTGGCACAAGGGTGCGCGCGAGGCCGACATCCCCGTGCGCGCGCTGAGCGCCGGCGCGCCGGAGTATCAGCGCCCGTGGACGGCGCGGCCTGCCCCGCCCATGATCCGCCCGGAGGGCGTGCCTGCGCCCGACAGCCTGCTCGGCGTGCTCACGGCCATGATGGCCGGCCCGCATTTGTGCTCGCGCCGCTGGGTCTGGGAGCAATACGACCACATGGTCATGGCCGACACGGTTCAGCGCCCCGGCGGCGATGCGGCTGTGGTCCGCGTCGGCGGGCCGGGCAGCCGCAAGGCGCTGGCGCTGGCCTGCGACGTGACCCCGCGCTATTGTGCCGCGGACCCGGAAACCGGCGGCGCGCAGGCGGTGGCCGAAACGTGGCGGAACCTGACGGCGGTGGGCGCGACGCCGCTGGCGATCACCAACTGCCTGAACTTCGGCAACCCGGAGCGCCCGGAGATCATGGGCGAATTGGCCGGCTGCGTCGCCGGCATGGGCGAGGCAGCGCGCGCGCTCAAGTTTCCGGTCGTGTCGGGGAACGTGTCGCTCTACAACGAGACGAACGGCGTGGCGATCCCGCCGACCCCAGCGATCGGTGGCGTGGGGCTGCTGCCAGATTTGAACCGCATGGCGACCATAGCGCTCAAGCCCGATGATGATGTACTGATCTTGCTGGGCGAGACGCGCGGCGCGCTCGGCCAATCGCTCTATCAGGAATACGCCACCGGCGCTTATGACGGCGCGCCGCCCCTCGTCGATCTTAAGGCCGAACAGCGTGCGGGTGATTTGGTGCGCGGGCTGATCCGCGATGGGCTGACACGGACAGTGCATGACGTGTCGGATGGTGGGGTGCTCGTCGCGGTGGCGGAGATGGCGCAGGCCGGTGGCATTGGCGTGGCGCTCGACGCGGGCGAAATCGACATCCTGGCTCATGCCTTCTGGTTCGGCGAGGATCAGGCGCGTTACCTCGTGGCGGCGTCAGAGGACGCCGGGCAGACAATCCGCGCCGAGGCCCAAAAGGTTGGCGTGCCTTTGCAATTAATTGGCCGGATCGGAGGCGACGCCCTCTCGCTGCCGGGCGAGAGGCCGCTAGCGCTCGACGACCTGCGGTATCTTCACGAAGGCTGGTTCGACACTTATTTCGACAAAGACTGACTTCCGGAGTCGGATATTCTTGTTGGCAGAACCTCCGTCAATGTGTATTGTTCCGTCACATTCAGGGAGATCATTCATGCCGATGGAAGCCGCTGAAATCGAAGCGTTAATCAAGACAAAGCTGCCGGATGCGCAGGTCACGATCCGCGATCTTGCCGGTGACGGCGACCACTACGCTGCGGTGATCGTCTCCGAAGCCTTCCGGGGCAAGACCAGGGTTCAGCAGCATCAGCTCGTCTACGACGCCCTGCAGGGCAATATGGGCGGGGCTCTGCATGCACTCGCTCTCCAGACCTCGGCGCCGGAGTGAGCCGGTCAAACCATCCATCATCACAAGACTAAGGGCATTACCATGGATCAGCAGAACGTTCACGACTGGATCAAGCAGCAGGTTGAAAGCAACGACGTGGTCCTGTTCATGAAGGGCAACCGGAACTTCCCTCAGTGCGGGTTTTCCGGTCAGGTCATCCGCATGCTCGACTATCTCGGCGTCAATTATGCCGACATCAACGTGCTCGAAGATCCGGCGCTGCGCGACGGCATCAAGACCTACACGAACTGGCCGACGATCCCGCAGCTCTATGTGAAGGGCGAATTCGTCGGCGGATGTGATATTCTGACAGAGATGTTTCAGGACGGAGAGCTTCAGCAGCATCTTGAGCAGAAGAGCATCCCATTCGAAAAGCGTGAGGCATCGGCCTGAGCCGACTTTGGCGGGCTGAGTTCTTGGCACGCTGGGGAGACAAGCTGTGCGTTCTGAGGTTTCCGATAAGCTCAGTGGAGTACAGCATAGTGCAGGATCATTCCGCAGAAACGGTGATTGACAGCACCGCACCAGGGGCAAATGTATCACCTCTGAAGATTGTGTCGCAGCACAGGGCGCGGTCGGCTGAAAGCGAGCATGGCATCGCCACGAATCTCCGGCCCGGTGCCCTGCGCACCTTCTTTGTCGGGCTGATGATCATCGGTGCGGCCATGTGCCTCGTGCTCGGCCTTACCATGCCTGTGATCGAGCTGACCTATTTCTACGTCTGGTCAGACACGCATTCCTTCATTTCCATCGTAAGCGCGCTCTATGCCGACCAGGAATTGTTCCTTGCCGGGGTTCTGGTCGTGTTCTCGATGATGTTCCCGGCAATCAAGCTGGTCTATTTGCTGGTCGCGTATACGTGCATGGCCGCGGGCGAAGGCGCACGCAAGCGCATGCTCAACCGCATGGCGTGGCTCGGAAAGTGGTCGATGCTGGATGTGCTGGTCTTGGCGCTCGTGATTTTCTACGTCAAGGCGAGCACTCTTACCCAGGCAACCACGCTGCCGGGCATCTATTTCTTTTGTGCCGCAGTACTGATGACCATGATTGCTTATGCGCTCGTGGAGCATAGCCCGTCGAACGCATGAAGGCGAACCCTGTCCTGCCCCAAATTGGCCATGCTACGTTAGAGTGCGCTCAGCAAGTGTGGACACAGGCCTTGCGCGAGAACTTTCGCCCAAGAGAATATTGGGGCGCATTCGCAGATCCGCATTTCTTCCAGCGCGCTTTACCGCGAGTAGTACTCAACGACGAGATTGGGTTCCATCATCACCGGGTAAGGCACGTCCGAGAATTGTGGCGTGCGCAGCAGCGTTGCCGTCATCTTGTTGTGGTCGGCGTCGACATAGTCCGGCACATCCCGCTCGGCGCTTTGGATGGCTTCGAGCACGAGGCCCATATCGCGTGATTTTTCACGCACCTCGATCACGTCGCCTTCATTGCACCGATAGCTCGGGATCGTGACACGGCGGCCATTCACCTTGACATGTCCGTGGTTCACGAACTGGCGGGCGGCGAACACGGTGGGGACGAACTTGGCGCGATAGACTAGGGCGTCGAGCCGGCGCTCTAGCAGGCCGATCAGCGCCTCGGAGGTGTCGCCTTTTATCCGCGTGGCTTCCTTGTAGATGCCACGGAACTGCTTTTCGGTGATATTCCCGTAATATCCCTTCAGCTTCTGCTTGGCGCGAAGCTGGAGACCAAAGTCGGAAGGTCGGCCGCGGCGACGCTGGCCGTGCTGGCCGGGACCGTATTCACGTTTGTTGACCGGGCTTTTCGGGCGGCCCCATATGTTCTCGCCGAGACGGCGGTCGATCTTGTACTTGGCGCTGATGCGCTTGGTCATGTTTCAGGCTCCAAAGTCTGTAAAAAGCTATGACAGATTATGAAGCGTTGCCTCCTCTCCCGGGTTCCCCCGGGCGACAGGCGGTGCCCTGATCTGCAGCCTTCAAGCAAGGTCGGAGACTGGGCAGTCGCCGCAGCGACGCAAAATGCGGGTGCAAACGCTCCCACCGACGTTTCATTAGCTGCTTGTGCGCAGCAATGTCAATGCTTCC
>CAZYYQ010000149.1:0-1087 GCA_964651275.1 uncultured Hyphomicrobiaceae bacterium | reverse complement strand
CGATCATTCCTAGCCCCTGTCTCGCCTGGCGGGCGAGATACCACCCACATCTCACAACTGGCAATATCAAAATCGCGGCGTCACGATGACAATTTCGCATCATCGGGCCGGGTGCTTTCATGCCGGCGTGTCAACGATGCCACAATGCCGCGGAGCGTGTGGACCTCCTGTCCGGTGGCTCCCATCCGCTTGAACATGTTCCGGATGCTTCGCACCATGCTCGGGCGCTTCTCCGGCGGAAAAAGAAACCCCGAAGCATCCAGTTCGCGTTCCAAATGCTCGAAAAAGCCGATCAGTTCATCCTGTGTCGCGGGCGCATCCCCGGTTTTCATACCCGCTTCAGCTGGGCCGAAGGCGACCGCGGCTTGTGTGCCAACTCCCGCCTCCAAGTATGCTTTTCGCCACTCATATCCTATGAGCAACACGGCCTGAGCAAGATTGATAGAAGCGAAACCGGGCACGACAGGCGCACTGACAATGGCGTCAGCGATTGCAATATCGTCATTTTCCAGCCCCGATCGCTCCTTCCCGAACATCACACCGCAATTTTGGCGAGTATTTGTCCGCGGCAACATTTCTTTTGCAGCCGCTTCAGGAGACAAGACCGGCTTGCGCATGTCCCGGCGGCGGGCGGTCGTGGCGACGACGTAGTGCAGGTCGGCGACGGCGGCGCGCAGGTCTGGAAACACCTTCGCCGCATGAACCACACAGGCCGCATTGGCCGCATAGGTGCGTGCCGCGGCGTTCGGCCATCCGTCGCGCGGCGCGACGATGCGCAACTCGCCAAGGCCGAAATTCGCCATTGCCCGGGCGGCTGCCCCGATATTGTCGCCGAGTTGCGGCTCGACGAGGATGATCGCCGGGGCGTCCGGCGGCCCCGATAGCCCGGCGCTGGCGGGTGAATTATCCACAGGCTTGGTTGTCGTCACGGCGGTTCACCGGTTGCTGATCAGGTGGCCCGGGGGCTTGGCCCCGGCGGGTTCGCACATTATGCTGCGCCGCATCAGATATCAGAAGGCCATCGCAGACAAGCCTCGCGCAAGGACGAATCATGGAAAAAATCAAGGTCGCCAATCCGGTCGTCGAA
>CAZYYQ010000148.1:0-4889 GCA_964651275.1 uncultured Hyphomicrobiaceae bacterium | reverse complement strand
GCGGATATTCCACCTTCGCCCAGGTCGGCTCCTTCATCGTCAGCCAGCGCTGATACGCGTCCAGCCGCCACTCCAGCATCCATTCCGGCTCGTTCTTCTTCTCGGAAATGAACCGGATGATATCTTCGTTCAGCCCCTTCGGCGCCTTGACTGACTCGATGTCGGTCGTGAAGCCGTACTTGTACTTGTCTACGTCTATGTCCTTGACGCGTTCGATGGTATCGAGATCAGCCACGTCGTATACTCCTGTTATTGGTCGTCATCTGCTCCGAACCGGCCGCCAAGCCAGATCGGCGTTGTCATTCGGCGCGCATCATGCCGCAACCGAGCGGCCCTTGCGGCGCTCGTAAATCGCCCGCCCCGCGCTCAGGAACCTATCGATCTCGGCCTGTTTCGAGTTCCACCCGAGGCTTATCCGTATCGCCCCCGAGGCGGTTTCGTTGTCCATGCCCATGGCTTCCAGGACATGGCTGCGTTCCACCTTGCCGGAGGAACATGCCGAGCCTGCACTGACCGCGATGCCTTCCAGGTCCATCGCAATCACAAGCGTTTCGCCATGCAACCCCGGTACTGCGACGCAGGTGGTGTTGGGCAGGCGCTGTGCAGTCTCCGCAGCGATCCAGGCATCCGGGGCAATGCATTTGAGTTCGCGCTCAAGCCGCTCGCGCAGCGAAGAGATCGCGCCGATGCCGTCTCCATTCTCCAGTTCGCGCTGCACGGCCTGCGCGGCCGCTCCAAACCCGGCAATAACGGCTACGTTCTCGGTGCCCGCACGACGACCGCGTTCCTGACCACCACCTCGCATTACGGGTGCGGGATCGTGCAGTTCATCTCGCGCGACAATGAGCGCGCCGGCGCCCTTGGGTCCGCCGAACTTGTGCGCCGAGACGCTGATGAGATCGGCGCCGAACTCACGCGCATCGACCGGAATGCGACCCACAGACTGCACCGCATCGCAGTGAAGAACGCCGCCGGCATCACGGACAATCTCTCCCAGCGCGGCGATGGGCTGGATCGCGCCCGTTTCGTTATTCGCGCTCATGACCGAGACCATGAACGGCGCGCCGTCTGCCCGCCCTGCACGCCCCGCTATCTGCTCCTGAGCCGCGGCGAGGTCGACCACGCCATCGCGCGTGACGCGAAGGCGCGAGATCCGGTCACGCGAAAAGCCGCCGCCCTGATAAACCGATGGATGCTCGATGGCGCTCGTAAATAGATCGGCCTTATCCGGCACATATCCCGGAAGCTTTCTCAGCCAGCCCGGCGACAACGCCGACATGTTCGCCTCGGTCCCGCCGCTGGTGAAGACCACCTGCGCCGTTCCTGCGCCAAGGAGCCGGGCAACCTGTTCCCGCGCATCCTCGATGAGCGCGCGGGCGGCGCGGCCCTCGGCATGCACTGAAGAAGGGTTCCCGATCAGGTCGAGCGCGCCGATCATTGCCTCGCGCGCTTCCGGCCTTAACGGCGATGAGGCGTTATGGTCGAAATAACAGCGAACCCGGATCATTCCGCTATCGCCTCTTCCAGCTTGGCGCACGCGCCCATTCGAGGCGAAAAGACGCCCTCGCTCAGGGCAAGACCGCCATCTAGCACGTCACGCAAAGTCACCGTCTGCAGGAATACCAGAATATGGTCGCCGAGCGCGCGCCACAGGTCATGCGTCAAGCAGCGGCCAACCTTGCCGATGCAGGCGAGCTCACTGTCCGAGTGGCAGCGCGTCATCTTGATCGGCTCATCCACCGCGCTCATGATCTCCGCAACGAAAATCCGCTCAGGCGCGCGCGCCAGCCGATAGCCGCCGCCAGGCCCACGAGCAGAGGTTACGAGGCCAGCGCGGCGCAGCTTGGTAAAAAGCTGTTCGAGATAGGCGAGAGAAATCTGCTGGGTTTCCGCGATTGCAGCGAGGCGCACCGGCTTGTCTTGCGGACGCGCGGCCAAATCGGCCAATGCCATCACGGCATAACGCCCCTTGGTGCTTAGTTGCATGGCCTGCTGTCGCTCCCGTTGACGTAAAGGGCCAGGCGTCTCACGCTCCAACAGCCCCTTCCCTGCGACATAACGATTTAATTTTCCCGATGCGCCGTGCTACACACAGCGCACGCTGAGCCAGAGGTGCCTTGAACCTCAAAGATTTTGAAGCGTTCTAAACCAATAGATAAATTATCTGAGTGGAGCAGTCAAGTATCGCGACCGCAGCGGAACACGAAAAGCGCATGTCGGCCAAACGCCGTGGAGAAAGCCTGCGAAGGCAAGCCGGCCGGTCCACACCGAGTGGGGGCTGGACTTGGTGTCCACGCGGCGCAAAACACGGCGCGCTCGAAAAAAAACCGCCCGAACCCCACGGACATCCATGCCCGAAGTCATCCTGAATGGTCCCGCCGGCCGCCTTGAAGGCCGTTACCATCACGAAACCGGTACCGACTCACCGATTGCGCTGATCCTGCACCCGCATCCGCAGTTCGGCGGAACGATGAACAACCCGATCGTGTATCATCTCTATTACGCTTTTGCGCGGCGCGGATGCTCGGTGCTGCGCATGAACTTCCGCGGCGTCGGGCGAAGCCAGGGCCTGTTCGATAACGGGCCCGGCGAATTATCGGATGCCGCAACCGCACTCGACTGGCTGCAGGTCTACAATCCGGAAGCGCGGACATGTTGGATCGCCGGGGTATCATTCGGCGCATGGATTTCCATGCAGTTGCTGATGCGCCGGCCAGAGATTTCCGGCTTCATCTCGGTCGCGCCCCCAGCGAACCTTTATGACTTCAGCTTCCTTGCGCCCTGCCCATCCTCCGGGCTGATCGTCAATGGCGATGCCGACCGGGTGGCCCCGCCCGAGACCGTGCGCAGCCTCGTCACAAAACTGAAGAGCCAAAAGGGCGTCTCCATCAGCCATGAGGTTGTTAACGGGGCAAACCATTTCTTCGAAGGCAAGCTCGACGAATTGATGGACGAGGTGATTGGCCCCTATCTCGACGATAGGCTGAACCCGATCAGGCCCCGCTGAACGATGCCCGCCGCAGCGCCAAGGGACCGGCCGGCGATTCGCTTCGCACCGAGCCCGAACGGCCGGCTGCATCTGGGTCATGCCTATGCAGCGATCCATGCCTTTGAAACGGCGCAGACCATGGGCGCACGCTTTTTGCTGCGCATCGACGATATCGACACCGCGCGCTGCACGCCGGAAAACGAGCGGGCAAACCTCGATGATCTGGCATGGCTAGGGCTGACATGGGAACAGCCGCTGCGGCGGCAGTCCGAGCACTTCGCGGACTACCGCGAGGCAGCGGAAAGCCTGCGCGCGCGCGGACTTCTCTATCCCTGCTTTGCGAGTCGAAGGGAGATCGTCGAGGCCGTCGCGAGGACGCGGGGAACAGCCTGCGACCCGGACGGCGCACCGCTTTATCCCGGCCTCTACCGGGATGCAGCCCCAAAGGAGGTCGCGCGGCTTCTGGCGGAAGGCCATCCCTTTGCGCTGCGGCTCGACATGCAGCGTGCGCTTGACTCCGTTCATCGCAGTGAATTGCGCTACCGCGTCTTCGAACCGAACGGCGGCACGAGCGAGCGCGTCGCGCAGCCCGAGCGCTGGGGTGACGCGGTGATCGTGCGTAAGGACACGCCGGCAAGTTATCACCTCGCCACGGTGGTCGATGACGCGGTGCAAGGTATCACGCATGTGGTGCGCGGACGCGATCTGGAGGCCGCAACCGATCTGCATGTTCTGTTGCAGCGCCTCACCGGCCTGCCCTCGCCCGCCTATCATCACCACAGGCTGATCCTGGATGATAGCGGACGCAAGCTGTCCAAGAGCGCCGGGGATATGAGCCTCGCAGCGCTGCGCGCAGAAGGCGCGACGCCGCCGGATATCCGGCAAATGGTCGGGATCTAACCTACGACCTGGCCATCGAGAGCTTTTACAAGGCGGTCAAGGGTGTCGCGCGTCGAAGCATCGGCGCGGCCATCCACCTTCGCGGGGCGAAACCGGCGCTGGAACGCGACGATCACTGTCTCAGTCTGCGCATCCAGAACCGGCCCGTCGCTGACGGCATAGCCGACGCGGGCAAGTTTCGCCTTCACGTCCGCCACGCCAGCGCCTTCATCGCCCACTCGCCAGCCGGGATCGTCGCCGAGCGGCGCAGGCAATACCCACACGCCCACGCCCTGTTCCGAAAGCCATTGCCAGTCGAAATGCTCTCCCGGATCGCGTTTGCGCCCCGGCGCGACATCCGAATGCGCCAGTACCCGCTCAGGCCGAATCTGCCACCGCGCAGCTATGTCGCGGCACAGGGCGGCAACCGAGTCCATCTGCGCGCGCGGATATGGCGGCAGACCCTCCGGGCCATCATGTCCCCAGTTATGAATTTCGATCCCTATAGAGACGCTGTTGATGTCGGTCTCGCCTGCCCAGTGGGAGGCCCCCGCGTGCCAGGCGCGATGCGCTTCTGACACCATCTGCGTAATCGCGCCATCCTCGTCGATCAGGTAATGGGCCGAGACGAGGGACGCAGGGTCAGCGAGCCAGCGCGCTGCCGCTTCAGCGTCCGCCATGCCGGTATAGTGCAGGAGGATAATGTCGGGACGCCCGCGCCCTCGCCGCACCCCGATGTTCGGCGAGGCGAGCACCCGCCCCGCCAAGGGCGTCTCCGGCGCACGCAATGGCCGCAGGCGCCCCGCGCTCAGCCAGCGATGTACTCCTGCCGCCAGAATGGCACCCCCGGCCAGCAGCGCAATTCTCCGCAACACCTGCCTTCGCTCCATCGGCACGACCGTTACAGCCCGCGCTGCTCACAGTCCACGCTCTTTGGCGATCTCGTCATAGGCCTGATTGATCGCGGCGATCTTGTTGTTGGCGATCTCGATGAATTCCTCCGGCACGCCGCGCGCCATCA
>CAZYYQ010000147.1:0-4914 GCA_964651275.1 uncultured Hyphomicrobiaceae bacterium | reverse complement strand
CAGCACGTGCGCCAGATCATCCACGCCGCAGGGCGGAAAGCTCAAGCCAGCTTGCGGGACATCCAGCTCGGTCGCATTGGCTATCGCAGCCATCTCGATCGCGCTCTTCGTACCGTCGAGGAAGGAGTTGAACATCTGCGGATTCATGCCCGCGCGCCTCGCCTCCTCCGGTGTCAGGCCGTAATGGTCCCACACGTCATCCGGCGTAACCGCATGGTAGGACGGCAGATACTTCGTGCCCTTGCCGGCGGCGACCACACCGAAGCCAGCAGCGCGCGCCCAGTCCACCATTTCCGCAACCAGCGCCGGCTGATCGCCATAGGCCATTGAATAGACCACACCGGCTTCGGCGGCGCGCCGCGCCAGCGCCGGACCCGCAAGAACATCGGCCTCCACATTGACCATGACGACATGCTTGCCCGCTGCGATCGCCGCCAGCGCGTGCGCAATGCCCGCGCGGGGTTGGCCAGTCGCTTCGATCACGACGTCGACATCGTCCCGTACGGCCAGGGCGGACCCGTCATCGCTGAACGCAACCTCCGCGATCCGGGCCTCGTCCCAGCCAACGGTGCGGCAGGCTTCGCGCGCGCGGTCCGGGGACAGATCGGCGATGGCCGTCACCTCAAGGCCAGCGATAGTGGGCACCTGCGCAAGAAACATCGAGCCGAACTTGCCCGCACCGATCAGCCCCGCGCTGACGGGCCGCCCGGTTTCCACGCGCATCGCCGCCATGCTCGCCAGGTTCATCACGCAACCTCAGATAAAAAGTTGGGTCTCACGTTCGACAACCTCCATACACGATGCGCAAGCTTGCCGTCAGGCGTTTCCGGCCCTGTTAGCCCGGATTCCTCCGTGGGGGCATCTACTGCCATTCATGTGACGTACATCACGATTAAATGCATACTCCATCGACTGATCGCTTTCATCTTTTCAAGGATTGGACGATCGTCGCCCGCTCCGTCATTTTGGGCTAGTCATTGCATCAACATTACCGGGAAGGGCCGGATTTCATGAAGGGCCAGCTTGCCATCTGGAAGCAGCTTCTCGTCATCGCGCTGTTAGGCGGCGCGGGGTATGCGGCCTGGGACCAGCGCGCGCGCATCGAGGAGGTCACGGGCCTCTCGTTTGGCCGCGACGCGCCGGAAGACCGCCGCGGCCGCAGAAACGCTGGCGCGCTGCCCGTGATCGTCGAAGCCGTGACGGTTCAGCGCGCGGTCGACCGCGTTCAGGCGATAGGGGATGGCCGCGCCCACAAGTCGATCACGATCTACCCCGAAGTCTCCGGAATCATCTCCCAGCTTGAATTCGAGGCAGGCGACAGTTTCGAAGCCGGCGACGTAATTTTCCGGCTCAACGATGCGAAGGAAAAGATCGCGGTGGCCATTGCCGAGGCGAAGCGCGCCGAGGCTCAGCGCAAGCTGGATCGCTACGAGGAACTGATCAAGCGCAACGCCATCGCCGAGGCGACCGTCGATGCGACCCGCACGGAGTTGCGCACCGCCGAACTCGAACTGGAGCAGGCCAAGGAAGCGCTGGCGGAACGCACCATCCGCGCGCCCTTTACCGGCGTCGTCGGCATTTCGCAGGTCGAAGAGGGTGACCGGGTTTCCGACACGACGGCAATCACGACATTCGATGATCGCAGCATCATCCTCGTCGAATTCGAGATCCCGGAAATCCATCTCGAACGCGTTCGCATTGGGCATCCGATCACGGCGACCACCGCCGGCTTCAGTGGCCGGAGTTTCGAGGGCCGCATAACGCAGATCAACAGCCGCGTCGATCCGCAGACCCGCGCGGTTCGGCTGCGCGCCGCGCTGGAGAACCCCGGCGACGTGCTGCGCGGTGGCATGTCTTTCACCGTCAACCTGTCGCTGGACCGGGAAGTGTACCCTGCGGTCGCAGAACTCGCGCTTCTGTATGATGTCGACGGGTCATATGTCTGGCGCGTGAAGGAAGGCAAAGCCGAGAAGCTTCGCGTCTCCGTGGTCAAGCGCGCGGAAGGCCGCGTTCTCGTCGATGGCGATCTCGCACCTGGCGAACTCGTTGTGGTCGAAGGCACGCAGCGCCTGCGACCCGGCCGGCCGGTCAGCTTCGAGCGGCCTGACGCCGTGGCCGAGAAGGAGGCCGGTCTGTGAAAGATTATGCAAGCGGCCTTCCCGGTCTAAGCGTCCGCCGGCCCTATCTGGCAGCGGTGCTCAACCTGCTGATCATCATCGCCGGGCTTGGCGCGCTGATGGGCGTGGAGGTACGTGAGCTACCCGATGTGGACCGGCCTGTCGTCAGCGTGCGCGCCAACTATCCTGGCGGCTCCCCCGAGACCATCGATGCGGAAGTCACCAGCGTACTGGAGCGTGCGGTGGCGCGTGTGAATGGCGTCAAGTCGGTGCGCTCCTCCAGTGAGGAGAACAACCTGCGCATCCACATCGAGTTCAGTCCGTCGGCTGATCTGATCGACGCGGCGAACGACGTCCGTGAGGCGGTTTCACGTGCGGAACGCGACCTGCCGGACGAGGTGGAAAACATCACGGTGATCAAGGCGGACAATGACGCGCGGCCAATCATGCGGCTCGCCGTCACCAGCGGTTCGCTGCCCGTGGAGGAGATGACCCGCGTCGTCGAGGACGAGATCGTCCCGGAACTGCTTGCGGTGGACGGCGTGGCGGATGCACGCCTGTTCGGCGAGCGCGAGCGTGTGTTGCGCGTGCTGGTCGACCCGAACCGGCTGGCCAGCTATGGCCTGTCGATCCGGGATGTCTCCGAGCTGCTGACCACCGCGCGCTACGACGTCCCTGCGGGCAGTTTCGAGTCGGCGGAACAGGAAGTGCTGGTGCGGGCCAACGCATCAGTCGTGAAGCCGTCCGAGATTCGGGATCTGCGGCTGAAGGAGAATGTGCGCCTCGGCGATGTGGCGGATGTTTACTTCGGGCCGGCGGACGAGAACTCGCGCGTGCGCCTCGACGGACGCGGCGTCGTCAGCATCGGAGTCATCCGCCAGGCCAAGTCGAACACGGTCGAGATCGCTGCGGGCGTGCGTGCTGCCGTGGACAATCTGAACACGCGACTCAACAATGTCGATATCACGATCCAGTCAGACGACTCTGTGTTTATCGAGGGCGCGATCTCCGAGGTGCTCAGTTCGCTCGCGCTCGCCACGCTGATCGTCATCTGCGTCATCTGGCTGTTCTTCGGGCGCTTTCGCGCGACGCTCGTCCCCGCCGTGGTGATCCCGGTCGCGTTGATCGGCGCGGTCGCGGCGCTGTGGGCGTTCGGCTTCTCCATCAACATCATCACGCTGCTCGCTCTGGTCCTGGCCACCGGCCTGGTGGTGGATGACGCGATCGTCGTGCTGGAGAATATCCAGCGCCGGCAGGCGGAAGGCATCGGCGCCAAGGCGGCGGCGGTGATCGGCACGCAGCAGGTGTTCTTCGCAGTGCTGGCGACCACGGCGACTCTCGTGGCGGTTTTCGTCCCGATCTCGTTCCTGCCTAGCACGGCCGGACGGCTGTTTCGCGAATTCGGCTTCATGCTCGCGGCGACGGTGATCATCTCGTCCTTTGTCGCGCTCACGCTGTGCCCGATGATAGCCTCACGTCTGCCCATGGCCGGCCAGGGCAAAGCAAGCCGGACGGGTCTCGGCTTTCTCGGCAAGCTGCTACAGCGCGTCTATGACAGGATCATGAGCGTCGTGCTCGCCGCGCCGCTCATCGTGCTGGCGGCGGCCTGCGGCGTGGGCGCAATAGCGCTGGTCGTGTTCCAGACGCTCGGCGAGGAACTCGTCCCGCAGGAGGACCGAGGTGAGATCACGGTCTGGCTGCAAGCGCCGGATGGCGTCGGGCTCGATTACATGGACCTGCAGGTGGAAAAGGCGGAGCGCGTGTTCGACCCGCTGATTACCGATGGCACGGTCGAGCGGCTGTTCTCCATCACCGGGCGCTACGACTTCAACCGCGGCTATCTGAGCGCACCGCTCGCCCCATGGGAGGGCCGGGGCCGCACCCAACAGGAGATCGAGGCGACGATTCGCGGACCGCTTAATGACATCCCCAGCTTCACCAGCCGCATCTCGCGCGGCAACAGCCTGGGGCTGCGCGGTTCTGGCGCGGGTGGGCTGGAGATCGCGCTTACGGGCAGCAACTACCCGGCCATCGCGGCGGCGGCCGATGAGTTCGCGCGCAAGCTGGAAGCGCAAATCCCCGGCCTGAGCAATACCCGCATCCAGTATCAGGCCACGCAGCCGCAAATCTCGCTCAACATCGACCGGGAGCGCGCCGCCAACCTGAACGTCGACATCGCCGATCTGGCGAGCACCATCCGTGTGCTGGTGGACGGTTTCGAGGTGGCGGAACTGACCGTCGACGATCAGGCCGTGCCGATCATTCTTCAATCCTCCGCGGGCGCGATCAGCGAGCCATCGGATCTTGGCAATCTTTATGTCCGCTCCCGCGACGACAAGCTGATCCCGCTCATTCAGATGATCTCGTTCAGCCGGGAGGGCGTCGCGGCAGAACTCGATCGTCACGCTCAGCGCCGGGCAATCGAGATCGACGCCGACCTCTCGCCTTCGCTGCCGCTTCGCGACGCGGTCGACCAGGTGCGTGCGCTGGCGCTCACGGAATTGCCGCCGGGCATCGGTCTGCTGTTCCTCGGAGAGGCGAAGACGCTGGAGGAAACGTCGCGGGAAATCGCCATCACGTTTGCCATTGCCCTGCTGGTGGTATTCCTGGTGCTGGTCGCCCAGTTCGAGAGCTTCACCAGCGCGGCGGTTATCATGATCACGGTGCCATTCGGCATGGCCGCAGCCGTCTTCGCGCTTTACCTGACAGGCACGACGATCAACATCTACAGCCAGATCGGCATACTTGTGCTCATCGGGATCATGGCGAAGAACGGCATTCTACTCGTGGAGTTTGC
>CAZYYQ010000146.1:0-4919 GCA_964651275.1 uncultured Hyphomicrobiaceae bacterium | reverse complement strand
ATGCTCCAGGCCCCCGCCACACCGGCCGCCCGCGCCCAGCGCCTGCGCGACATCGCGCTGATGTGCGGCACGGTCACGCTGTTCGCCGCGCTCGACACCACCGCGAAATACCTCACCAATGTCGCCGGGCTGCCGGTCTCGCAGGTGGTGTGGGCGCGCTTCGTGATGCACATACCCTTCGCAATCGCTGCCGTTGGTCCGGCGGTGTTCCTGGCATCGCTGCGCGCCAACCGCCCCGGCCTGCAATGGCTGCGCGCCACTTTTCTGTTCCTGACGACCGCGTGCAATTTCGCCGCGCTTATCTACCTGCAACTCGACCAGACGCTGACGATCTTCTTCCTTGCGCCCCTGCTGATCGCCGCGCTCGCGGGCCCGCTGCTCGGAGAATGGGTCGGCTGGCGGCGGCTGCTGGCGATCTGCACCGGCTTCATCGGGGTCATCTTCGTGGTGCGTCCCGGCTTCGGCGGCGTACACTGGGCGATTCTGTTCTCCTTCGCCGCCGCCATCACCTACGCGCTCTACAACATCGCCACGCGCTACCTCGCCCGCCACGATAGCTGGCGCACGACGCTCGCCTATTCGCCACTCGCGGGCGTCGCCGGCATGGCGCCGTTCGCGCTTTATCAATGGGAATGGCCCGACGGCGCATTCGTCTGGCTGCTGCTGCTCTCGCTCGGATTCTGGGGCGGGCTGGGCCACTGGCTGCTGATCCTCGCGCACCGCAATACGCCATCGCCCATCCTTGCGCCGTTTGTCTATTTCGGGTTGATCTCGGTCACGGGGCTGCAATACGCGGTGTTCGGCGACGTGCCCACGGTCTGGACTATCACCGGGGGGCTGATCATCATCGGCGCAGGGCTGTACCTGCTCTACCGCGAGCGGCAGGTAAAGGGCACGTCCGGGCCGATTGCGCCGCCGGAATGAGTTCTCACGATGCCGGAGCAGGAACCCACGACAGCGCGCGGATGTCGCTGAAGGTATCGAGCGCGAGCAGCCGGTCCGCGAGCGCCTCGGTCTCCCCGCCGAGACAAGGCGCGGCGAG
This sequence comes from uncultured Hyphomicrobiaceae bacterium, assembly GCA_964651275.1. Lineage (GTDB taxonomy): Bacteria > Pseudomonadota > Alphaproteobacteria > Rhizobiales > Rhodomicrobiaceae > Dichotomicrobium. The sequence continues at coordinate 3,877 of CAZYYQ010000146.1, read as the reverse complement.
TGCCCGGAACTTGGCTCGGAATTCCTCCACGCTCAGGAAGTTGCCCGGCTCGCCGCGCGGCACCTCGACGAACCGCTCGAAACGCCTGCGCGCGGTCATGATCCGCGCCTTCCCCGCCATGTTCGCGGGCAACGCCGCCTCGGCGTCGTCATCCATCACGCAAACCACCCGCCGGCACAGCGCCAGCGTGTCGGCATCGGCCAGATGGCGCGGATAGTCGTCCCACTCCAGCCTGCCCTCGCGCAGCATGACCGCCGCGCAGAACGGCATCGAGAACTGCCCATCGACGATGTTCGCCGGAGCGCGCTTCGCCTCGATCGGCTCGCCGATAATCGCCATGCCCACGCGCGGCAACCCGATCGTGATGCGCTCGATCTCTTCCGGCGCGATCGCGTGGTCTGCGCGTAGCGCAGCGAGTGCATCCATCGCGGCGTGGGCATAGCGGCAGCACGGATAAGGTTTCACCGCGAGCCGCATCGTCTCCCATTCCTCGCCCAGCCTGGCGACGGCCTTCGATGGATCGGGCGTGGGCGCATAAGCGTTGAGGAAGCCCGCCCTACCTTCAAACGCGCCGGTCGCCCCGAGATAGCCTTCGCTCGCGAGCACGGCCGCCATCAGCCCGTTCTGCGCCGCCTGCCCGACATGCGAGCGCTTGGTCCACGCGCCGTCCGCGAGGAATTGCATCGAGCCTGCTGACTGCGAAAGCGCAATGCCGAAGGCAGAAACCATCTGCCGGGGCGTCAGCCCGACAACACGCCCGGCCGCAGCCGCCGCCCCGAATACACCGCAGGTGGCGGTGGGGTGAAAACCGCGCGCATAGTGATCCGCCGGTCCGAGCGCGAGCGACAGCCGGATTTGCACCTCGTAGCCAGCCACCGCCGCGGCGATCAGGTCGCAGCCGGACGCACCCGTCATCTCGGCCGCAGCGAAAGCCGCCGGGAAAATCGGCGCGGAGGAATGGATCGAGCCAGCCGCGTGGGTGTCGTCGAAATCGAGCGAATGGGCGAGCGCGCCATTCACAAGCGCGGCGGCGGGCGGTGCATAGCGCGCGGCATCGCCGAACACCGAGCATTCGCCCACGCCCATTCCCATGCGCTCGACCGCACGGACCATCGGTTGCGTTGATTCCGCGTCGTGCCGCGCGCGCACGATGATCCCGACCGTATCAAGCATCAGCAGTTTCGCGCGTTCGCTCACCTCGGCCGGCAGCGTGGAATAGCTCAGGGTGGCAGCGAACTCCGCCAGCTTTTCCGTTTCACTCAACTCGTTGCTCGCTTTTGTGACTTTGTCTCTCGGGCGCTCCTGCGGGCGATGCTATCCATGATAGCGACGATCGCAATTGCCGACAAAGCCGAAGCAAAACGCAGGAGAAATGCAACAAATGATGAAAACGCTCGCCGTAATCACGCTGGCCATGGTCGCCGCCATCGCAGGACCGGCCAAGGCCGAAGAGAAGAAGCTCGTGACCATCGTAGCGACCGCGGAGCCGCAGACGCAGCTCATGAGCATGGTGCTGAGCATGCAGACACTCCAGCAAGGCGCATCGGTCTACATCCTGTTGTGTGGGCCGGGCGGCGATCTCGCGCTGAAGGACGCGCCGGAGAGCGCGACCGCGCCGCAGGAACCAAAGGGCATGAGCCCTCAAGGCTTAATGAAAAAGATCATGGGCGCGGGCGCAACGGTCGAGGTCTGCGCGATTTATCTGCCCAATAAGGGTATCGGCGCAGACGCGCTGCTCGACGGCGTGGGCCGGGCGAAACCGGACGAAATGGCCGCACGACTCCTCGCCGACGACACGCGCATCATGTCGTTCTGATCGCGGCACGCTGGCTAATATTTTCGCTCGCGCACGGTCCACAAGACAGCGCGCGAGCGTGCTTTCTTCTTATGGGTGCATATTTTGGCGGCAGCGTGTGATCATGAATATCTTGAGCCATGAGAATTCGGGGTCTAAGCCGCGCTCCTTGAGCCATGTCTCCTGCAGCTTGTAGGCTTGCCACTCAGCGCGGCCCCAGCACGGCCAGTCCCGGTTGAGAAGCTGAACGTCGTGGATCAGCTCATGCAGCAAGGTTCCGACATTCATCACGTCATCGGGTGACCAAGGCGCAACCAGATAGATATGCCTCGCCGCTTTGTCATAGAGACCGCGAAACTCGGTCTCCACGATGATGTCCTTATCTTCGTAGTCGAGATGGTCGGCGAAATCGCAGAACGAGACGGACGGTTTTTCGCGCCGCGTCTGAGACACGTCGTAGTCCGTATTGGCGGCGATCCAGTCCAGCAGGCTGTCGATCAGCCGATCCTCGACAAGTTTCGCCGCCCCAATGGCAGTCGCTTTGGCCACGTGCGGCGAGCCGAGCGTCTTGCTCATGGCGTCGGCCGGGCGCGACAGCAGATCTGGCACGCCCGCACAGACCTGGTCCAGCGGTCGCGGCGCACTGCTTACGCCTTGCCGGGGTAGAACGGCTGCGAAGAAGAACAATACCGCCATAATCAGCAGACTGTTGCGGCGTGCAGGGCAGAGAACAAGGGCTTCAGCCATGAGGCCTCTCCGGCTGGCGCAGCGCCTCACGCCGGCGCTCCGGCATGTTGCGTTCGGAGATCTGCGGATAGCGCGGGCGCAGCGCCGAAACCTCGCTGAGCCTGCCAAGCGCCTCAGCAGGCACTGACAGGTCGACCGCCTCCAGGCTCTTTCGAAGCTGATCGGCAGTGCGCGCGCCGACGATTGCGGAGGAAACGCCCTGCTGCTCCAGCACCCAGCGGATCGCTAGCGCCGCCGGCTGGCAGCCCATCTCGCCCGACAGACTGAGCAGCGTTGAAAGCGTCTCATCGGCATTGGGAGCGAACATCCGGTCCATGAACACCCACTGCTCCTGGGACCGCGTACCCGGCGCGCTGCGCTGGCCGGGTTGATACTTGCCGGTCAGGAAGCCGCCTGCCAGCGGTCCCCACGCCACCACGCCGACACCCTTGTGCTCGCACGCAGGCAGGATTTCCGCCTCGATGTCGCGCACGACGAGGTTATATTGCGGCTGATAAGCTGTGAACCGCTCCCAGCCGCGAGAATCGCTGATCCACAGCGCCTCCATCAGCCGCCATGCATCGAAATTGCTGCAAGCGATGTAGCGGACCTTGCCGGATCGCACGAGGTCGTCAAGCGCGCGGAGCGTTTCATCGAGCGGGGTCTCATAGTCGCTGTGGTGAAGGTAATAAACGTCGATATGATCGGTCTGGAGGCGGCGCAGACTGTCCTCGACTGCGCGCATGATGTGCTGGCGGGATGAACCGGAGTCGTTCGGGCCGTCGCCGGTTGGGTTGAAGCATTTTGTGGCGATGACGCAGTCGTGCCGGCGCCGTTTTACCAGCTTGCCGAGGATTTCCTCCGAGCGGCCCTTGGCGTAGGTGTTCGCGGCATCGAAGAAATTAACCCCGGCGTCGAACGCCGCATCCATGATCGATTCGGCCTCGGCTTCGTCGGTGGTGTGCCCGAAGGTCATGGTGCCGAGACAGATTTCCGAGACCTTCAGGCCGCTGCGGCCGAGGTTGCGATATTGCATTTGCTCTCCTCCCGGTGGCTTCTCGTTGTCGACGCCGGCGCGCCCTATAACTTATTTGTATCGCATGCATATGCCCAAGTGCCAGCAACGGGAGAGGTGACGGCCGATGAGGAGCTACAAGATCGCGGCGATACCGGGCGACGGCATCGGTTCCGAGGTGATCGCGGCGGGGCTGGAGGTGCTGAAGGCGGCGGCCGCGCGCGATGGCGGCTTCGCGCTGGAGGTCGAGACCTTCCCGTGGGGGACCGAGTATTACCTCGAACACGGCCGCATGATGCCCGAGGATGCGCTGGAGACGCTGAAACCCTTTGACGCGATAT
>CAZYYQ010000145.1:0-4958 GCA_964651275.1 uncultured Hyphomicrobiaceae bacterium | reverse complement strand
AAGGTGTGGCGGGCCATTGCGCGTCTCCTGTCAAAACCGTTTTGGGCTGAACGGCGCAAGGTCGATGGCCGGTTCTGCGTCAGCCAGAATATCCGTAACCAGCCGCCCCGTCGCCGCGGATTGCGTAAGCCCGAGATGCCCGTGCCCGAAAGCGTAGACGATCCGTGCGCTTGCGCGCGAGCGGCCGATCACAGGCAATGTGTCTGGCAGCGAGGGGCGAAAGCCCATCCACTGCGTGCCGCCTTCGGTCTTCAGCCCCGGCAGGAACCGCGCCGCCTTGGTGAGCATGGCGTCGGCGCGCGCATAGTTCGGCTTGAGCTTCAGCCCGCCAAGCTCCACCGCGCCGCCCACGCGCACCCCGGTGGACAGCGGTGTGATGACGAAGCCGTGGCCGGGGAAGACGAGCTGACGGCGCAGATTGAAAGCGCCGGGCGGCAGGGTGGTGTTGTAGCCGCGCTCGGTCTCTAGCGGCACGCGGTCTCCAAGCGGTGCGGTGAGGCGCTTCGACCATGCCCCGGCGGCGATCACTGCGTGACGGGCGGAAATCTGTTCGCGATCCGTGAGCCGCAGCGTCACGCCGGCTTCCCCCGGCTCGATCGCGACCACGTCGCCACCGCGAATTTCCACGCCCCGCGCGCGCAGAAACTCCGCGAGCCGGCAGGCGAACTGATACGGCTCGTCCAGCGTCTGCCACCCCGGCACATAGGTCGCGGCGACGAAGCGCGAGGACAGCCCCGGCTGCAATTCCGCGAGCCGGTCGCCGCGCACATGCTCGAAGGCGATGCCCTCGGCTTCCCGCGCGCGCCAGCCCCATTCGGCGCGGCGCAGTTCGCCCTCGGACTCATAAAGCTCCAGCGAGCCATCTGAGCGCAGCATGTCGCTCAAACCAGCCTCGGCGATCATCCTGTGCATCTCGGTGCGCGCGAGGCGCATCAGCGCGCTTTGCGCCGCGATGCTCGTCTTGATCCGGTCCGGCCAGCCCGCGCGCCAGAAGCGCAAGAGCCACGGCGTGATCCGGAGCGCGTATTCCCGGCGGATCGTCAGAGGCCCGAGCGGGTCCATCAGCCATTTTGGCACTTTGCGCAGCGCGCCGGTCGCGGCAAGCGGCAGGATGTCGGAGAAGGCCAGTGCGCTCTGATTGGCGTAGCTCGCCCCTTCGGCCACCCCGGCGCGGTCCAAGACCACTACCCGCCGCCCCGCCATCGCCAGCCGATGCGCGCAGGCCAGCCCCACGATCCCCGCCCCAACGATTGCAACGTCAACGGGCTGATCCGGTTCTGAGGCAGTGGTCATGGGACGGGCGCGGCTTCAGGCTGCGGCGGGCAGGGCCGGCCGCGTCTCGATGGCGCGGCTCACGATCGCCTCGATCCGCGCGCGTTCCGCACCGATCAGCGGCAGACGGGGCCGCCGCACCCATTCCTCGCCCTCGCCCGTCAGCTTGTTCGCCAGCTTGATGAACTGCACGAGCTTGACGTCGACATCGAGATGCAGCAGCGGCATGAACCAGCGATAGAGCGCGAGCGCTTCGTCCACGCGTTTGGCTGCCGCCAGCCGGTAGAGCGCCACCGCCTCGCGCGGGAAGCAGTTGGCCATGCCCGACACCCAGCCCGCCGCGCCGAACAGCACGTTTTCAAGCAGCAGGTCGTCGACGCCGCAGAACAGCGTGTAGCGGTCACCGATCCGGTTGATCATGTCGGTAATGCGCCGGCTGTCGTGGCTCGACTCCTTGACCGCGATGATGTTCGCCTCATCGGCTAGCGTGGTGAAATCTTCCGGGGAAAGGTCGACCTTGTAGGAAACCGGGTTGTTGTAGATCATGATCGGCAGGCCGATGGCGCGGGCGAGCGCGCGGAAATGCGTGATGGCCTCGCGCGCGTCCTGCTCGTAGACCATGGCCGGCAGCGCCATCAGTCCGTCGGCCCCGGCGTTGCGCGCGCGTTTCGCCGCGTCGATGGCGAAATCTGTGGTGTATTCGGCGATGCCGGCGATCACCGGCGCGCGCCCGGCCGCGGTCTCCACCGCGAGGCGGATGACCGCCTCCTTCTCATCCGCCGTGAGCGAGCAGTTCTCGCCGAGCGTGCCGAGCATGACGAGGCCGGTGCAGCCCGCTTGGAGGCATGAGTCGATATGCCGCGCGGTGGCGGGCAGGTCGAGCGCGCCGTCTTCTTTCATTTCCGTCATCAGGGCGGGCATCACGCCTTGCCAGTCGGGTGTCATGATCAGTTCCTCGCGGCGCTGGGCAAAATCATTTGCGCGACTTCGCCTTGCCCGGCAATGATGCCCCGGCGGGACGATGAGCGCAATCGCGGGAGGCGGCCATGCGGATGATGAGCATGAGCAGCGTGGAAATAGAGGCGGCAAGCGACTGGCCGGCGCTCGTGGACGCGCTGGAAGCGGCGCACCGGGGGCCGCGCGCGCAGCTCGACGATCTGCTGTTGCGCGCGGGCGAGGAGGCCTGGCTGAACCGTGCCGCGTGGATCGAGGGCGACGCGCTCGGGCTGAAGTCGGTGACGATTTTTCCGGCCAACACGTCGCGCACGCCGCCACTTGCTTCCATCAACGGCGTGATGATGGTGTTCAGCGGTGAGACCGGCGAGATCGAGGCCGTACTCGACGGCGCGGCGCTGACGGTCTGGAAGACGGTCGCGGATTCCGCGCTGGGGGTAAAACAGCTTGCGCGCGAGGACGCCGAAGAGTTGCTGATCGTCGGGGCGGGGACCATCGCCCGTCGCGCGCCCGAGGCGTTTCTCGCGGTGTGCCCGAGCCTCAAGCGTGTGCGGCTATGGAACCGCACACACGCGCGCGCCGAAGAGGCCGTTGCCGCCCTGCGCGAACGCAGCATCGCGGCGGAGATCGCAGATGATCTGGAGGCCGCCGCGCGCAAGTCCGACATCATCTCCTGCGCGACCATGAGCACGGAGCCGGTCATCCGCGGTGACTGGCTCAAACCCGGCGCGCATCTCGACCTGATCGGTGCTTATCGCCCGGACATGCGCGAGGCCGACGACGCGGCGCTGACGCGCGGGCGGCTGTTCGTCGATTGCCGCGACACCACCATCGGCGAGATCGGCGAACTGATCATCCCGATGGCGGCCGGGGTCATCAGCGCGGCCGATGTGCTGGCCGATCACTACGATCTGGCGCAGGGTGCGCAAGGGCGGACCGGCCCCGACGACATCACGATCTTCAAGAACGGCGGCGGCGCGCATCTCGACCTGATGACCGCACGATTCTTCCTCGCGCGGACGCCGCCAACCGGTGAAGGCTGATCGTCCGCGACCCTGCGCGCGAGACTGCGATACAGCCTGCGCCTTCGCCGATGAAACTTCTTACACAAATTCGCCCGCCGCATTGCGAACGCCCGCCCGTTCATCGACTTTCAGGGTGAACGCCGGTGCGAATTCGCGCGCCGCATCGCAATGAGCCGAGGGCACGAACACGATGGGTCACCACGCCAACATCCCGCAGATCGCCGCGTTTACCGGCCTGTTCGACGAGAAACAGGCGCAGGCGATTGAGGCGCTGCTGCCCTCGCTCACGCAGGAGCAAAGCCTGTGGCTGAGCGGATTTCTGGCGGGGTTGAACCGGCAAGGCATCGCGGTTCCGGCGCAGGGGCCTGTTGCTGGCGCGCCCGCCGCCGGGCCGACTGTGACGGTGCTCTACGCGACCGAGACCGGCAATGCGCGCGGCGTGGCGAAGCAGGCCTCAGAGCGCTTCACCGCCGCCGGGCTGGAGGCGCGCGCGCTGAGCATGGCCGACTACAAGCAGCGCGACCTGAAGAGCGAGACCCATGTCATCATGGTCGCCGCGACGCATGGCGAGGGCGATCCGCCCGAACCGGCCGCCGGTTTCTTCGAATTTTTGCAGGGTCGCAAGGCGCCGAAGCTGGACGGCGTGAAGTTCGCCGTGCTCGGGCTGGGCGACACCAGCTATGTGCATTTCTGCGAGGCGGCGAAGGTGCTGGACCGGCGCTTTGAGGAGTTGGGCGGGCAGCGCATCGCCGAGCGCGTGGATTGCGACGTGGATTACGAAGATGCGGCGGAAGCGTGGATTGCCGCGCTGGCGGACACGCTTGCTGCAGACGCGCCCGCGCAGGCTGCCGAGGCCGCGATCGCCGCACCGTCCGGTCTGGCCGCGTTCGGTCTCGCGCCCGGAGCCGCGCCAGCCCCGGTCTATACGCGCAAGAACCCGTATGAAGCCGAGGTGCTGGACAGCATCCGCCTGAACGGGCGCTATTCCGACAAGCAGACCCAGCATATCGAGTTGTCGCTCGAAGGCTCCGGCCTCAGCTTCCAGCCGGGCGACAGCCTCGGCGTGCTCGCCAGCAACGACACCGCGCTCGTCGACGAGATCGTCGAGGCGCTTGGCTTTGCGCCGGATGCGCCGGTGAAGGCGAACGGCGCGGACAAGCCGGTGGCCGAGGCGCTGCGCGATGATCTGGAACTGACCATGCTCACGCCAGGCTTCCTCAAGGCTTATGCTGAAGTCAGCGGGGCGGACGAACTGGCCGATCTCACCCGCGAGGGCAACGAGCCGGCGCTACACGCCTTCATGAAGGAACATCAGGTTGCCGATGTGGTCGCGCGCTGGCCCGCCAGCGGCCTTTCAGCGGCCAACTTCACCGCCATGCTGCGTAAGCTCCAGCCGCGGCTTTATTCGATCGCCTCCAGCCAGGCGGCGCTGCCCGACGAGGTGCATCTTACCGTCGGCGTGACGCGCACCACGCCGCGGGGCCGCGCACGCGCTGGCGTTGCGAGCACCTTCCTGTCCGACCGCCGCGCGCCGGGCGATTCCATCCGCGTTTATGTCAGCGAGAACGAGAGCTTTCGCCTGCCCGAAGACCCCGACACACCCCTCATCATGATCGGGCCGGGCACCGGTGTCGCGCCCTTCCGTGCCTTCTTGCAGGAGCGCGAGGAGACCGGCGCGGGCGGCAAGAGCTGGCTGTTCTTCGGCGA
>CAZYYQ010000144.1:0-5025 GCA_964651275.1 uncultured Hyphomicrobiaceae bacterium | reverse complement strand
GCAGCCTGCCGGGCGCGGTGGCAGCCGGCTTCGTTCTCGGAATTTTGCAGAGTTTTGCCTCGCTCAACGAGGTCAAGCAGATTCTGCCCGGTATCGACCAGATCATCCTTTATCTGATCGCTGTGATCATTCTGCTCGTCCGCCCGCGCGGCTTGATGGGCAAAAAAGGCGTGATGGAGACCTAAGTCATGGCCACCATTCAGATGAACAAGGATACCGCGCGCAGCGATTGGCTACTGCTGATCGGCTTCTCGGTCTTGGTCCTGCTGGGACCATACCTGCTGGCGCCATTGGGCGCGGCCTATCCCGATCTGCTCCAGCGCTTCGCGATCTTCGGTCTGTTTGCCATCGGCTTCAACATCTTGCTGGGGCTGACAGGCTATCTCTCATTTGGCCATGCGGCATTCCTTGGCGTTGGTTCTTACACGGCTGTCTGGTCTTTCAAATTGCTGTCGATGAACCCGATCCTGGCTATCATCTTCGCCACCTTGCTGGGGGGCGTTTTCGCCGTGGTGATCGGTTATATCTGCTTGCGACGCGCCGGTATCTATTTCGCCATCCTGACGCTCGCCTTCGCGCAGATGAGCTACAATCTGGCTTATTCGGTGCTGACGCCGATCACCAATGGCGAGACCGGACTGCAACTGACACAGCAGGACCCGCGTGCGCTCGACGTCATGTTTGGGCGCGAATACGGTGCGAAATTGCCCGTGTCCGACCTGTTCGGCATCGAAATGACCGGTTATCCCGGCTTTTACTTCTGTGCGGTGTTCCTGATCATCGGCTTTTATCTCTCGATCCGCATCTTCCGGTCGTCGTTCGGCATGACGCTTCGCGCGATCAAGTCCAACCAGAACCGCCTCAAATACGTCGGGATCAATCCACGCCCCTACACACTCGCGGCGTTCGTGATCTCCGGCATGTATGCCGGCTTGGCCGGCGGCCTGATGGCCGTGACAGACCCGCTTGCCGGCGCGGAGCGGATGCAGTGGACCGCCAGCGGCGAGGTGGTGCTGATGACGATCCTGGGCGGGGTCGGCACGCTGCTTGGCCCGGTACTCGGCGCAGGCATCATAAAATATTTCGAGAATATTTTCTCGTCCTTCAACGAGGGGCTGCTCATGGATGCCTTCTCGTTCCTGCCGGGCTGGCTTCAGGAAGGCATGGTTGCAGTCGTCAGCCTGTTCGTGGGCGAAGGCTGGCACCTTACGCTTGGCCTGGTTTTCATGGCGATCGTGATCTTCCTTCCCGGGGGATTGATGGAAGGATTGCGCCGCCTCTTCCTGATGACCAAGCGCCCGCCCGATTCCGGCGAACGCGCTGTGGCCGGTCAGGCCCAGCCGCAGCCGGCGGAGTAGAGGACGAGCAATGGCCACTCTGGAAGTCAAGGACCTGAACAAGAACTTCGGCGGCGTGCAGGCGCTGCACAACGTCAATCTCAAGATTGAGAAGGGCAGTGTCCACGCGATCATCGGTCCGAACGGTGCCGGGAAATCCACGTTGCTGAATTGCATGGTTGGCAGGTTGGAACCCGACACCGGTTCCGTCACGTTTGACGGGCACTCGCTCGTCGGGCGACTACCTTACGAAATCAACCAGTTTGGCGTTGCGCGCGTGTTCCAGACGCCAGAGATTTTTGCAGACCTGACGATGCTGGAAAATATCGTCGTGGCGGGGCTGGCGAAGCATGACGGAGCCTTCAATTTCCACGCATGGGGCCGCATACAGGACAAGCGGGAGATCATTGACGAAGCCGAGCATACGCTGGAGGATGTCGGGCTGATTCAGTACAAGGATGCCGTTGCGGGCAGCATGTCGCGCGGCGACAAGCGCCGCCTCGAACTGGCGATGTGCCTTGTTCAGAACCCCAAACTTCTGCTCCTGGACGAGCCGACGGCGGGCATGTCTCGCGCCGACACCAATAATACAATCGACCTGCTGAAACGTATCGGAGAGCGCGGCATCACCAAGGTCGTAATCGAACACGACATGCACGTCGTTTTCTCGCTGGCGCATAAGATTTCGGTGATGGCTCAAGGCACCGTTCTTGTGGAAGGCGAGCCTAACCAGATCAAAGGCGATCCGAAAGTGCAGGAAGCCTATCTCGGAGGAGCGCAACTATGACCGAACAGCGCGCATCGCTAGGCGTCGATTTCAGCAAGGCGCATGCTCCCGCCGTCGATCCGGTGCGCTCGCGAGGGGGACAGCGCGCCTTCTTCTCCGCTTGGGAGATGCATGCTTACTACGGCGAAAGCTATATCGTGCAGGGCGTTAACCTCGATATTCGCGAGGGCGAGATCGTCGCGCTGCTAGGCCGCAACGGTGCGGGGAAGACGTCAACCCTGCGCGCCTTCGCTCGTCTGCCGAGCCCCCAACTGCGGCACGGCGAAATCTGGCTCGATCACAAACCGCTTCACGAGATGAAGGCCCATGAGGCTTCGCGCGCCGGCCTGGCACTGGTGCCCGAGGATCGTCGCATCATTCCGGGCCTGACGGTCGAGGAAAACCTGGAGCTTGCTCGAATTTCGGTTGCGCATGGCTGGTCGCTTGAGCGGATCTACGAACGGTTCCCGCGCCTTGGCGAGCGTCGCTGGCAGGAGGGCGTGACCCTCTCGGGCGGGGAACAGCAGATGCTGGCGATTGCCCGTGCCCTGTCCCAGGATATCAAGTTGCTGCTTCTGGATGAGCCTTACGAAGGGCTTGCTCCGGTGATCGTCCAGGAAATCGAGCGCATTCTCGAAGAGATCAAACAACTCGGCATCACCACCGTGATTGTGGAGCAGAATGCGATTGCAGCGCTTCATCTCGCCGATCGCGCCGTGATCCTTGATATGGGTGAGGTCGTCTTTGACGGGACGTCTCAGGAAGTGATCGACAATACGGAACTGCGTCATCAGTATCTCGCCATCTGATCAGGCTGTTCCGCGAACACCCTGCCGTCTCAGCGCGTCGTGTTATTTCCTGCTTATGAGGTGGAACCGTCTCGTCACGCCCTTGCGTGAGCGACGTTTGCATTGCTCGACACGCCGGTTTCCTGCTGAGCGGCCTCCAGGTCCTTCATCACCCCCTCGTAGAATGACCTGGCCCAAAGGAACCTGTCCTTGTCGCGCAAGCTGAGGCCACTGGGCGCCGCCCGGCTCACCACAGCCATGTAGCTGCAATAATCGTCCCAGAGGGTTTCCGAGAACTGCCGGTCCCCCAGCCCTTCGAACGCGCCCAGCTGCTCGCAAACGCGCATGTCGTAAACAGTGAACTCATGCGGGTAGAGCACGGTGAGGATCGCTGTGGCCATGGGCAACCGGAACCGCCAGGTCTTCATCAGGATTTCCATCCTCTCCGCCGGTCCGTCGGCGTTGCGAAGCGCGGCGATCAGAGCCTCAACCGCTCCGGCAAAGCCGCCTTCATGTTTGCTCAGCCGGTTGCGGATCCGCGACTTCGCCCTGTTAGCCTTCCATATTATGATCATATAGAAATCGGCCGATGAAAGAGTACCGCTCCTTCTGAAACGGCCGCCAACCTCGGTGAACAGATAATGTTCCAGGTCATAGAACTTGAGATAATCAGTTGGTATCGAATATTGACTATGGTCTTGCATGATCGAAATCCCGGTTGCGCCCAATATTTGTGGACCGGCGTTCCTGCATATCGGCGGAAAAGCAAGAGGCATGAATACGTGTTGCCGTTCGGATAACGGAACGTCCAAAGCACTGCGCCAAGCCCCCATCGCAGCGCCTCGCAGATGAAGACTAAGAATCAATTGGTTAATATGTCGTTCGCACGACGTTTTTAGTCCCGCTGTTAGATCACACCTGCCGGGCAAGGGCGATCTTCGTTAACTGTACAGCGCTTCCCCGACTCTGGGGCGGAAGTACCAGATCTTGCCTGAAGCCATTGATTTTATTGGTGGGCGCAGTAGGATTCGAACCTACGACCCGCTGATTAAGAGTCAGCTGCTCTACCAACTGAGCTATGCGCCCGGAAATGAATGCTGCCTGGTCAGGATGCCTGCGGGCAGCGCTCGCACCTGATATATAGGATCCTGAAATCTCTACCACCACGCCGCCGCTTTGTCCATCTGCGTGCATCCTGGGCGCAACCAGCCCTGTGTGCTCTTTTCTTCCATGTGATACGCTCTGCGTCGTGCCGACCACCTTGCACATAGGGGGCAAGCCGGCGAGAAGAGCCTACCCCGCAAAGATTACGGACCACCCATGGGTGCCACGAGCCTGACGCTGCTTGCCATTTTCCTTGCCGTCGCGGCGATCGTCGCGCCGCTTGCCCGGCGCTGCGGGATCGGTTCAGCGCTGGGCTACATCTTTGCCGGCGTGCTGATCGGGCCTTACGGCATCGGGTTGGTCTACTCGCTTTACGAGGTGGAAACGATCCGGCACATCGCCGAGTTCGGCGTGGTGCTGCTGTTGTTCCTGATCGGGCTGGAGCTGCGCCCGCGCCGCTTCTGGGCGATGCGCAACGCGGTATTCGGCATTGGCGCGGCGCAGGTTGTCATCTCCACGTCGCTGCTCACCGGCGCGGGGCTTTATCTCGGCCTGCCCACGCCTGTCGCGCTGTTCCTCGGCATCGCGCTGTCGCTCTCATCCACCGCCCTCGCGCTTCAGGTGCTCGATGAACAGGGAGAACTGCGCGCACGGCATGGCCGCGTGGGCTTCTCGATCCTTCTGTTTCAGGATCTTGCCGCAATTCTCGCGATAGCGCTGGTGCCGCTGTTCGCGGCGGCCTCGCTTACGGATAGCGAAGTAACCATGCTCGGCGCCATGAAGCTGCTGGGCGCGCTCGCGGCGATCATCCTCGTTGGGCGGTTCGTCGTCGCGCGGCTGTATCGGCTGGTGGCGCTCACCGGCGTGCGCGAGGCCACCACCGCGAGCGCTCTGCTGACGGTCGTACTGGTGATGATACTCATGCAGTGGGTGGGGCTTTCGGCGCCGCTGGGCGCGTTCATCGCCGGCGCCCTCCTGGCGGACTCGCAATACCGCCATCAGATCGAGGCGGACATCGCGCCATTCAGCG
>CAZYYQ010000143.1:0-5075 GCA_964651275.1 uncultured Hyphomicrobiaceae bacterium | reverse complement strand
GCGCAGGTCGGGTTCAGCTTCGGCCGGCTGCGATCGAGACACCGATAGATCCGCCCTTCACCCGGCGTGACGTGCGAGCACAGGCGGTAAGCGTCCACCCGGCACACGCGGATTGCCCGGGCAACCTGCACTGCGTTGTAGCAGACCGGGTTGAGCCGGTGCTCGTTCCGCCGCAGGCAATGGATGATGCGCCCGCCGCCCGGCGTAACATAGGGGCAGAAGCGGTCGAGGTCATAGGCGCAGGCGGCGCGCGCTTCCTCAAGGTAGTACCCGCCATAAGGCTGCGCGGAGGCGCTCATCGGCAGAAGCCCGAGCAGGGCCGCGGCGAACAGCAGTCTGATTGGCAGTTTCATTTCACTCTCCTGAGTTGTTGGTCAGTCCTCGGCATTACTGTGAAGCGGCCTCGGCGAGCGTTGCGGCGCACGGGCCGCTCAACTTGCTGCGGTTTGCGATCAGGCAAGTTCGTATCCCGTCTCCGCGTGGTTCGATGTCGGCGCAGAATTGCCTCACGTCTGGCGCGCAGGTCGACGCTGTCGAGACGAGCGCCGCGCAGTCCGGCGAGATCTGGTCGATCACATCGCTCAGGCAGGCGATGATCCGGCCGCCGCCGGGCAGCACGAAGGTGCAGTGCTGGAAATAGTCGGCGCGGCAGGCGGCCATCATGCTGGTGCGGTCCATCGTCTGGGCTTGTAACTGCGCCGTCCCGGCGACCAAGAGGGCCAATCCCAACCCTGCGGCTGATTTCAAGATCACGGTCTGTCTCCTTTTGCATGATGTGAACTTTCCGGCGCGGCGAACAGCGTGCGCCATACGTCCCGCGCGCTGCGCGCCCGGCGCAGATCGCGGGCCATCTGTAGCCACTCGCGGAACACGATGTGGAGCGGATTCTGTGAGCGCAGCGGCTCGGTCAGCCCGTAGCGCAGCGGCTCGTTCTCCGGCGGCGCGGCGAAGGTGCCGAACAGCCGGTCGTAGATGATCAGGATGCCGCCGTAATTCTTGTCGAGGCACGAGCCGTTTGAGGCGTGATGCACGCTGTGGTGGCGCGGCGTGTTGAGCACCCACTCCAGCGGACCGAGGCGCGGCGCCAGCTCGGTGTGCATGAAGAACTGGTAGAACAGGTTGAGCGCCAGCATGGCGATCACCGACAGCGGGTGAAAGCCGAGCCATACCAGCGGCAGGAAGAACAGGAAGTTGCCCGAGATCAGCCCGGTCCAGCCGAGCCGGATGCCGGCGGTGAAATTGAGCTTTGTTGGCGAGTGATGCACCGAATGCGTCGCCCAGAGCCAGCGCACGGTATGCGATGCGCGGTGCATCCAGTAATAGAAGAACTCCAGCCCCAAAACGAGACCAATCACGGCCCAGAAGGTGTCGAGCGGAATGTCGAACAGCCGGCGCTCGTAGACGAAGATGAACGGAAAGGCGACGACGCCCGCTGCGACGCCGCGAACCGCAATCTGTCCCGCGGCAATGATAAACGAGGCCGCCGTTTCGGAGGCGTCGTGGACCGAGCGACCCATCCGGCGCGCAATAATGAACTCCATCGCCATGAATCCCAGCGCCGTCGCGAGGAACAGGCCGCGATACTCTGGCGAAGCCGCGCCCGTGAAGCCGTCGAACATGGCTGGTTATCTCCATTGAAAGGGCGGTGGCGCCGCTGCCGGGGAAGAATGCGGCGCCACCTATCGCTCCGGTTGAGGGGGAGAGCGATTCTGTTAGTAGCGGCGGATCGTCGTGCTGCGACGGACCGTGTTGCCTGCCGGGCCGGTACGCGACCGATTGATCTGGCACTCGCCGCCATAGCAGGAGCCGGTCGCGCCGAGCGTAGCGGTATTGCCAGCCGGGCCGGTGATCGTGCGATGACGTGACCACTGGCCGTCGCCACGGCTGCCATAGGCTTCGACATGCGCGGAGTTGCCAGCCGGGCCGGTCACTGTGGAGCGGCGCTCCCAAGCATCGGCGTCGGCGGCGAAGGCGGTGGCGGCGACGAAAGCGCCGGCAGTCAAAGCCATGATCTTTTTCATCGTCAGTCTCCTTTGGTTGGTGTCTGTAACTCGTTGACACCCCGGAGATTGCCGACGAGACGTTGCTGCCGTATGCCGCGACAGAAACGATTTGGAGCGATTGGTTTCGCTCGCGTAACGATTTGTAACGATTGGCAAGCGCGCTTGCGCCGCGCCCCGCTTCGGCTAATGATCGCGCTCATGAGCGAGATGAATGGCGCATGCGTGCTCGTCGTCGAGGACGACGCGGAGATCAGCCGGCTGGTTCAGGACCTGCTGAGCCGCGAGGGCTTTGACGTGCGCGCGGCGGAGAACGCCGAGGCGATGACCGCGGCGATGAGCGCCGCCGCGCCGGACCTGATCATCCTTGATCTGATGCTGCCGGGCGAGGACGGCTTGTCGATCTGCCGGCGGCTGCGTGCGGCGAGAAACGTGCCGATCCTGATGCTGACAGCGAAGAACGACGACATTGACCGCATCGTCGGGCTGGAAATGGGCGCGGATGATTATCTGGCGAAACCGTTCAACCCGCGCGAGCTGCTGGCGCGGGTGCGCGCGATCCTGCGGCGCACACAGGGCGGCGGCCCAGTCGCGAGCGAAAATCGCCGCTACGGCTTCGACCGCTTTGTCATGGACCTCGATGCGCGGATGCTGACGACCTCAGAGGGCGAGCCAATCAGCCTGACAAGCGCGGAGTTCGACCTGCTCGCCTGCTTCGTGCAGCGGCCGCGGCGCGTGCTCTCGCGCGATCAGCTTCTCGACTGGACTCGCGGGCGCGAAGCCGACCCGTTCGACCGCACCATCGACATGTCGGTCTCGCGCCTGCGCAAGAAGCTGCACGCCCATGCGCCGGAGGCCGACTTCATCACCACGGTGCGCAACAACGGCTATTTGTTCGTGCCGGCCGTTCGAAAGCTGACCTGATGCTGCGCTTCGGTTTCGTCACGCGCCTCGCGCTGATCTTCATCTTCAGTCTCATTGTGCTGCAGGTCTTCATCGTGGCGATGTTTTACGCCGATCGCGGACAGGCAACGGGTGAAAGCACGCGCCTTCCGCTGCCCGACCAAATTGCTGCGATGGTCGAATTGCTCGAAAACGCACCGCCGGAGAGCCGCGAATTGATCCTGCGCGCGGCCAACACCCCGCGCTTCAGCGTGCGGGTGACGGACGGGACGAGTTCGGCCCATCTCGCGACATGGCAGCAATCCGCGGCAGCCGAGCGTGTCCTGCGCCGCTATCTGGTCGCGCTTGGCTCGCGCCGTGTGACGGTTCTCATCGAGCCGGTCGGCCCTAGCTGGCTGTTTCCGAGGGTGATGGCATTCATTCTGCCAGCCTCTTCCGCAATTCATGTCGACATGAAAACCGGCGAGACGCTGGTCGTTGAGAGCCAGGGCATCCTTGCGGTCAGCCTGTTCGGCCAGCCCCCCGGCTTCTGGGCCAGCGTGTTCGGCTTCGGCATCGCGGTGCTGACGATCCTGCTGATCCGTCGCGAGGCCCGGCCATTGCGAATGCTGGCACGCGCGGCGGATAATATCGACTTGTCCGGCAAGGCCGCGCCGCTACCCGAGGCGCCGGGTAGCGCGCCCGAAATCCGCCGCGTGATCGCCGCCTTCAATCGCCTCCAGGGGCGGATCGCCGGGCTGATTGCCGCGCGCATGGCAATCGTCGGCGGCATCTCGCATGATCTGCGCACCTACGCCACGCGCCTGCGCCTGCGCGCCGAGGCAATCCCCGACGAGACCGAGCGGGCCAAGGCGGTGCGCGACATTGACGACATGATCGGGCTGCTCGATGACGCGCTCCTGGCGATTTCCGAGGGCGCGAGCAACCATCAGGATGAGCTGGTCGATTTGGCAGAGGTCGTCACCTACGAGGTCGAGGACCGGCAAAGCGCGGGCGCGGACGTGACGCTCTCACGGTCGCTGAATAGCGCGCAGCCGCTAGTGCTGGGCAACGCGCGCGGCGTGCGCCGGCTGGTTGGGAATGTGCTCGACAACGCGATCAAATATGGTGGCACGGCGCGGGTGGAATTGAGCGCGCGCGGGCGCTGGCTGCTGGTCGTGGTGGATGACTCTGGGCCAGGCATCCCGGCGGATCAGCGCGAGGCGGTGCTGGAGCCGTTCGTGCGGCTCGACCCATCGCGTAACCGCGCCACGGGCGGCGCGGGGCTCGGCCTGACCATCGCCAAGAAGGTGGTCGAGACGCATCATGGCCGGCTTGTGCTCACCGACGCGCCGGATGGCGGCGCCCGCGTCATCATCGCGCTGCCCGCGTTCTCAACCTCTGATATGTGAGGGTGTCCGCTTTCACCGCATCGGCGACTTTCGCGGCTTAAGGCTTGGAAGCCTCTCGCCAGGGCTCCGAGAGTGGCCAGTTTTGCTCTCGGACGCTGAACCCGGCAGCTTCGCCTCGTAACCGGACATGTCTGATACGCTGGACCATCATGGGCACTCCCTCAAAAAGTCAGGAGTTGACCATGACCGACCATCTTTCATTGTCCCGCTCAGGAACAGACCGCCAACCCTGGAACAAGGGCAAGCTTATCGGCGCCAAGCCGCCGCTGCGGCTCAAGCATATCTGGGCGATCAGAAGTAGATTGCAGTTGGCCGGGCGCAAGCGTGACCTGGCGCTGTTCAACCTCGCCATCGACAGCAAGCTGCGCGGCTGCGATCTGGTCAGTCTCAGGCTAAGCGATATCGCGCCGCGTGGTTATGCCGTGGACCGGGCCACTATTCGTCAGCACAAGACCGGGCGACCGGTGCGCTTCGAACTCACCGAGCAAACTCGCGAAGCCGTCGACGATTATGTGAAGTCGGTTCCAAGCGACCCCGGAGGGCATCTTTTCCCGAGCCGCGTACGTGACGGCGCACATCTTTCAACACGGCAGTATGCAAGGCTCTTGTGCGACTGGCTTGAAGATATCGGTCTTGATCCGGCGATTTACGGCACCCACTCCCTTCGTCGGACCAAGGCAACCATGATCTACAAGCGTACTGGAAATCTGCGCGCCGTGCAGATCCTGCTCGGCCACACGCGGATCGAGAGCACCGTCAGGTATCTCGGCGTCGAGATCGA
>CAZYYQ010000142.1:0-5116 GCA_964651275.1 uncultured Hyphomicrobiaceae bacterium | reverse complement strand
TTGCCCTCGCCAGCCGGGGTCGGGGTGATGGCTGTCACGAGGATCAGCTTGCCATCAGGCCGCGTCTCGATGCCCTTGAGGAACCAGTCCTCAATCTTGCCGATGTTATGGCCGAACGGATAAAGCGCCTTCTCCGGCACATCCAGCCGCGCGGCGACGTCGGCTATTGGCAGCATCTTGGCGGCACGGGCGATCTCAAGATCGGACCCCGGCGCCTTGCCCGGCATTGCAGGAGAAGTGGGACGGCCCTCGGCATTGAACATGGCAGTATCCTCGATGAACAATTATGGATGAAAGGCGTGCTGCCGGCTGACACTCGCCCGGAGCTTGCGAACGCCATGGCTGCTCGTTGTCTTCACGCGGCCCAGCATCGCTACTGCGCAACCCGAGATCCGCGCCGTACGGTTTATCAGTGTCGCAACACGTCCCACCTATCGCGTGGCATCTTGCCGATCAAATGCCATGTGCTGCGGCTCAGCGTCGTCGCATCTTTGTCCGAAAGCGACATGGTTCCGGTCCGGGATTTTTGAGCCGCTACGGCGACATGCAACTTAACGGCTTGGCACCGTGATCCCGCATAAGAACGCAGCATTTCAACAATCTGTGTGATCGCGTTATAGCGGTAAATGTTGCCGCGGCCATATTTTTACGTGATGATCGTGGGTTAATCTGGACAGTCTGTTGACGACAGACCGGGGGACAAGCTGGGTGGGCCTTGCGGGGCTCGCTATTAGTTAAAGCGGATGTATCTGGAGGGCGTGCGATGGAGCCTCGCGCGTGGGACCGTCAGAAGATCATTTTTCTGCTGATTCCGAATTTCTCGATGATCGCCTTCTCCTCGGCGATCGAGGCACTACGCCTCACGAACCGCGCGCTCGGGCGCACGGCTTATGAATGGCAACTGGTGTCGCGAGACGGCCAGCCGGTTCAGGCCAGCAACCGTGTCACGCTCGGTGTAGATGCCTCGCTTGATCATGTGCTGAACGACCGGGCCGAGCCGGCTGACTCCCGCATGGTAATTGTCTGCTCCGGCGTTGAAGTGGAGCGCTACCACGACCGCGCCGTGTTCAGCTGGCTGCGCCGCATGCACAGGCGCGACGTCAGCATCGGAGGGTTATGCACCGGGGCATGGATTCTCGCCGAGGCAGGACTGTTGGAAGACCGGCAATGCGCGATCCATTGGGAAATGATCCCCAGCTTCGCCGAACGCTTCCCTGACGTGAACGTGAAGTCCAGCCTGTTCGAGGTGGACAACGATATTTTCACCTGTGCGGGCGGCACCGTGGCGCTCGACATGATGCTGTATTTCATCGGGCTGCGCTTCGGCACCGACATGGCGGAGAAGGTCTGCGAGGTCTGCCTGATGGACCGGGTGCGGCCAGCGCATGATCGCCAGCGCCTGCCGATCGGCTCGCGGCTTGGCATCCAGAACCCGCGCCTGCTGACGATCATCGAGATCATGGAGGCCAATATCGCGGAGCCTGTCTCGCTCGCCCAGATTTCCCAGGCAACCGGGATCTCGCGCCGCCACATCGAGCGGCTGTTCCGCCATCACCTGGCACGCTCGCCGGCGCGCTACTATCTTGAGGTGCGCCTGGAACGCGCCAAGCGCCTGCTACGCCACTCCAACCTGCCGATCATCGAGGTGGCCGTGGCTTCGGGCTTCGTTTCAGCCTCGCATTTCTCCAAGCGGTACCGCGAGTATTTTGGCCGCTCCCCGCAGATGGACCGCAACCTCCCCGACCTGAGCGGTGGCGAATCCGATCTGCCGGATGCCGAAACGGAACTGGCATAAAAGCCCGCGCATCCCTTAGGAAGCCAGTGCCTCGGTTGGCACGATTTGAGCGCTGGCCCGCGCTTGAGCATTGCGCTACACAACAAGTGGCCTATGTGCTGTAGACACGCTGGGCCAAAACCATCGGGCGGAGCCGGACCATTGCGATTCGATTACGTGTTTGCGGGCGGAGGTCTGGCCAATACGCTGGCCGCTTACCGGCTGCGTCAGACCGACCCGAGGCTCAAGATTGCGATCATAGAGCGTTCAGCGCATTTCGGGGGCAATCACACCTGGTCGTTCCACGGCACTGACCTCACGCCATCGCAGCATGACTGGCTCAAGCCGTTCATTGCCCATCGCTGGCCGCGGCAAGAGGTCCGCTTTCCACGCTATCGACGCGAGCTGCGCACGTCGTATCATTCTGCCACATCCGGGCGTCTTGCTGCAGTCGCCAGAGAGACCTTCGGCGATGACCTGCTGCTCGGGCGTGACGTGGCGGAGATCAGCGCGGAAGGCGTGACGATAACCAACGGCGAAAACATCGAGGCAGCGTGCGTCATCGACGGGCGCGGTGCGCGGGCCAACCCCCACCTCACGCTCGGTTATCAGAAATTCGTCGGCAAGGAAGTCCGATGCAACCGGCCGCACGGCCAGACCCTACCGATCATCATGGATGCAACGGTCCCGCAACAGGACGGCTACCGCTTCATCTACACGCTGCCGATGGATGAGACCCGCATCCTCGTCGAGGACACCTATTACAGCGACGGCCCGGAACTCGACGATACCAGCATCGGCGGCGAGGTCGATGCCTATGCCCGCCGGCGCGGCTTTGATGTCGCCGAGGTGGTGCGCGAGGAGCGCGGCGTGCTGCCGATCGTGCTGATGGGCGATATTGCCCGGTTCTGGGCGTCCTCCGGCGGCATCCCGCGCGCCGGCATGCGCGCAGCACTGTTCCATCCGACCACGGGCTATTCCCTGCCCGATGCGGTGCGCTTTGCCGACCTGCTCGCCGCGCGCCGCCCAGCAACTACCGCTGACGCGCATCTCCTGAGCCGGCGCTATTCGGTGACGACATGGCACCAGCGCGACTTCTTTCGCGTGCTGAACCGGTTCTTGTTCTTTGCCGCGGAACCGCACAAGCGCGCCGGCGTTATGGAGCGTTTCTACACGCTGCCGGAACCGCTCATCGAGCGGTTTTACGCCTGCCGGCTGAAACCTTGGGACAAGGCGCGGATCCTGATCGGGCGTCCGCCCGTACCGATAACGCGAGCGCTGCAGAATATTTGGGTGGGGCAGCCGGGCAGCTCGCGCAGCGCCTGATGCCAGCCCGTCACGGGGCCAATAACAATATTTCGAGGGTCATGCCGACCAAGCACATCGTCATTGACAGCAAACAGCGCATCGAGCGCGGCTCTAAGAGCTTCGCAGCTGCCGCGCGCCTGTTCGCACGAGACACCCGCCATGACGCATACATGCTTTACGCATGGTGCCGGCACTGCGACGACGTGATCGACGGGCAGGATTTCGGCTTCCGCTCCGGTCCAGATTCGCCGCAGGGGTGCGAACGCCGCCTCGCGGAACTGCGCGAGAAAACACTTGCCGCGCTGGCCGGCGAGGCGGACGAGCCTGTATTCCGCGCGCTTGGCTACGTCGCGGCCAAGCATAATATCCCTGCGCGCCACCCGCTGGAACTGCTCGACGGCTTCGCGATGGATGTCGAAGCGCGCCAATACCAGACGATCGAGGACACCCTGGATTACTGTTATCACGTCGCCGGCGTTGTCGGCGTGATGATGGCGATGATCATGGATGCGCGCGACCGCGCCACGCTTCTGCGCGCCTGTGATCTCGGGCTCGGCTTTCAGCTCACCAACATTGCCCGCGACGTGATCGAGGATGCGCGCGACGGGCGCGTCTATCTGCCTGCCGACTTGCTTGCACAGGAAGGCGTGCCGCTCGATCGGGTAGCTGACCCAGAGCACCGGGAAGGAGTAACTCGGGTCGTGGCGCGGCTGCTCGATCTGGCCGACGCATACTACGCATCCGCCCGCCAGGGCATCGCCGATCTGCCGCTTCGCTCCGCCTGGACCATTGCCGCCGCCAGCCGCATCTACCGCGCCATCGGCCGGGATGTGAAGGCGCGCGGCATGCGAGCGTGGGACGAGCGCGTCAGCACCAGCAAGATGCGCAAGCTTGGCAGCGTCTCTCTTGGCGGTCTTGATGCGCTTGGCGTGCATGCGCTGGCCGCGATACGGCCAACGCGTCCGCGCGGCGAACTGTGGACCAAGCCAAGCCTGAGCGAGGGCGGCAAGCGCAGCGCTTTGCCCGGGGAGTAACGGTCAACTTTCCGCGCGACGCAACGCATCGTGTGCCGCCGGCAGCCGCCACCACGGCAGATACGGAAACAGGTGGTGCTCGTGGTGATAGCCGAAGTGAAAGCAGGTGATCAGCGACAGCCAGTGCGGATAATCGTTGGTCCGGCTGTTATGGCTGTCGGCGAACGGCTCGTTCCCCGGCTGATGCGGGCGGTATGTGCCGAAATAGAAGAGCTGTAGCGAGGATGCGATCGCCGGCAGCGCCCAGAACACCCAGACATTGATGAGGGGCGCGCCCAGCGCCAGCACATAGACCAGAACGGCGGCGAAGATGATCGCCAGTTCCCGGCCAGAAAAATACTCCCGGAAGAACCTCACATACCATGCCCAGAACGAGTCAGGGTCGTCCTCGTGGAAGTCCGGGTCGGCCTCGGTGCCCGCATAGCGATGATGGTCGCGGTGCTTTGCCTTCAGCGCGTCGAAGTCGAAGCCGGCGTAGAAGAACAGCGCAGTGCGTCCGAACCAGCGATTGACAGCGGGGCGGCCCGGCGCAAGCGTGCCGTGCATGCAGTCATGCGCGACGATGAAGATGCCGACATAAAGCCAGCACTGCACTGCGATGATGGCAAGCGCGAAGAGCGGGTTGATTGCGCCGAGGTCGAGGAAGAACAATGCGTAAACATGAAGGCCCAGCCATGCGGCAAGCACCGCCACGGCGAGGCTCAGACCGACCGCTGTCGTACGCGCCCTGTCCGCACCGCCCAGCTGTTGGCGCACCTGCGTGATCATCTCGTCCATTTTGACTTCTCCCAAATCTTCAGCCGGCATGACGCGCTGCAAGGACATTCGCCGCAAGCAGGCCGATCCCCCCTGTTACGGCCAGCGCCAGCCACGGCAGCATGACCGCGTCAATGCCGCCGGAACGCCAGAAAATCTCGTTATACGCTTCCAATGCCCAGGTATTCGGCGTCAACCACCCGATGTCCTGTATCCATTGCGGCATGAGGAAGCGGGGCACCAT
>CAZYYQ010000141.1:0-5176 GCA_964651275.1 uncultured Hyphomicrobiaceae bacterium | reverse complement strand
AACTGCCACTCGAAGCGCAGCCAGATATAGACCAGCACCCCGAAGATCGCGAGGACGACGGCGAGTGTGCCGGACTCGATCAACTCTTGCGAAACCGTCGGCCCGACAACTTCCGTTCGCCGGTACTCGACATTGTCGCCGAGCGCGCCCTTCACCTGATCGACGACAGCCTGTTGCGCCTTTTCCCCGCCGGGCTGCTCCTGTACGCGGATCAGCACATCGTCGGGAGCGCCGAAGGTCTGGATCTGCACATCGCCGAGACCGAGGCCGCCCAGTTTGGAGCGTAACTCGCCGAGGTTCGCCGGACCATCGGTGGTCTTGATCTCGATGAGGGTGCCGCCCTTGAAGTCGATGCCGTAATTGAGGCCGACTCCGAAGAACAGGGCGACCGAAATCAGCATCAGCGCAGCCGAGGCAAGCATCGCGATGCGATGCAGCGCCATGAAGCGCCACGTCGTCGTATCGGGCACCAGCTTGAGTGGTTTGAAAGGCATGAGCGGCTGCCTCCTATATCGGTATCGCGCGCGGGCGCGTGCGCTGCAGCCACAGCACGACCAGCATCCGCGTGAACATCAGCGCCATGAACACCGAGGTGAAGATGCCGATGGATAGCGTGACGGCAAAGCCACGCACCGGCCCGGACCCCAGCCAGAACAGGATCAGGGCGGCGATGAACGTGGTTATATTCGCGTCAAGGATGGTGCCGACCGCCCGCGAAAAGCCGATGTCAACAGCGGCTATGGGTGTCTTTCCGGCTCGCATCTCTTCGCGGATGCGCTCGAAGATGAGCACGTTGGCATCGACCGCCATGCCGACCGTGAGCACGATGCCCGCGATACCCGGCAGCGTAAGCGTCGCCTGCAGTGCCGACAGAACGCCAAGGATGATGCCGATGTTCGCGAGCAGCGCGATGTTCGCGAATATCCCGAACAGGCCATAGGCCGCGAGCATGAAGATCACGACGCCGATGAGGCCCACAACCCCCGCAATCTCGCCAGCCGCGACGGAATCCGCCCCCAGGCTCGGGCCGACTGTGCGTTCTTCCAGGATCGTCAGCGAGGCGGGCAGCGCGCCGGAGCGCAACAGGATTGCCAGATTGTTGGCATCCTCGACCGTAAAATCGCCAGAAATCTGGCCGGTGCCTCCGAGGATCGGCTCCTGAATCACCGGTGCCGAGATAACCTTGCCGTCCAGCACGATGGCGAAGGGGCGTCCGACGTTATCGGCTGTCACATCGCCGAAACGCCGCGCGCCAGAGGCGTTGAAGCGGAACGTCACGACCGGCTCGTTGGTGCGCTGATCGAAACTCGGCTGCGCGTCGACGAGGTCCTCTCCGCTGATGATCGCGCGCTTGCGCAGCAGGTATTGCTGTCCGCTACCATCATCGGACGGGTAAAGCTCGGAGCCGGGCGGCGGGCGCCCGCTTTCCGCTTCCTCCGCCGACATGGATTGATCGACAAGCTGGAAAGTCAGCTTCGCCGTCTGACCGATCAGTTCCTTCAGGCGCTCCGGGTCCTGCAGGCCCGGAACCTGCACCAGAACGCGGTCAATGCCCTGACGCTGGATGTTCGGCTCGGTGGTGCCGAGCGCGTCGATACGGCGGCGGATCGTCTCGATCGTAGAACCTACCGCCGAGCGTAGCCGCTGGCTAAAAGCCTGCTCGGTGAGAGATGCACGCAGCCGCGTGTCTCCGGCGCGCTCAACCGCAATGTCCGTACCGCCGCCAACGCCGGTGAACAGATCGCCATCCAGCGGCTGCGCCAGATCGGAAATGGTTTGGAACGCCTCGTCCACTTGTGCGGCGTCGCGGATCGTCACGCTGACATGTTGGCCATCGACCCGCAGGTTGCGGTAACCTATGCGCTTTTCACGCAGAGCCACGCGCACATCGTCTTGAATCGCCTCTAGCCAGTCCGCGCGCAATTCCGCAGTGTTGACTTCCAGCAGCAAGTGGGAGCCGCCCTGAAGGTCGAGCCCAAGATGCACCTGCTGGTTCGGCATCCAGTCCGGCAGGCCTTCCAGCGTCTTTTTCGGGATCGCATTCGGGACCGCATAGGCAATGCCGGTCAAGACGACCAGCAGGATGAATCCAATCTTCCAGCGCGAGAAATGAAGCATGTTCCGACCATTCACGGGCGGTGCGCGCGGCGCGCTCCCGCCAAACTCAAACTATGCGTTATCGCCGGTGTCCTTGGCCCCATCCGCCGATGCGCCGTTACCGCTCTTCGAGCGTGTGCTGCGCCGGGAGCGCGAGGCTCCGGTCTTGGACGCACCTGCCTTCGAGGCCGCGCTCGCGCTGCTCTTGCGGGTGCCGCCGCTGCTGGCCGCGCGCGATTTCCGGGCCGGTGCCTTGCGCGATGCGCCATTGCTGGCTGCGGTCTTCTCAGGCGCGGGCACCTCCTGTTCCTCGGCCTCATCCGCCTCGTGTTCGATCTCATCGGCCTTGCGCTCCGACTGGCTTGCGGATTTTGCGCCGCGCACCTCGCCCTTGGGCCGAACATCTGACAGCGTACTGCGCACGACGCTGACGCGCACGCCGTCCGCGATATCGACGCGGATTTCGTCGTCATCCACGACGCTGACCACCTTGCCGACCAGCCCGCCCGCGGTCACGACCGTATCGCCGCGCTTCACGTTCGCGACCATCTCGCGATGCGCTTTCAGCCGTTTCTGCTGAGGTCGAATGATTAGGAAGTACATGATCGCGAAGATCAGGATGAACGGCATCAACTGGAGGATGATATTCGATCCTCCAGGCGCCCCGGTGTCCTGGGCCAGTGCGGGCGAGATGAACATGCTGCGGTCCTTTGACTAGAAGATCGGGTCAGACGCTAATGCAGACGAAATAGATGCAGGCGCTCACGCGGCCAGCAAGTGGCACGACAGGGCGCTAAATTAACAGGCGGAACCTGCGCGTCTTCCACAATTGGCCGCGACTATAGCCGCACAAGCAGCCATTGCAACCGGTTGCCGACGGCACCCGCCTCTTCTCGGCGAAATAATGATGCGCATGATGAATTGCGACCCTTCGCGAGTGCGTGCAAGACAAAATTCACGTTGCGGCTTCGGCTGGACAAACTGCGCGTCAGCGGGCTACGACATGGCAAGCATCAATGGACCCGAAGATGACGGCCCAACAGCAGCACGACCGCTTTCGCCAGTTTGCCCTGATCGAGCGTATCGCCGGTGCGCTGGAACGGATTGCCCCGCCACGCGCCACGCCGCCGGACTTCGGCGCGGCAGAGGCTTTCATCTGGCATCCGACGCCCGGCGAATTTCAGCCAGTGGCCAAGGTGAACCGCGTGCCGCTGGATCTTCTGCGCGCGGTCGGGCCAATGCGCGACCGGCTGCTCGACAACACGGTGCGCTTCGCGCGCGGGCTGCCCGCCAACAACGCGCTGCTGTGGGGCGCGCGCGGCATGGGCAAGAGTTCGCTGGTGAAGGCGGTTCATGCACGCGCAAGCGAGACGCTCGCAGTCGAGCCGGATGCACCGGGACTGAAGCTCGTGGAAATCCACCGTGAGGATATTGCCAGCCTGCCCCGCTGCCTGCAGGCGATGCGCGGACAGCCCCATCGCTTCGTGGTGTTTTGCGACGACCTGTCGTTCGACGATGGCGACACCTCTTACAAGTCGCTCAAGGCGGTGCTTGAAGGCGGCATCGAGGGGCGGCCGGAGAACGTTATCTTCTATGCGACATCGAACCGGCGTCACCTGCTCCCCCGCGACATGATGGAGAACGAACGCTCGACCGCGATCAACCCTGCGGAAGCGGTCGAGGAAAAAGTGTCGCTGTCGGACCGTTTCGGGCTGTGGCTCGGCTTCCATCACTGCTCGCAGGACGACTTCCTGCAGATGGTCCACGGCTATGCCGAGCATTATCGCCTGCCGATTGCGCCTGACGCACTTGAGGCCCGCGCCAAGGAATGGGCGATGACGCGCGGCGCACGGTCGGGACGCGTTGCGTGGCAGTTCATTCAGGACCTGGCGGGAGAATTGGGTGCGCGCCTCGACGCACGCTGAGGCGCGACGTCAGGGCAGGCGCGAGATATCTTCATCTTGCAGAGCGCCGGTGCGAATGTCCGGCTCGCGCGCATTCGCCCGCAGCGGCGCGAACCATTTGTCTTCCGGCCACATCCGCTGCTTGAAGAAATCGTTCAATTCCAGCGAGGCCATCGTCCGCACGAACGGCGTCACCGTCGGCGCGAAGGTAATCGCGATCAGGAATGCGCCAGTCATAAGCAGCGAAGCGCGCGGCGAGCCATATTCCCATATCTTCAGGGCGCTGCCGAAGGAGCGCTTGATGTAGGCGCCCTCGAAATCGACGGAATAAATCTCGTCGAGCGTCAGATGAACGATAAAGCCGATAAAGACGAACAGGCCGCCAAGCCAGCCTAGTGCCGGATCGCGCCCAAGCAGATGCGTCAGCACGATCGCCGTCAGCGCCATGAACATCAGACCGGCCAACACGGAGTGGAAGATGCCACGGTGCACCGCGTGACGGTGGAAGAAGCGCCAGAATCCGAACCGGATGAAACAGTAGACGGCCAGCCAGATAGCCCACAGTTCGGCCACCGAGTAGGTCTGGTAATACTGGAACAGCGAGATGAAGGCGAACAGGATTCCCAGCGCCCCGAACAGCATCCGCGAGGGGTGGGATTTCTGCAGGTCGATATCGGGCAGTATGCTGCCGACGATGCCTGCACAGATGAGCGTGCCGATGCTGTCCGGCGAGACGGCGCCGGCGGCGAGCGCCACCGATGCGGCAAGACCGCTTGCGACCGCGCCAACGCCCAAATGTGTCGAAAAGTTCGCCACGGCATGCTCCGCAAAGTCTAATGATCTTGACGTTAGGTGATTCGTGAAGCCGGCGCGAAGCGAACGCGCGGTTGGCCACAGCTTTCGCCTACCGAGACCACCAAAATTCCTGAGTGCCCAGTTTGGAATTAGAATTAGAAGATTTCTAACTTATTGTTTTTGCTTTGTTTTTACGTTGACACCCTGCGCTCTCTCGTCTTTCCTTAGCCCACTGGTCGGGCATCCCAACGCGTGATCTCATTCTGCTGGTGATGCCCGCCCGACTAACCACGCCAAACCCGATTCCGGGGCTTTGACCCCCGAATATTGGAGGAGACTTGATGAAATACGCAAATTCGGCGCGTGTGCTTGCCGGTGCC
>CAZYYQ010000140.1:0-5274 GCA_964651275.1 uncultured Hyphomicrobiaceae bacterium | reverse complement strand
CCGGCTCTGCCTGTACGCTGACAAAATTTCGCATGTTGCGCCGGACCGCGGGCTGGTCTAGGGGGGCTGCATTGCGGTATCATCCTGATACAGATAATCGGTTGCAATTCATGCAAGGATTGGCCGCGCCACGGCGAGCCGGTCGCGCAATGAGGCGAAATGTCCGATCTCCTGACAGACTACCTGCCGCTGCTTATATTCCTCGGAGTGGCCGCAGCAATCGGAATGGCCCTGCTGGTGGCGCCTTTCATCGTGGCGCCAAGCAACCCGGACCCGGAAAAGCTCTCGGCCTATGAATGCGGTTTCCCCGCGTTCGACGATGCCCGCATGCGCTTCGATGTGCGCTTTTATCTGGTAGCGATCCTGTTCATCATCTTTGATCTGGAGGTCGCGTTCCTGTTTCCGTGGGCTGTCGCGTTCGAGGAGGCAGGGCTTTTCGGTTTCTGGGCGATGATGCTGTTCCTCGGCGTGTTGACGATCGGCTTCATCTATGAATGGCGCAAGGGAGCGCTGGAATGGGATTGATCAAGCCAGAGTTCAGGCCGGAGGATCTGCTGCTGCGCAGCCCGGATGGATCGACGGGTGGGACGCTCTCGGGTGATCGCGGCTTCACCGAGCTGTCGAGCAACCTTGCGGACAAGGGCTTTCTGGTCACTACCTCGCAGGACCTGGTCAACTGGGCGCGTACCGGTTCGCTGATGTGGATGACATTCGGGCTGGCCTGCTGCGCGGTGGAGATGATGCAATCGTCGATGCCGCGCTACGACATCGAGCGTTTCGGTTTTGCACCGCGCGGCAGCCCGCGCCAATCGGATGTGATGATCGTTGCGGGGACGCTGTGCAACAAGATGGCACCCGCGATCCGCAAGGTTTATGACCAGATGCCCGAGCCGCGCTATGTCATCTCGATGGGAAGCTGCGCTAATGGCGGCGGCTACTATCACTATTCGTACTCGGTGGTGCGCGGCTGTGACCGGGTGCTGCCGGTCGACATTTACGTTCCGGGCTGTCCGCCGACCGCGGAGGCGCTGGTCTACGGGATCATGCTTTTGCAGCGCAAGATCCGGCGCACCGGGACGATTGTCCGCTAGGAGGCAGCCTTGGGGATCGGCCAGACGCACGAGTCTCTGGAAGAGGCGCTTTACGAGTTGGGCGAGCATATCGCTGCGGCGCAGCCCGAGGCAGTCGATGAATGCCGGGTGGCGCATGGCGAGCTGTCGCTGCGCGCCAGTCGGGAGAGCATCCCGGCGCTGATGACGTTTCTGCGCGAAGATGTGCGCTGCCAGTTCACCTGTCTGATCGACATCTGCGGGGTGGACTATCCCGACCGGGCCAAGCGCTTCGAGGTTGTCTACCACCTGCTGAGCCCGAAGCAGAACCGGCGCATCCGCGTCAAGACCGAAACGGATGAGTCGACTCCGGTGCCAAGCATCACTCATGTTTTCCCGGGCGCGAACTGGTGCGAGCGTGAAACATTCGATCTGTACGGCGTGTTTTTCTCCGGTCACCCGGACCTGCGCCGCATACTTACCGATTACGGCTTTCAGGGGCACCCGCTGCGCAAGGACTTCCCGCTCACTGGCTTCGTTGAGGTCCGCTACAACGAGGACTTGAAGCGCGTGGTTTACGAGCCGGTGAAGCTCCAGCAGGAATTCAGGGATTTTGACTTCATCAGCCCTTGGGAAGGCGCGGAATACATTCTGCCCGGCGATGAAAAGGCGTCATCCGGTTCCGGAGGCAAGACGTGAGCGCGGCGCGCACCAGCAAAAAGGGAAGCTGATAGGCAATGGCCGAAGCTGAAGCGGAAGTCCGCAATTTCTCCATCAATTTCGGGCCGCAGCACCCGGCAGCGCATGGCGTGCTGCGGCTGATCCTGGAGTTGGACGGCGAGGTCGTTGAGCGGGTTGATCCGCATATAGGGCTGTTGCATCGGGGCACCGAGAAGCTGATCGAGTACAAGACTTACCTGCAGGCGATTCCGTACTTTGACCGCCTCGATTATGTCGCGCCGATGAACCAGGAGCATGCGTTCTGCCTCGCGATCGAGAAACTCGTGGGCGTGGAGGTGCCGATCCGCGGGCAGATCATCCGCGTGCTGTTCTCCGAGATTGGCCGGCTGCTCAGCCATCTGCTCAACGTGACGACGCAGGCACTCGATGTCGGGGCGCTCACCCCGCCGCTGTGGGGCTTTGAAGAGCGCGAGAAGCTGATGGTGTTTTACGAGCGCGCCTCCGGCTCGCGGCTGCACGCCAACTACTTCCGCCCCGGCGGCGTGCATCAGGACCTGCCGCCCGACCTGATCGACGATATTGGCGCGTTCTGCGATCCGTTTCTGCAAGTGCTCGACGACATCGAGGGTTTGCTGACGGAAAACCGCATCTTCAAGCAGCGCAACGTCAATGTGGGCGTAGTGACGCTTGATGAGGCGCTCGCGCGCAGCTTTTCCGGTGTGATGGTGCGCGGCTCGGGCGGCGCGTGGGACTTGCGCCGGGCGCAGCCCTACGAATGCTACAACGACTTCGAGTTCGACATCCCGGTCGGCAAGCACGGCGACTGCTACGATCGCTATCTCGTTCGCATGGAGGAAATGCGCCAGTCGGTGCGGATCATGAAGCAATGCATCGACAAGCTGACCTCGGGCGAAGGGCAGGGCGAGGTGCTCGCGCCCAACAACAAGGTGACGCCACCGCGCCGGGGCGAGATGAAGCGCTCGATGGAGGCGCTGATCCATCACTTCAAGCTCTATACCGAGGGCTTTCACGTGCCCGAGGGCGAGGTCTACGCCGCGGTTGAGGCGCCGAAGGGAGAGTTCGGCGTCTACCTCGTCGCCGATGGCACCAACCGGCCCTATCGCTGCAAGATCCGCGCGCCGGGTTTCGCGCATCTACAGGCGATGGACTTCCTGTGCCGCGGCCACATGCTGGCCGACGTGTCGGCAATCCTTGGGTCGATCGACATCGTATTCGGCGAGGTTGACCGGTAATCCGGGGGAAGGATCAAGAATGAGTGTAAGACGTGTCGACGCGATCCAGCCGGAGAGCTTCGAATTCACCGCCGAGAACCTAGCCTGGGCGACACAGCAGATAGCGAAATACCCGCAAGGCAGGCAATGGGCGGCGGTGCTCCCGCTGCTCTGGCGCGCACAGGAGCAGCACGGCTGGCTGCCCGAACCGGCGATCCGCTACGTCGCGGAGATGCTTGAGATGCCCTATATCCGCGCTTACGAGGTCGCGACATTCTACACGATGTTCAACCTCTCGCCGGTGGGAGAGTACCATGTGCAGCTTTGCGGTACGACCCCATGCGTGTTGCGCGGCGCGGACGATCTGAAGGCGGTGTGCCGCGACCGGATTGGCGAGCCGGGCGATGTGACGCCGGACGGGCTGTTTTCCTGGATAGAGGTCGAGTGCCTCGGGGCCTGCGTCAACGCGCCGATGGTTCAGATCAACGCTGACTATTACGAAGACCTTACCCCGGATAGCTTCGCGCAGCTTCTCGACAGCCTGCGCGACGGCAAGCCGGTGGAGCCTGGACCGCAGGTCCGCCGCCAGAAAGCCGCGCCGATCAGCGGCGCAACGACGCTCACGGATCGCAGCATCTACGAGCGCGGGGCTGGCGCGAGCGAATGACCCGAGGGAGCGAGTAGCCAATGCTCGAAGACAAGGACCGCATCTTCACCAATCTCTACGGGCTGCACGACTGGGGTCTGCACGGCGCGCGCAGACGCGGCGCATGGGACGGCACCAAGGCGATGCTGGAAAAAGGGCGCGATGGCATCATCGAAGAGGTAAAGGAGTCTGGACTGCGCGGGCGCGGCGGGGCGGGCTTCCCCACGGGCCTGAAATGGTCGTTCATGCCGAAAGCGAGCGACGGGCGTCCGCATTATCTCGTCGTCAACGCCGATGAGTCCGAGCCGGGCACCTGCAAGGACCGCGAGATCATGCGGCATGACCCGCATATCCTGCTGGAAGGCTGCCTTGTCGCCGGTTTCGCGATGGGCGCGCATACCTGCTACATCTATATCCGCGGCGAATACATCCACGAGCGCGAAATCCTGCAGGCGGCGATCGACGAGGCCTATGAGGCAAAGCTGATCGGGCCAGGGAATAGCCATGGCTGGGACTTCGACATTTACATTCATCATGGTGCGGGCGCGTATATCTGCGGTGAGGAGACCGCGCTGCTGGAGAGCCTGGAAGGCAAAAAGGGGCAGCCGCGCCTCAAACCCCCGTTCCCGGCCAATGTCGGCCTGTGGGGCGCGCCCACGACCGTGAACAACGTCGAATCCATTGCGGTGGTACCGGAGATCCTGCGCCGCGGCAGCGCCTGGTTCGCCGCGCTGGGCCGGCCCAACAACACCGGCACCAAGCTGTTCTGCATCTCCGGCCATGTCGAGGAGCCGTGCACGGTTGAAGAAGAGATGAGCATCCCGCTGCGCGAATTGATCGACCGCCACGCCGGCGGCGTGCGCGGCGGCTGGGACAACCTGCTGGCGGTGATCCCCGGCGGCTCCTCGGTGCCGCTGGTGCCGCACTGGCAGTGCGACGGCCTGCTGATGGACTTCGATGCCCTGCGAGACGTGCAGTCGGGCCTCGGCACGGCGGCTGTCATAGTCATGGACAAATCGACCGACATCGTGGCGGCGATCGCCCGCATCGCGTATTTCTACAAGCATGAAAGCTGCGGCCAGTGCACGCCCTGCCGCGAAGGCACAGGCTGGATGTGGCGCGTGCTGACGCGCATGATCGACGGGGACGCGACCAAACGCGAGATCGACCTGCTGCTGGATGTTACCAAGCAGGTCGAGGGCCACACCATCTGCGCGCTGGGCGATGCCGCAGCGTGGCCGATCCAGGGCCTGATCCGGCACTTCCGCGGCGAGATCGAGGGCCGCATCGAGGCCGTGAGCCGACGCGGCGAGACGGCCGGGATTGCGGCGGAATGAGCCAGCGCGCACCGCAATTGACACGCTGAAGGGCGAGCGAATGCCAAAGCTGATCATCAACGACCGCGAGATTGAGGTCGAGGACGGGATCAACCTCCTTCAAGCCTGCGAGGAGGCTGGCGAGGAAATCCCGCGCTTTTGCTATCACGAACGCCTGTCGATCGCGGGCAATTGCCGCATGTGCCTCGTCGAGGTAGTCGGCATGCCCAAGCCCATTGCGTCGTGCCATATGAGCGTAAACGACATGCGCCCCGGACGCGAC
This sequence comes from uncultured Hyphomicrobiaceae bacterium, assembly GCA_964651275.1. Taxonomy (GTDB): domain Bacteria; phylum Pseudomonadota; class Alphaproteobacteria; order Rhizobiales; family Rhodomicrobiaceae; genus Dichotomicrobium. Next base: position 67 of record CAZYYQ010000140.1, on the reverse strand, counting down.
GGCAGCCTTCCCCAAGTGCGCACCGACAGCCCGCTGGTGAAGAAGGCGCGCGAAGGCGTGATGGAGT
>CAZYYQ010000139.1:0-5288 GCA_964651275.1 uncultured Hyphomicrobiaceae bacterium | reverse complement strand
CATGTCCGCGGTCGAGTTCCAGAAATACGGCCGCAACCGCATCGCCGAGGGCAAGTTGCCACTGTGCGCGGAGATGTGCTCGACCAAGGCGCTGCTGGCTGGTGACGGCGATCAGGTCGCCGACATCTACCGCCAGCGCGTCGTGGCCCGCGGCTTCGGCTCTGGCGCCTGGGGTTGGGGACGCGCCTATCCGGGACAGTCCGGCTAGCCTGGCGGTGTCCAATACCGTGATACAGTAAGGGGCGGCTTCCTTTCCCGGGGCCGCCCCCGTTTTCCCCGCTGGATGGCGGGTCAAAAGTTGATTCTCGGCTGGCTTGGCATGTCCGCGGCGCGCCCGAAACGGCTTGTTGATTGCGCGGATAGGAGCTGGCCTCTTCTCCTGGAACCGTTTGTGCTGAACCGGACAAGGTGTCTGCGATGAAAAGAATTTTCCCGATCAGTTTTGGGGCCGCGCGTGTCCTCGGCGTCTTCGTGGCCGCGATGATGACCGCGAGCCTTCTGCTGTCCGGCTCAGCGAGCGCGCAGAGCGTGCGTCCACCTTCTGACGCGACCATCAACATGGTGCCGGGTAGCCCCGAGACCTCCCGTCCCCCGCAGCAGTTCGACGTCAGCCCGGAAGCCAGAGAGGCTTTTGGTGAGTCGCAGGGCGACTTATCCCGCACAGACTTCTGGAGCAAGCTTCGCCACGGCGAGGAAGCATCCACGGTGGTGCAGGGGCCAGAAGCGGGCTACGCGATTCAGAGCACGGGTGAAGCGTGGCGCGAATTCCGGAACGGCCCGATCGCCACCTACGGTTGGTGGGGTATGGCCGGCGTGGCAGCGGCCTGTCTGCTGTTCTTCCTGCTCCGGGGCTCGATGCCGGTGGCAAGCGGACTGAGCGGCAAGCTGATTGAACGCTTTACGCTATCGGAACGCGCAGGCCACTGGGTGATTGCGATTTCGTTTCTTGTGCTTGGCCTGACCGGGCTCAATATGCTTTACGGTCGCGAGCTGTTGCTGCCCGTGATGGGACCGGAAGCGTTCACCGCGCTCACGCTCGGCGGGAAGTGGGCGCATTTCGTATCCGCCTTCATCTTCATGATAGGTATCGTCTGGATCTTCATCAAATGGATTCCTCACAACCTCCCCGACAAGACCGATCTGATGTGGTTCCTCAAGGGCGGCGGCTATCTGATCCCCGGCGTTCACGCGCATGCCAAGAAGTTTAATCCCGGACAGAAGATCGTATTCTGGCTGACCGTCTTGGGCGGCATTTCGGTGAGCATGTCCGGGCTTGCGCTGCTGCTGCCATTCGAGTTCGCATTCTTCGCGAAGACCTTCGGGGCAATAAACGCGGTGTTTGGCACCGAACTGCCAACGAACCTGTCCGCGATGCAGGAGATGCAGCTCAACCAGCTTTGGCATTCGATCGTGTCACTGTTCCTGCTGTCGGTGATCGTGGCGCATATCTACCTTGGCACGGTCGGGCTTCAGGGCGCGTTCCAGGCGATGACGACGGGCAAGGTCGATCTGAACTGGGCCAAAGAGCATCACGATCTGTGGGTCGAAGAGCTGCAGAAGAAGGGCGAGATCCCGAACTCGGCTACGCAGCCCGCGCGGGGGATGCCCCAGCAACAGCCGGCGGAATAGCGCGGTTCGCTCGATGCCGGTGACGGCAAGCATATCGCGGGGGCGGCTGTGGCGAATAGTGGTCGCGGGCCTCGCCTTGGCCATGCTGTCCGGAAATGTCCACGCGCAGGATCGTGCCGTCGAACACGCGAGCCTCAACCTCGAAGGCCATGGCGGTCCGGTGCGGGGGCTGACCATCGCTGATGGCCAACGCGCACTCACCGCGAGTTTCGACTATTCGGCAATCCTTTGGGGCCTGGAGGGTCGCACGCCTGAATTGCGTGCTCGGCTGATCGGCCATGACGGGCCGGTGAATGATGCGGTATTCATCAGCGAGACACGCGCGCTTACCGGCAGCGATGACGGCACGCTGGCAATCTGGGACCTCACGACCGCTGATCTTAAGCTTCGCATGAAAGGTCACGATGCCAAGGTGCTCGACGTGGCCCTCTCCCCGGACGGCAAACTTGCGGCAAGTGCAAGCTGGGATCGGACGGTCGGGCTCTGGCGGCTTGCCGACGGCAAGCTGCTCGCGCGCCTGAAAGGCCACAACGGACCGGTCAACACGGTAGCCTTCGCGGCAGATGGCTCGCATTTTTATTCTGGTGGCTATGACGGTGCGATTCGCCTCTGGCGCACGGATGGCGAGACCGCCGAGCCGGTGCGGCCTGTGATCGAATATGGTTGGGGCATCAACGTGCTGCGCGTGCTGCCCGGCGGGCGGCTGGCCTTTGGCGCGCAGAACGGCGATGTCCGCGTGATCGACGCTGGGACGGGCGACGAGATCAAGATCCTCGCCCCGCATGAGGGGCCGGTGCTCACCCTTGCCCTGGCTCCGGAGCGCGATGTGCTTGCCACAGGCGGGGCGGACGGCATGATCCGTTTGTGGCGCACCAGGAACTGGGCTGTCGGCGAGACCTATTCCAATCCGACCGGTCCGGTCTGGGCGCTGGCGTTCAAGACCCGCGGCCAGCTTTATTACGGCGGGCTGGACGACTTCGCGGTCCACTGGAGCGCTGATCCTCGTCAGCCCTTCGAGCCGATCCCGAGCACTTATCCTCGCCGCTTCCAGGCGGGTGAGGACATGTCGCTCGGCGAGCGTCAGTTTGCCCGCAAGTGCAGCGTGTGCCATACGCTCACGCCAGGCGACGGCAATCGCGCAGGCCCGACGCTCTACGGCATCTTCGGGCGAAAGGCGGGCGCACTGCCCGGCTACCCGTATTCGCAAGGGCTGAAGACGTCTGGCCTGATCTGGAATGAGAAGACGATAGCCGAACTGTTCGACAAGGGGCCGGATCACGTGACCCCCGGCTCGAAGATGCCGCTTCAGGTCATCACCGATGAGGAAAAGCTGGAGGCGCTGGTGGCCTTCCTGAAAACGGCAACCCGCGCAGACAACAACGAAAAGAAAGATTAGGTGCTCCAATGGACGAAGAAAAACTCAACATGGCGATCCGCAAATACCTCAAGGAAGTCGGCGTGACCTCTCAGCGTGAGATCGAGAAGCTCGTGCGCTCCGGGCAAGCGGGCAAGAAGCTGAAGCTGCGCATGACCCTGACGGCGGACGGCACGGACCTGAACCACACGGTCGAAACCGAAATCGACCTCGCGTAGCGCCGCCCTCGCGAACCGACAGGACAATTGCCGACATGGCGGACACCGAGATCGACTTCCCGCCGCTGCTCACGGGCCACGGGTTTCCCGCGAACGAGCGGCCGCTACGTGTGGCGTGCGAAGGCGCGTCATCCGGGCGCTTCGGTGCGGGCGACGTGATCTGGAGCCACGAGGAGGCGCATGCCGGGCTTGCCATCGTGCTGGAGCCGGAGGTGCCGCTCGCGCGCGCTCTTGAAATGCTTCCGCTGGGTGTGGTCGCGTGCGGGGACTGCCTCGCCGCACTGACCCCGCCCAAGGTCTCGATCACATTTGGCTGGCCCGGCGTGATCTTCGCCAATGACGGTGCGGTCGCGCAGCTGCGCCTTGCGGCCGACCGGGCGGCGTCAGCTGAGGATGCGCCACAATGGCTTGCCGTCGGGTTGGAGGTTAGGCTCACCGAGCGTCCTGGCGGCCCGGAGCCGGGGCACGATCCCGGCGTGACCACGCTGGCGGAGGAAGGCTGCCCGGACCTGACATCGGAGCAGCTCATTGAATCCTACACGCGCCACTTCATGACCTGGCTTGACACATGGACCAATGAAGGCTTTGCGCCTGTCCATCAGGCTTGGGAGCAGCGCGCCGACAAGCGCGAGCGCAGCTATGCCGACGCTTCGGGCAGCGGCGTCAGCGGCGAGTTCGTCGGGCTGGATGAACACGGCAATCTCGTCATGAAGCGCACCGACGGCAAGCATGTCTCGCTCTTGCTGGCCGATGCAGTGATCAGGTGGCCGCAGGAGACGGCGCTGCAATGAGGTTCGCGCGCACGATCCGCTTCGACAATTCCGACGACAACGTGTTCGCCCGCGCCGCGCAGCCCGGCGAATTAGCCGTGTCCGGCGCGTTCGCCTTCATGGAGGTGCCGCCGGATGCGCTGATCGGCAAGGAACGCCAGGCGTTCGCCAACGGCTTCCTCGGGCTGAGCTCGTTTGGGCGATCGACCTTCGTGACCGCCGCCACGATCACGCCGGAGCAGCTTGAAGCCGCCGAGGGGGCGCTGGCGCGGCATCTGCTCAGCGAATACGGAGCACCCAACCTGGCTGCCGCTCTGGAAGCCGCGCGCGAGGAAACTGCTTTTATTGTCGATCTGTGCGCCGGGGCGCGCCCCGGCGTGATCTTTGCGGTCTCGCGCGAGACGAACGCCGATGGCGAGATCGAGGAGTCCTTCCGCCTGATCGAGCAGCCGAAGACCGCACCGCTGGTTCCCACGCAAATCTGGGGCATAGAGGAAGATGGGTAGGGAGTTCTGGCGCTCGGCAGGGCTGCACCTTAGCGCGCCCAACGATGATGGATGGCTTTCTGTCACGCCGGATTATTTGCGCGCCTACTACCTGCGCCCTGAAATTCACCCCATCGAGGAATCCTGCGACGCTGAACGCGCGCTGTTCGATGCGCTGATGGAGGATCCGTTCCGCGAGGTTAGTGAGGCGCAACTTGCGGCGCTGGCCGATTCGGATGCAGCGGACAACTACCGCGCGGTGCTGCGCTTTCGCGAGCATCTCATGCAAGCAGGCACAGTCGAAGGCGCGTATATTTCGCTGTTCGGGGGCGGGCAGGTGAGCGTGCCGCCACTGTTCCTCGACCAGATGGCGCATCTGATCTTGCGCCATATCCTGCGGGACTGCGACGATCCGTTCCGGCTGCGTGCCGCGGAGATTTTCTTCCGCGATCAGAACGTCAACATCGACGATGGCCGGGTGATGCTCGCCGATCAGGAAACCGTGGAATTACACGCAGAACAAGGCACCGGGCCGGGTCCACTCGTGCTGGGGGACTTGACTCGCGGCCCCGTCGAGCTGGACGTGATGAGCGAGCAGAACAAGGCGCAATACTGGGCGCGTTCGGAGCAGTTCGATTTCGTGCTTGATTTCCGGTTCGGCCAGCCGGCACTGGATGCGTTCGCGCGGGTGATCGAGGCGTGGGTGCGTCACTTCCTCCGGATCGAGGTTCGCGTACAGCCGCGCACCGCAATCCGGAACGAGGACTGGCGCTGGCATATCGGGCTGGACACGCAGGCGACCGGGCTGCTG
>CAZYYQ010000138.1:0-5333 GCA_964651275.1 uncultured Hyphomicrobiaceae bacterium | reverse complement strand
GTATATCCGGTTGCAGAATTCGCAGGTAACAGCCACCTTGCCGTCCTCCTGAATCATTTCCTCCAACCGTTCGCCCGAAAACCGCTGCAGCAGATCCGCCACCCGCTCGCGCGAGCACTGGCAGAACGCGTTGATCGGATTCGCAGGGAATGCGCGCACGCGCTCCTCGTGGAACAGTCTGATCAGCAAACGTTCCGGCGACAACGTCGGATCAAGAATTTCGTGATCCTCGAGCGTTGCCCCAAGGATCGATGCGCGATTCCAATCCTCTTCGCTCTGACTCGCGGTCTCGCTCGCATGGATTGCGGCGCGGCCGCCTTCGGCACCGATCTTCTGTATCATCAGCCCGCCCGCGCGCCACGCCCAGCCGCCACGTTCGCCCTTGCGACCGCCAAGAAACTGCGGGGCGACGGCCACGCGCATCAGGCTCGGAATCTGCTCGGATTGCCGGAAATAGGTGTGCGCGGCATCTACGAGATTCTCGCCCTCGAGTTCCACAAACCCCTGGTAGCGCTCCAGGCCAGCGCCCGGCTCGATGGTCATGGCGAGATGCCCGTCGCCGAGCAGGCGTGGCTCGGCCTCGCCCGCGGCTTCGATGGCGCGCGTCACAGCCTCTTCCTCGTAACTTGCATAGGCGCGCACGTCGCCCGGCGCTCGATATTGCACGACCAGGAATGTAATCGGGCCGTCGGAGCTTGTCTGAAGGGTGAGCTTGCCGTCGAATTTCAGCGATGTGCCGAGCATCACCGTCAGCAGGATCGCCTCACCGAGAATGCGAGATACCGGCTCGGGGTAGTTGTGGCGCGAGAGCAGGTCATCGACGACGGGCCCCAGCCGGACGAGTCGCCCACGCACACCCGCAGTCTCGATCTGAAACGGCAGGACATAGTTCTCCAGTGTGCCAACCAGTTCTCCGCTTGCAGCCGTTCCGCTCACGTTTGCTCCGCCGTCGTCTACTCTCATTCACTCCGCTTCCAGGCACCAGGCCAGAATCGCCCGCTGCGCATGCATCCGGTTCTCCGCTTCCGCAAAAACCACGGACTGCGGGCCGTCGATCACCTCCGCGGTGACCTCGTTGCCCCGCTGCGCAGGCAGGCAATGCATGAATATAGCATGCGGCGCGGCATGGCTCATCAGGCCTGTGTTGACCTGATAGTCCTGCAACAGTTTCATGCGCCGCTCGCCGTCTTCATGGCCCATCGACACCCACACATCCGTCACCACGCAGTCTGCATCCGCGATCGCCTCGCGCGGCTCTTCGCGGATCACGACATGCCCGCCGCGCGCCGTGGTGTCCTCGACCAGTTCGGGCGAGGGCCGGTATTCCGCCGGGCACGCGATCGACAGGGTGAAGTCGAAACTCGCAGCGGCATGAATCCACGAGGTCGCGACATTGTTGTTGGCATCGCCGACCCACGCGACAGTTCGCCCGGCGATCGGGCCGATATGCTCCTCGAAAGTCATGATGTCGGCGAACACCTGACACGGGTGCGAGTAGTTGGTCAGCCCATTGATGACAGGAACGCAGGCATGTTCGGCCAGTTCCACCAGTTCCGCATGGTCTGTTGTGCGTAACATGATAACGTCGACGTAGCGCGACAAGACCCTTGCCGTGTCCGCAATGGTTTCGCCGCGGCCAAGCTGCATTTCACCGGAATTGAGCACGATCGTCTCGCCCCCGAGCTGGCGCATCGCCACATCGAAAGAGACGCGCGTGCGTGTCGATGGTTTGGAAAACAGCATGGTCAGCACCTTGCCCCGCGCAAGATGGGAAATCGCGAGCCTGTCACGCTGAAAGCGCGCCTTCATGGCGTGAGCGCGCTGCATGAGCCGGTGCAAGGCGAGTGCGTCGAAACTGTTCAGGTCAATGAAATGCCGGGGCGTCATAACGGGTCTAACCTTCGGAGGATCCACTCTGGCCGGTCAGTCTTCGGCGAGCAAGCGATGCGTGCCGCCTGTCGATCGAGGCGTTGTGAGCACGAATTCTAGCGCTGATGCGCCGCATCTCCACCATGCTCGCGCGCAGCGAGCGCAGAGAGTGCGGCATCGAGACTGTCGCAGGCTTCTCGGATCTCATCCTCGCCAATGATGAGCGGCGGTACCAGACGCACAACGTTATCCCCGGCAGCCACGGCGAGCAGCCGATGCGCGCGCAGCGCCGCCACCACATCGCCAGCGGGCGGGCCAACTTTCAGTCCGAGCATCAGCCCTTCACCGCGCACTTCTTCGATCATGCCGGGGCGCGCGTCGCCGATTTCCGCCAGCCGCTGGCGCAATCTTAGCCCGATTTGCTGCACATGCGCCAGAAAATCGGCCTCCAGCATCACGTCGAGCACCGCGTTGCCGACCGCCATGGCGAGCGGGTTGCCGCCAAAGGTGGAGCCATGTGTGCCGGCGGTCATGCCTTGGGCGGCGTGGGTGGTAGCCAGACAGGCGCCGATGGGAAAGCCTCCGCCCAGCCCCTTTGCCGCGGCGAGGATATCTGGCGCGATGCCGGAATGCTGATAGGCGAATAGCTGGCCAGTGCGGCCCATGCCCGACTGAACCTCGTCGAGGATCAGCAGCAGGCCATGCTCGTCGGCGAGCGCGCGCAGCGCCCTCAGGAACGGCCAGGTGGCGTGGCGCATTCCGCCTTCGCCCTGGATCGGTTCGATCAGGAAGCCGGCAGTCTGCGGCGTGATAGCGGCGCGCACGGCCTCGATGTCCCCTAGGGGCACCTGGTCAAAGCCGTCCACCGGCGGGCCGAAACCGGCGAGCAGCTTCTCCTGCCCGCCGGCTGCGATAGTGGCGAGCGTGCGGCCGTGAAACGCTCCTTCGAAGGTTATCAGCCGGTATCGCTCGGGCGCGCTTGCCGCGGAATGATATTTCCGGGCCATCTTGATCGCGCATTCCAGCGCCTCAGCCCCGGAGTTGGTGAAAAACACGGTGTCGGCGAAGGTGGCTGCGCACAGCCGCTCGGCGAGACGTTCCTGGCCGGGGATACGAAAGAGATTCGAGGTGTGCCACAGCTTCTGAGCCTGGCTGGTCAGCGCAGCGACCAGATGAGGGTGCGCATGGCCGAGCGCATTTACCGCAATCCCCGCGGCAAAATCGAGATAGCGCTCGCCCGCGCTCGTGTAGAGATAGGCGCCTTTACCGCGCTCGAATTCGAGATCGACGCGGGCATAGGTCGGCAGCACCGCCGTCATGATTGTTGGCTTTCGTGTCTGTCGCGCAACCGCACGCTGCAATCAAAAAAAGTCGCCACGCGGCGACTTTGACGATGCGACATATTTCCGGGTTGGAATGAACGTGTCAATTGGCCGAAAAGACACAGTGCGGCAATAATTGCCGCAAACCACTGCCCGGATGGCTTCGAGAGGTTTGAGTTTGCGCCCGCCGCGTGGCATTCGTAAATGAACTGCGGTCGTCTGCGCCCGATCCTCGGATCAGTTGACATCCTGTCGGGGCGCCACGGTCGGCAAATGGGGAAGGCGGCCCCGTTCAAGTCCTCAGTATTCCGTCAAAGGTTCACGTGACCCCGGCCCGCATCTAACTCGGTCGGAGTAGTCATAGCCGGACCGCGTATCAAAGTATCTTTCCCAGTATAGAGTTTGCCGTCGTTTTCGGCATTTTGCTCGAGATTTTTCTCGAAGCGCGGCCGCGCCTGCGTCTTGCGGGGTGTTTGACGCTGCGTCTGCGCGTTCCTGCGCCGCATTTTTGTGGCGCGCGAGACTTTGGCCATGAGGAGGCTTTGATGGCATGGACGGATGAGCGCGTTGCGCTGCTGACAAGACTGTGGAACGAGGGCCACACGGCGAGCCAGATCGCAGAACAGTTCGGCGACATCACGCGCAATGCGGTGATCGGCAAGGTGCACCGGCTGGGGCTTTCAGGGCGCGCGGCGGCGTCGCGATTCCGAGCGGCGCGGATTCGCATGCGGCCACGCACGCATCACCCGCGCGGCGGCATGGGGGGCTATGCCACGCAGGGCAACACTGCATTGAAGGCGGAGGCCGCGATCGCGCCAGCGGAATGGGCTGCGCCCGTGCGCCGGCCTTTGTTGCGCCCGGTCGAACAGACGGACGCTGCGGCGGAATCCGGGCCAGTGGTAGGTTTGCTGGACCTGAAGGAAGACAGCTGCCGTTGGCCGGTTGGCCATCCGGATCAGCCGGGGTTCGGCTTCTGTGGCTGCAAGAAGGCGCAAGACGGCCCGTATTGCGAACGGCATGCCGCCATCGCTTATCAGCCGGTTCAGAAGCGGCGCTCGGAGAAGGAGGCTGCGTGAAGCAGCGTCCATTCTGCTGCAGGTGGGCTGGAGCGCGTTCCGAAAAAAAATGGGGGCCCGGTTTTCGTGAAAAATGCCTCAGCCACTCGTCTTCTGGCTATGCGTTGCCCGATCACCTAGTGCATAGCCGGCGCCGCGCACGGTGCGGATCGGGTCTTGCTCGCGGCCTCGGTTCAGCGCCTTGCGCAGCCGGCCGATGTGAACATCCACGGTGCGCTCATCGACGAACACGTCGCGGCCCCACACGCCGTCCAGAAGCTGCGTGCGGCTGAAAACGCGCCCCGGGCTTTCCATCATGAATTCGAGTAGCCGATACTCGGTCGGACCGATGCGCAATTCCCTCCCGCTGCGCGTCACGCGGTGGGCGTCGCGGTCCAGCACGATATCACCAACCTGTAGCGTATCCTGAAGGCGGCTTGGGCTGGTCCGCCGCAGAATGGCGCGCACACGCGCAAGAAGCTCGGGCAGTGAGAACGGCTTGACGACATAGTCATCTGCCCCGGTCGTCAGACCGCGAATCCGATCGGTTTCCTCGCCTCGTGCCGTCAGCATGAGGATCGGGACCGAACGGCCGACGCGTCCTGTGCGCAGCCTGCGGCACAACTCCAGCCCCGAAATTCCCGGTAGCATCCAGTCGAGCACGATCAGGTCTGGCGGCTCTTCGGCAACCGCGACCTCTGCGTCTTCGCCCCGCCCGACAACAGTTACGTGGAAGCCCTCCGCTTCAAGATTGTAGCGCAGCAGCATCGCCAGAGGCTCTTCGTCCTCGACGACCAGAACCTTTGCCGACATCTGTGACTGCTCCAGCCGGCTCACTCGGTCCTGCCGCCGCCTTCACCGCCCTGGACCTCATCGGGCGATACGAAGCTGGTGGCGTCTGCCTTCGGCCGCGAATCGGTCAGAGTCTCGCCGCTGACCATGAAATGAACCATCTCCGCAATGTTTGTGACGTGGTCGCCAATCCGCTCGATGTTCTTTGCCCCGAACAGCAGATGGGTGCACAAGGTGATATTGCGTGGGTCTTCCATCATGTAGGTCAGCAACTCGCGGAACAGCGAGTTATACA
>CAZYYQ010000137.1:0-5349 GCA_964651275.1 uncultured Hyphomicrobiaceae bacterium | reverse complement strand
TGGTACCCCCGAGGGGAATTGAACCCCTGTTTCCAGGTTGAAAACCTGGCGTCCTGACCATTAGACGACGGGGGCATGGAAGCCCGATTTCTAGGCGCAACACCGCACTTTTAGGCTGCGGTCGCGCCTCGCGGCCACGACGGAAGGTGTAAGCGTCCCGAACGTCGGCGTCAAGGGCGCGTCACCGGCGCGACGTCCTCGATCAGCACCTCGATGCGCTCGCGTCCGTTCCAGAAATCGCGCTGCAGCCGGCCGGCGATATGTATGGGCGCGTCAGGCTGTGACAAAAGGTAATCGCCAAGCGGCGTCCCCACCACGCGGAATGCCACCGCGCCGATCTGCCCGCCATCTCCGCGTAGCGAACAGCGCAGATGGCTCTCTCCCACCTGCTTCACGAAGCTCAGCCGCTGGCTCGGGAACACGAACCGGGGTGACGGGTTGCCCATGCCAAACGGTCCGGCGCGCTCGATAAGGTCGATCAGTTCAGTCGTTGCCGCGCGCGGCGATAATGCTCCGTCGATGCTGAGGCCCGCCTGCGTCCGTGCCCGGCTGGCGTCGGCAGCCAACGCCTCGTCGAAGAAGGCCCGCAGCGCCTCCAGCCCGTCGCGCTCTATTGTGATCCCCGCAGCCATCTCATGTCCGCCGCCCTGCAGCGCTAGCCCTTTCGCGACAGCAGTGCGCACCGCCCGCCCCAGATCGACGCCCGGCAGCGAGCGCCCCGAGCCGGTCCCTGTGCCTGCCGCATCGTCCCACGCGAACACGAAGCTGGGGCGCTGGAAACGCTCCACGAGCCGCGCGGCGATCAGCCCGATCAGGCCCTTGTGCCAGTCGGCGGAGCCGAGCATCAGCACGGCAGTGTCCGGCGCATCGGCCAACTCGGCCTCAGCCGCTGCGGTTGCGTCTTCCAGCGCGCGCGCTTCCATTTCCCGGCGTTCGGCGTTGAGCGCGTTGAGCCGTGCGGCGATCTCGGCAGCCTCAAGCGGATCATCGCCTGCAAGCAGGCGCGCGCCTAACCCAGCATCGCCGATCCGCCCGCCCGCATTGATCCGCGGCCCCAGCAGGTAGCCGAGATGATAGGGTTCCGGCGGCTTGTTCAGCCCGGCAATATCGGTAAGCGCGGTCAGCCCCGGATTGCGCCGCCGGCGCATGACCTTCAGTCCTTGGGCAACCAGCGCGCGGTTGACGCCTTTGAGCGGCACCACATCGCAGACCGTGGCCAGCGCGACCAGATCGAGCAACCCCATCAGGTCCGGCCCGTCCGCGCCACTTGAGCGCAATTGCCTTGCGGTTTCCACCAGCAGCAGGAACGTTACGCCCGCCGCCGCCAGATGGCCCTGACCGCTCAGATCGTCCTCGCGGTTTGGATTGATGACGGCATGAGCGGGCGGCAACGTCTCGTCAGCCTGATGATGATCCACCACCACTACATCTGCGCCGAGCGACACCGCCGCAGCGATCGGCTCGAAGCTGAGCGTGCCGCAGTCCACCGTAACGATCAGCCCCGCTTCGCGCGCAAGGGCCTCCATCGCCGGGACATTCGGACCATAGCCCTCGCCGATCCGGTCGGGGATGTAGATGCGCGCCTCTATCCCGTGGGCGCGCAGGAACCGCGCCAGCAGCGCCGAAGAGGCCGCGCCGTCCACGTCATAATCGCCGAAGATCGCTACGCTCTCGCCCTGCCGGATCGCCTCGGCCAGCCGGGCCGCGCCTTTTTCCATGTCCCGCAGCGAGGCGGGGTCGGGCAGCAGGTCGCGTAGCGTCGGGCTCAGCCAGGTCTCGACGTTATCGGGCGCCGCGCCGCGCGCCGCGAGGACACGGCCCAGCAGGTCCGGCAAGCCGTGCTGCTGGCAGATGGCAGTGGCGATAGGTGAACGCTCCGGGCTCAAGCGGTCGCTCCAGCGCAGGCCGCGCACCGAGCGGGCAACCCCCAGAAAAGCCTGGTCGGCGGAGGTTGCTGCGGAGTTTACGGCTGTTGATGAAAGCGGCATTTGGCTCTTGATTGGCTGCGCGGAACCTCAGTCCAAAAGTAGCTGCGCAGCATAGCCGATTCTCAGGCAGGTGGCGGTCCGCCCTGTGGATAATCTCGACGTGCTAAACCTTGTGCCGCTCACGATGATGAGTGGAAATCCACCGGACGGCCCCGCGCGCGCCATGCAGCGCGAGGCTGTGGGTGCGCGTGCCGTCGATGGTTGCCAGCACACCCTGCAGCATTGCACCCCCGCTGATGCCGGTCGCCGAAAATATGATGTCGCCTGCTGCCAGGTCTTCCGCCGCGTATTTCCGGTCTGGAGCCAGGTCGCAGCCAGCAATCAGTTCGCGATGATCGCTATTGAGCGGTGTCAGCCGTGCCTGCATCTGCCCGCCCATACAGCGCAGAGCCGCGGCCGCGATCAGCCCTTCTGGCGCGCCGCCCACGCCGAGGTAGATATCAAGCCCCGTAAGGTCCGCGCGGGCGGTTTCGATCACGGCGGATATGTCCCCGTCGCTGATCAGCCGGACGGCGGTCCCGGTTTCGCGCAGTGAGGAGATCAGCGCGCCGTGGCGCGGGCGGTCGAGCACGCAGGCGGTGAGGTCACTGACGCGGACACCCTTCGCCTGCGCCAGCGATGCAAGATTGTCGGCTACCGGCGCGTCAAGATCGACGATGCCGTCAGGGTAGCCGGGGCCGATCGCGATCTTCTCCATGTAGACGTCGGGCACGCTGAGCAAGCTGCCCGGCTGTCCGATGACGACTGCCGAAAGAGCGTTGGGCAGGCCCTTCGCGCAAAGCGTCGCCCCTTCGAGCGGGTTTATCGCCAGGTCGATGCGCGGCCCGCCCTGACCCACCGATGCGCCTGCCCGAAGGCTCTCATCTTGTGCCTCAGCCTCGCCAACAGCAACGCGCCCATCCGCCCCGAGCCCCTCCAACTCGTTCAGCATGGCGCGCGATGCCGCCTGCATGGCTGCCGTTTCATCACCACGACCGCGATGTGCTGCCGCCGAGATGGCGGTGGCTTCGGTCATCTTCACCGCGCAGAGCAGGAGACTGTCAGGGAGAATGTTGTCGGTGTCGGTCACTGGCGGCCCTTTCCCCGCTGCGCGTCATGTAGTGCAAACGGCCAAAGCCGCTGCACCTTTGTGTCCGGCAGGGATCAGGACACGGTAATTTCTCGCGTCGCCTGCCAAGTCTTGCCGTCGGACCCGCGCCAAGTGAACTCGAATTCACCGGATTCTTCAACCCGCACAGGAAACGCAATGTAGGGATTGGCGGCGATGAACGGATAGAGCTTGGCGCGGAATACCTCTGTGCCGTTGAAGCGCGCCGTAAACTCTTCGATGATGTTGCGCGGGATCAGCTTGCCAGTCTGCGTATCGACACGCTTGCCCGTTTCCATCGGATGCGCGATCAGCGTCTCGATCTCGATGATGTCGCCCATATTGGTGGATTCGGGCATCTTGATTTGTGGATCGGATGGTAACGCCATGCCTGTGGTCCTTCGCGTATCGCGGCGCTCGGGCAGTTGCATGCCTGTATTCCCTTTCTTGCGCTGCCCTTGCAGTGACGGAGTTATTCGCCCTCTCGCAAGCCGTCAGCCGCCGCAGCAAGGGACGACCACCTCCACGCGCCGTCGTCCGATGAAGAACGTGCCGCTGCTTGTCTGGGCGAGGGCGATCACCTCCTGAGTATCGCTCAGGCGCATGCGGCTTGACGCGCGCGCCACGCCTGCAAGCGGGGAGAAGTAGAACGAGGCGATCTGCGGGGCGGGGTTCGCCGTGCCGATGACATGCAGCGCCTGGATGTAATCCGTCCCCGTCATCTCGTAATCGACCGCCACGGTGAAAGGCACCAGATTGCCGTTCTCGACCACTTCGGGGAGTTCGAGGGTCACCTTGTCCTCGACCGGTTCCTTGCCCGCCATGATGGACCTGATGTGCCGCCGCCAGCCGGGTTCGTCCGGCGCCGACTGCTCCTGCGCCAAGACCGCATGAGGCGCAAGACCGAGCACCAGCGTGCCCGCGCCAAGGCGGGTGAAATCCCGTCGGCTTAGCCTGATCGGCAGTTGGGAAGCGTTACCCATCGCATCCTCTTTCTTGTAAAGTAATCGGTTACAGCACTCATGGGGCGTCTCGACTTAGACACTGCTTGACATATAGGCCTGCTGCTCGCTGGAATCCATTGCCAGCGCAACGGAATCGTCTGCGGTCGCAAGACGCAAGGAAATTTCGCCAACCATGCCACACGAAGGCTGCGGCACGCCAGCTCGGCAGAGGCTGCGCAATTTTCATAAAGTTTCCTGCCATGCGCGTGACACCTCGGCCACAGCCAGGACCATGCGGCGGAAAACCATATTCCGGTTGATTGCTGCAATGCAAAAAACTCTTGAAATCAGCCGAGGATTGGCCAACGATCATTTTGCTTGCGGAATGTGCGACCGGGTCACGAAGAGGGTTGCCTTGCCGCGAGAGCCAGACAGGGAGACGTCCATGAGCCAACCTGCTGTCGCCAGCAATGCCCCGGCCGGGCCGGCGTACAAGGACCTGTACGAGATCGGCGAGATCCCGCCGCTCGGGCATGTGCCGAAGTCAATGTATGCTTGGGTGATCCGCAAGGAGCGGCACGGCCCGCCGGATCAGGCGATGCAGATGG
Source organism: uncultured Hyphomicrobiaceae bacterium (assembly GCA_964651275.1). Taxonomy (GTDB): domain Bacteria; phylum Pseudomonadota; class Alphaproteobacteria; order Rhizobiales; family Rhodomicrobiaceae; genus Dichotomicrobium. Next base: position 722 of record CAZYYQ010000137.1, on the reverse strand, counting down.
AGGTTGTGCCCACCTGGGAGTTGGACAGCCACGAGGTGCTTGTCCTCGTGATGGCAGCGGGCGTCAACTACAATGGCGTCTGGGCCTGCCTGGGCCAGCCGGTTTCCACGCTCGACATTCACAAGCATCCCTATCAGGTCGCCGGATCGGACGCCGCCGGCGTGGTCTGGGCGGTCGGCTCCAAGGTCAATCGCTGGAAGGTCGGCGACGAGGTCGTGATCCACTGCAATCAGGACGACGGCGACGACGAGGAATGCAACGGCGGCGACCCGATGCTCTCTCCGAGCCAACGCAACTGGGGCTACGAGACGCCGGACGGCTCCTTCGGCCAGTTCACGCGCGTGCAGGACCGCCAGCTCATGCCGCGCCCGCAACACCTCACGTGGGAGGAGTCAGCTTGCTACACGCTGACGCTTGCCACCTCCTACCGGATGCTGTTCGGACACCGCCCGCATGTGTTGCGCCCTGGGCATAACGTGCTGGTCTGGGGCGCGAGCGGCGGCATCGGCTCCATGGCGATCCAGCTGTGCGCAACGTCCGGCGCGAATGCGATCGGCGTTATTTCGGACGAAGACAAGCGCGAATTCGTGATGTCGCTCGGCGCGAAAGGCGTCATCAACCGCAAGGATTTCAACTGCTGGGGCGAAATGCCAAGCGTTGGCACCGAGGAGTACGCGGCCTGGCTTGCCGAAGTCAGGAAGTTCGGCAAGGCGATCTGGGAC
>CAZYYQ010000136.1:0-5349 GCA_964651275.1 uncultured Hyphomicrobiaceae bacterium | reverse complement strand
ACCGTGTGTCCCAGAAATCCTTTTCGTTGGGTACGGCGGGCAGGCGCTGGCGCTGCACCAACTCCGGATGCACGCGCACCACCAGCACATCCTCATAATAGGAGCGGTTGAAAATGCCGATGCGTCCGCGCTCCGGCATGTCGCACCAGTATCGCCACAAGAAATTGTGGTCCAGTTCCTCGCGCGAAGGCTGCTTGTAGCTGAAAACCTGGCAGCCCTGCGGATTGACGCCCGACATGACGTGCTCGATCGTGCTGTCCTTGCCCGCAGCATCCATCGCCTGAAACAGGATCAGCAGCGAAAAGCGGTCGTCGGCATAGAGCTTTTCCTGGCTTTCGACAAGCCGCTTGCGCTGCGCCTTGACGTAGGACTTGGCTTCCTTCTTCAGCGACTTGCCCGCGAGGAAGCGGATCGCTTCGGTGCCTTCCCAGGCCGGGTCGTGGTTGCCGAGGCGAAAGCTGCCGTCGGCTGGCGCGCGGATCGTGTCGATGATGTCCGGTGTCAGCATTGGTCGAGCGTCCTCACGCACAGCAGGCGTAAAATCAATATCATCGAGCAGCCCGATCGGGCCGTCAACTTGCCTGTGCATCAAGCATCATTCGCTGCTAGAGCGTGCCCCATCTCCGCCCCACAGCCGTTCGGCGATCATCGCACGGGTGTTGGCGATCCCGTAAAGCTCGACGAACGAGCCGAAGCGCGGTCCGGCGCTCTGGCCCAGCAGCACCTCGTAGAGCGCGCGGAACCAGTCGCGCAGCGGGTCGAATTCGTAGCTCTTGCCGATCTCGTAGACCACCGCCTGAATGTCCTCGCCGGCTGCGCCTTCCGGCAGGTCGCCGAGCCGCTCGTATAGCTCGGTGATCGCGACGCGCTCGCGTTCGTCCGGCGCGCGGAAGCTCTTCTCTGGCGCCACGAAGTCCCGGTAATAGTTGATCGCGTAGCCCACCATCCGGTCCAGCTCGGGCGCGTTCTCCGAGCTCGCGCCGGGCGCGTAGCGCCCAATGAAGCCCCACAGCGTGTCCTTGTTGTCGGCGTTCGACGCGCTGACTAGGTTGAGCAGCAGCGCGAAGCTGATCGGCACCTCGACGCGCGGCGGGTCACCCAAGTGGATGTGCCAAACCGGGTTGCCGACCTTTTCCTTCGGCGTCTGGTCCGGGTACTTGCTCAGGAAGGTCAGATATTCATCCACCGTCTTCGGGATGATGTCGAAATACAGCTTTTTGGCCACGCGCGGCTTCTGGAACATGTACATGCTCAGGCTCTCGGTCGAGGCGTAGGTGAGCCACTCGTCGATCGTTAGCCCATTGCCCTTCGACTTCGATATTTTCTCACCGTTCTCGTCCAGGAACAGCTCGTAGTTGAACCCTTCCGGCGGGCGTCCGCCGAGCACGCGGCAAATCTTGGACGACAGGTTGACCGAGTCGATAAGGTCCTTGCCCGCCATCTCGTAATCCACGCCGAGCGCGGCCCAGCGCAGCGCCCAGTCTGCCTTCCACTGGCACTTGACCCGACCGCCCGTCACCTTCGTTTCGACGCGCTCGCCCGTCTGCGGGTCCTCATAGGTGATCGTGCCGGCCTCGACATCGCGCGCGACCATCGGGACCTGCAAGACGCGGCCCGTGCGCGGACAAATCGGCAGGAAGGGCGAGTAAGTCTTCTGCCGCTCTTCGCCGAGCGTCGGCAGGATGATGTCCATGACCTTGTCGTAAACGGCCAGCATCTTCAAAAGCGCCTCGTCGAACTGGCCCGACTGGTAACAGGTGGTCGCGGAGTAGAACTCGTAGTCGAACCCGAACTGGTCGAGGAAACGGCGCAGGCGCAGATTGTTGTGCGCGGCGAAACTTTCATGCTCATCGCTGAATGGGTCCGGAACGCGCGACAGCGGCAGGCCGAGATATTGTTCCATCTTCTCGCGGTTCGGCACATTGCTTGGCACCTTGCGCAAGCCGTCCATGTCGTCGGAAAAGCAGATCAGGCGCGTGGGCAGGCCGGTCAGCACCTGAAACGCGTGGCGGACCATGCTCGTGCGCGCGACCTCGCCAAACGTGCCGATATGCGGCAGGCCGGACGGGCCGTACCCGGTCTCGAACAGCGCGACATCCGGCGCGCCCGCCTTCTCGAACCGCTTGATGAGCTTGCGCGCTTCCTCGAACGGCCACGCCTTACTCTCGCGCGCGGCCTCGATCATCTCGGCGGCAAGCGGATCGAACGCGGGGGAGTTTGATGTCGAAGACATGGCGCTTACTTTCAGTTGCTATCCCGGCTGTGCCGGATATTTGCGCGCAAGGTAGGCTCGGGCGCTCCCGCCGTCAATCAGCGCAGACGCGGCAAGAGCGCGCTTGATCGCGTGCGCGAATGCCTTACAACCCGCGACAGGATAATTACCGGCGTGCCGAGGCGCCGGACGGAAATAAAGGGAAGCTCCATGTCCGCGCAGAATGATCCCAACGTCGCCGCAATCCAGGAAGCGCTCATCTTTGCGATGGTGACGATCGCAGCGGTGGACCGGGAAATTTCCGACAACGAATTGCAGCGCATCGGGCGCATCGTCAGCCACCTGCCGGTGTTCCGTGACTTCGACCTCGATGCGCTGGTGCATACCGCCGAGGCCTGCGGCAACATGCTGAGCAGCGATGACGGGCTCGATCAGGTGCTTGACAGGGTTGCGGGTGCGGTCCCGGCACGGTTGCGTGAAACGGCCTATGCGCTGGCGGTCGAGATCGCCGCGGCGGATCTGTCCGTCAGTCAGGAAGAGTCGCGCTTTCTGGAGATGCTCGCCGACCGCCTGCATCTCGACAAGCTCAATACCGTCGCGATCGAGCGTGGTGCGCGGGCGCGGCATGTGAAGATCTGACGCGCGTCCGCCCGGCTCCCCATGTCGCCATCGCAGCACCATATCGTTTAGAATTGGAAATTTTCGGCGAACGATCATGGGCGAATTGAGCCAGACCACAGAGACAATCCTGCGCCTCAGCGCCTTCATCGGCATATTTGCGGTCATGGCGCTTATCGAATTGGCCGCGCCGCGGCGCGAGCTGCATCACTCCAAGCCGCGGCGCTGGCTGACGAATCTCACCATTTCCGGGCTTAATGCGCTGATCATTCGCCTCATGGCGATGCTGGCCGTGCCGGTTGCAGCCGTTGCTGCGGCGGAATGGGCGCGGATCTCCGGTTGGGGCGCGTTCAACTTGCTCGGCTGGCCATTCTGGCTGGAGGTGTTGCTGGTCATCATCGTGCTCGACCTTGCGATTTATGGGCAGCATGTGCTGTTCCACAAGGTGCCGGCGCTATGGCGGCTCCACCAGGTGCATCACGCCGATGTCGATTTCGACGTGTCCACCGCGCTGCGCTTCCACCCCGTCGAGATCGCGCTGTCGATGCTCATCAAGATCGCCGTGGTGCTCGCGCTCGGCGCGCCCGCCATCGCCGTGGTGCTGTTCGAGATCATCCTGAACGGCTGCGCGATGTTCAACCATGCCAATATCAGACTGCCGCTCTGGCTCGACGCTGTTTTGCGCCGCGTGCTGGTCACGCCGGATATGCACCGTGTACATCATTCGATCATCCGGCGCGAAACGGATTCCAATTTCGGCTTCAATCTGTCGATCTGGGATCGGATATTCCGCACGTATCGTCCTCAGCCCGAAGCCGGCCATGACGGCATGGCGATCGGCCTTAGCGAATACCAGAGCGAGGAGCCGACGCGGCTTGGATGGAGCTTGCGGCTTCCGTTTCGCGGAAAAAGGCCTTCAGTACAGGCTGAGAGGGAAGTAGCGGAGCATTAGCTCCTCGATCCGGCCAGAGGCGCGCAACCGCGCCAGCGCATAATCCAGCACAGTCACGAGCCGGCTGTTGCCGCGTTTGACCGCGATTGCCAGCCCCTCGCCAAAATACTTCGTCTCCATGAATCCGCCGCCAGCGAGCTTGCAGCACCCGCGCGAGCCCGCGCCGTTCACCCAGAACACGGTGCTCAGCCCGTCAGCGAACACCAGATCGATGCTGCCGGCGCGCAGGGCAGCGCGCGCATCGTCGACACTTTCGAAGGGCTTCAGTTCGGCATCAGGGAAAAATGTCCGCAGATAGGCGTGATGTGCGGTATCGCGCGCAACGCCCACGGTGAGCCCTGCGAGTAATTCCGGCGTTATAGTCTCGGCGTCGAGGTCGCGCCGGGCCGTGAAGCGCGCGGGGATCTGGATGTAGATATCCGTGAAGTCGAGCCGCTCAAGCGCGCGCGGCGTGATTGCGATGGCGGCGATGGCGGCGTCGGCTGCATCGTCATCAAGTGTGCCGGTCAGGTCGTTCCAGTTCAACTCGCTCACCCGGCAGTTCACGCTCAGGACACGGCAGATGTCGCGCGCCAGATCGACGTTCAGCCCGGTGAGGACGCCATCCTCGTCGTAATAATTGAAGGGCGGAAAGTCCGAGGTCGTGACGAAGCGCAACTGCTCCAGCCACGACCAGTCCGGCCGCGCGCCCACCCGTGGCTCGCTCGGCGCTTCGGCTTCGGTTTCCACTTCCGGTTCGGGGATGACGTCACTGTCTTGCGCAAGGGCAGGCGCCGGCACGAGCAGACTGAGGGCCATGAGCAGCAAGACCCCCACGAGCCCGATCCGGCGTGCCCCACGCGTTTTTATTCCGCAAATCGTAAAATATGGTAGGCTCATATCACTTATTTCGTGAATATTGTGTCTCTCAGATACCGCGTCGCGAGAGCCTTGTCATGCGTCCGCAGTCGAACGCCGTGTTCCACAGTTATGAGCCGGAAGCTGCGCAACTGCCTGTTCCGCGTCCGCTGCCGGCGAGCGGGCGCTGGCAGGCGCGGCTATTCTGGCGGCTCGGCGTTTCATCCGCGCAGTTATACCGGGCGCAGTTCCTGGCAGCAACGTGGAAGGTCGATCCCGCCGAAGTGCTTGTGGGCGAAGGGACCATTACCCCGGCCGCCTATCGCGACGAACTCGCGCGCGTGACGGGCTGCGCTGCGGCTGTTGGCGGCGCTGCAATGAACGGCGCGGCGTTTCGCGTGCCGCCGCGACGCTGGCTGGACACGGCCGGTCTGCTGCGGCTCTCGGAAGGCGGCGTCGACGGCGCACTGAACGTTCAGACAGTCCCCGCGCATGTCATCGACGACGTGGCGCAGGCGCTTGGCGCCCGGCGCCGCCGCATTGCGCTCGTCACGCGGCAGGATCTCGTCGACATGCTGATTGCTCAGCGCGGGCGAGGGCTGCTGCGCCGCGCGACATGGGGGCTGCGGCAAATCCGACCGCGCGAGTCGGCGGCGGATGGCGTGGCGCTGTGGCAGATGCTCTACCTGCTGGTGTTTGCCGGGCTGGTGACGGGCGCGGCGCTGATCTC
>CAZYYQ010000135.1:0-5476 GCA_964651275.1 uncultured Hyphomicrobiaceae bacterium | reverse complement strand
TCGCCGACATGCAGACGGAGATCGCGCTGGGCTTGCAGGGCTGTTTGCAGGCGTCGCGGATGCTGGATCAGGGCAAATGTGCGCCCGAAACAATCTCGCTGATCAAGCGCAACTCCTGCGGCAAGGCGCTGGAGATTGCCCGCGCCGCGCGCGACATGCATGGCGGCAACGGTATCAGCGAGGAGTACCACGTGATGCGCCACATGCTGAACCTGGAGACGGTCAATACCTACGAGGGTACGCATGACATCCATGCACTGATCCTCGGCCGCGCGCAGACAGGCCTTCAGGCATTCACCGGGTGATCTTCGATGCGCCTCGCCATGCAACCACGCCGACTGAACCAGCCCCATGGCTTCCACACCAAAAGTTCAATGTGCGGGAGGCGCTAAACGCTTGAAGCCGCATGGCTGCTATGCGAACAATGAGAGACTAAAAAAAAGATAGCCATCAAAACTGGGAGGTAACTTATGAAACGATTTGCGAAATGGTCGCTTGCAGGTCTGGCCGCAGTCGGCCTCATGGCGGCTCCACAGTTCGCACAGGCGCAGGAGTGCGGCACGATCCAGCTCGGCGCTGCAATCTCGCTGACGGGAAAATACTCCACCAACGGCGTGCACGTCAAAAACGGCTACGAGTTCGCGATCGACAAGATCAAGAAAGCTGGTGGCGTGAAGGTCGGCGACAAGTGCTACAACTTCGATGTCATCTACTATGACGACGAGTCCAAGGGTGACCGCGCCGCAACTCTGGCGGAACGCCTGATCAATCAGGACGGCGTCGACTACATGCTTGGCCCGTATTCGTCGGGCATGACAAAGGCAATTGCGCCGGTCTCCGAGAAATACCAGGTCCCGATGATCGAGGGTAGCGGCGCGTCCCGCTCGCTGTTCAACAAGGGCTACAAATACCTCTTCGCCGTGCTGTCGACATCCGAGCAGTACCTTGCCTCTGCGGTGACGCTTGCGGCTGAAGTGGCCGAGGCGAACGGCAAAGACCCGTCCGACGTAAAGGTGGCTATCGCGGTGGAGAACGATCCGTTCTCGCTTGATATCCGCGCTGGCGTTCTTGAAGACGCTGCGAAATATGACATGGACGTCGTGGTCGATGAAAAGCTGCCACGCGACCTGTCAGACATGAGCGCCATCCTCACCAAGGTGAACCTGGTGAAACCGGACATTCTGGTGGTGTCGGGTCACTCGAAGGGCGCGGCAACGGCGGTGCGCCAGATCGAGGAGAAGAACGTCCAAACACCGATGATCGCCATCACGCACTGCGAGTCTGCAAATGTGACCGGTAAATTCGGTGATGCGGCAAATGGCGTCCTGTGCGCCACGCAATGGGCGGAAACGCTGAGCTACGAAGACCCGATTTTCGGATCGGCAATGAGCTACCAGGAAGAGTTTCAGGAAGCATTCCCCAGCTACAAGGGTGAGCCGGTGCCATATCAGGCCGCTCAGTCTTCGGCAGCGGTCTACGCGTTCAAGGATGCTTTCGAGCGGGCCGGGGCTCTTGACAAACAGGCTGTCCGCGACGCCATTGCGGAAACCGATCTGATGACCTTCTACGGTCGCATCAAGTTCTCCGAGGCTGGCAACAATATCGCCAAGCCGATGGTGCTCCGCCAGATTCAGGACGGTAAGTACAACGTGGTGGCGCCACCAGAATTCGCGTCGCACGAGCTGCAGTATCCCCGCTAATCCGCCAACCTGAATTTGGCAGAATGAGTTGGCCGGGCGTCACCGGGCGCCCGGCCATCTGCGCCGCGTGTTACCCGGCGCCGGGCACAAGCCGAGTGAGCCGATGGAACAGTTCATACAAAACTTCAACCTCCTGATCGAATTCCCGATCGTCAATCTCAAGGTCATCATTGATGGCGTGATGGTCGGCTCCCTGTTCGCGCTCGCCGCATTTGGCCTGGCCATGGTCTGGGGCGTAATGAACGTGAAGAATCTCGCGCAGGGAGACCTCGTCATCGCCGGTGGTTACATCGCCTGGTTTTCCAGCACGCAGATGGGTGAATACAGCATCCACCCGCTGCTTGGCGTGCCGCTGGCGTTTGTGATCATGTGGCTTTTCGGCTGGATCGTTTACAAACTTGTCATCAACCGGGTGATCGAGCGCGACCTGTTCACCTCGCTGCTGGCCACCTTCGGGCTGGCGATCATGATCGCGCAGCTTTTGAACCTGCTGTTCGGTTCTGACACGCAGAGCGTCAAGCTGCCTTACGATACTTTGTATTTCGCTGACGGCCTGATCGACGTGCCGATGGCGAAGCTGATCGGCGTGGGAATGGCAATCGCGCTGGGCGTCGGAGTCGTCCTGTTCATGTGGTATTCGCGCATGGGCCAGGCGATCCGCGCCACCGCGCAGGATCCGCGTGCAGCGCGTGTGCTCGGCATCGACACCGACAAGGTCTATGCCTTCACATTCTCCTTGAATTCCGCAATCTGTGGTGCCGCCGGCGCCATCATTGTGATGGTATGGGTGATCCAGCCGTTCTACGGCATCACCTATTCGATCCGCGCCTTCGTCGTCGTGACGGCCGCCGGTCTTGGCAACCTCCCCGGCGTCGTCGGTGCTGGCCTCGGGTTGGGAATTCTGGAGCAGTATGGCGGCCTGATTTTCGGCATCGGCTACCAGCAAGCGATCGCCGTGCTTCTTCTGCTGGTCGTGTTGATGTTCCGCCTGTCACAGCAGCGCCGCGTCAGGCAAGCCCTGCAGTAGCGCCGGAGAGGCCAAAATGTCGAAGACGCTGCTATATATCGTCCTGCTCGCAATCGCCATCGTGGCCCCGTTCGCTCTGCCCGACTATAAGACGCAGCTTGCCACGTTGTGGCTGATGATCATCGTCGCCCTGACCTGGGACATGACGGGCGGGCAGATGGGCTACAACTCGCTCGGCAACATCTTTTTCTACGGAACGGGGATGTATGTGGCCGCCGTGGTCGGCATCTCGATGGAATACAACCTCGGTGAATACACCGCCGCATCCGGCGGAGGGATATACAAGTTCTCACCGGCCAACTATTTTGGCGGGCTGTTCCTGGGCAGTCTGGCGGCTGGCGTTTTCTGTGCGATTACAGCCCTCATAATTGGGACCCTCACATTCGGATTGCGAGGGCCGTATTTCGCGATTGGCACGCTGGGCGTGGCTGTTGCGGCGGGGGAACTGGTCTCGAACTGGGACTGGCTCGGCGGCGGACAGGGCATCTCGCTGCCTGTCTATCCGTACGATTACGATCAGGGCAAAACGGTATTCTACTTCATCTTCATGGCCGTTGGCGTGATCTTGTTCGCTTTTCTGGCCTGGCTGTACAGCACCCGCTTCGGCTCCGCCATCAATGCGATCCGCGATGACGAAGAAAAAGCCGAAGCGATCGGCATGAACACGCTGCGCTACAAGCTGTTCACTTGGGCGATAGCAGCATTCTTCGTCGGCATCGCCGGTGCAGTCTCGGGATACCAGCTCATCCACTTCGAGCCGCTGGAGACAGCCTACCAGACGGTGTTTCTTGGTATCTTCATGATCGTCTGCGTTCTTCTGGGCGGCAAGGGCACGCTGTGGGGCCCGGTTATCGGGGCTGTTGTGTTCCACGTGTTCAAGGAAGTCACGTGGAACTACCTGCTCGGCTGGCAATGGGTTGCGCTCGGCGCCCTGATTATTGTGACCATCGTCTACTTCCAGGAGGGCATCGTCGGTTGGGTCCAGCGCAAGAAACCGGAATGGTTCGGCATTGTCGTCGATGAAGATCTCGGAGCGCGCGCAAAGCCGAAGAGCGGGGCGCAACCGGCGGGAGCGGCGGAATGAATAAAAATCTGATCGAATTATCGGGGGTCTCGAAGGCTTTCGGCGGCGTGCAGGCCAACAAGGACATCTCCATTGTTGTGCCGGAAGGCAAGATCACCGGGCTCATCGGGCCAAACGGCTCCGGGAAGACCACGCTCTTCAACTCGATCGTCGGGTATCATCCGATCGACGAGGGCTCGATCCGCTTCGAGGGGAAAGAAATCTCGAAACTGCTCGTTCCGGATATCGCCCGTCTCGGGTTGCTGCGCACTTTCCAGCAGACGCGCATCTTCAAAAACATGAATTGCGTCGAGAACATGCTGATCGCGGTGCCGCACCGCAAGATGTCGATGTGGGATATGTTCGACCGCCCGGACGCGGACGAACGCGAGCGCGCGGAGATGTTGCTTGAATTCGTCGGACTTTACAGCAAGCGTCTGCTCACTGCCGGCAACCTGTCTTTCGGCCAGCAGAAGCTGCTCGAATTCGCGATGGCCCTGATGAACGAGCCGAAGGTGCTGCTGCTCGACGAGCCGACGGCCGGCATCAACCCGACGCTGATCAACGGGCTGATCGACCGGCTCAAGAAGGCCAATACCGAGTTTGGCATCACGCTTCTGATCATCGAGCACAACATGCGCGTCATCATGAATATGGCCGATCACATATATTGCCTCGCGCATGGCAAGTTGCTCGCCGCGGGCAAGCCGGAGGATATCCAGAACGACCAGCGCGTCATCGACGCCTATCTGGGAGCGCACTGATGGCAAGCGACAACAGGGACACGGCTCTCGAAAAGGCGCAGGCCGTGGCGGCGGAAGAAGCGCGAAAGGCCCGAACCTCCGCCGGCTATCACATGGGCGGCGTCGAGACGGTGCTGTCCGTCGACGAAGTGACGAAGCAGGCCCGCTCGATGGCCGAAGAGGTGCCGGTCAGCAAACTCGAATCACTGGCGCACAACAATCCATATCTTTCGGTCGAGGACCTCAACGCCGGCTACGACAAGATGCAGATCCTGCACGGCATCAATCTTCGCGTCGCGCGCAAGCAGTCGCTATGCCTGATCGGGCCGAACGGCGCCGGCAAGTCGACCATCCTCCATGCCATCTTCGGCTTCAACAACATCTATTCCGGCCGCGTGCTGATCGGCGATGGCGCCAACAAGCAGGACATCACCAAGCTTTCGGCGAACGAGAAGCTGCGGAAGGCGGGTATCGCCTACATCCTGCAGGACAAGTCGGTGTTCCCCGGCATGACGGTGGAAGAGAACTTGTGGATGGGTGGCTTCCTCATGGACAAGCCATCGGAGGCGAGGGAAGCCGCGGAGATGGTGCTGGAGAAGTATCCCCGCCTCGCTGCGCGCCGCCGGCATCAGGCGAAGGTGCTATCGGGCGGCGAGCGCCGGCTGCTTGAGATTTCGCGCGCGCTGGTGATGAACCCGGAAGTCCTGCTCGTGGACGAACCGTCGATCGGTCTGGAGCCGCGCTTCATCGATATGGTGTTCGAGATTCTGCACGATCTGCAGCATGTCGAAGGCAAGACCATCGTGATGGTCGAACAGAACGCGAAGAAGGGGCTGGAATTCGCCGATATCGGCTATGTTCTGGTGTCCGGCGAGGTCGCGATCGCGGGCAAGGGCGACGAGTTGCTGGAAAACCCGAAGGTCGGCCAGCTGTTCCTCGGCGG
>CAZYYQ010000134.1:0-5502 GCA_964651275.1 uncultured Hyphomicrobiaceae bacterium | reverse complement strand
ACTTGAAGGCGAGCGTGCTGCGAACGTGGATCAAGTGTCTGTGTCACTGCAATAGCGCGGCGCGCGGCAAGTCAGCCGAAGGCTGCGCGCCACAATGCCGGCAGCCGGAGGCCCAGGGTCACAGCGCGCACGACAAACAGCAACATGAGCGCGGCCCAGAGCCCATGATTGCCGAAGCCCGGGGTCAGGACAGCCCATGCGACGAGATATACCGTCAGGCTCAACAGCATCATGTTGCGCATGTCGCGCGTTCGCGTCGCACCGATGAAGATCCCGTCAAGCTGGAAGCAGGCCACGCCGATGACCGGAGACATGGCGGCCCACAACAGATAGTCTCGCGCCAGCGCGCGCACCGCCTCGTTCACCGTCATCAGGTCGATGATCGCCCCGCCAGCGAACCAGAACCCAATCGCGACGAAGACGCTCAAGAGGCCGGCCCACAGCGACGATAGCCTGACAGCTTCAGCAAAACGCCTCGGGTTGCGTGCACCGATCGCCTTGCCGGTCAGCGCCTCGGTGGCGTAGGCCACGCCATCGAGGAAATAAGCCGAAACCGACAGGAAATGCAGCAGCACCGCGTTTGCCGCGAGAACAATGTCGCCGGAGCGCGCGCCCTGTGCCGTGAAGAACGAGAACGCAAAAAGCAGGCTGAGCGTGCGGACCATTATGTCGCCATTGACCGACAGCGTGCGCTTGAGCTTTGCTGTATTGAAGACACGCCACGCGCGCAAGCGCAGCCGGCGCGCGCCGCCAAGCGCCACAATCAGCCCGATAATGGCCGCCCCCGTCTCCGCGATCAGCGTGCCGGCGGCGACCCCGGCCACGCCCCAGCCGAAGCCAAGCACGAACAAGCCATCCAGCCCAATATTCGTCAGGTTGAGGAGCAGTTGCAGACGGAACGCCATGCCGGCGCGGCCCAGCCCGATGAACCAGCCGACTAACGCATAATTCGCAAGCGCGGCCGGTGCGCTCCAGATGCGGATGTCGAAATAGGTGCGCGTCGCCGCTTCAACATCCGGCGATGCACCCATCAGCCAGAAGGCGGCCGCGGCGATCGGTACTTGCAGGATTATGATCGTGCAGCCGGCCGCGGCGGCGATGAGCAGGGCTCGGTAAAGTGTGGCGAGGACCTCCCTGTGGCGCTCGGCACCGCTGGCCTGCGCCGTAAGGCCGGTCGTGCCCATGCGCAGGAATCCGAATGTCCAGTAGAAGAATGTGAAGATCGTTGCGCCGATCGCGACTGCGCCGATCAGAGCGGCCGAGCCAAGCTGGCCGATCACGGCGGTGTCCACAGCGCCGATGAGCGGGGTCGTGACGTTGGAAAAGATCATCGGCAGGGCGATTGCCAACACGTCGCGGTGGCGCAGGCGGCTCGCCGATGCTGTGTCTGCCGTCAAGGCGCAGCGGCCGGGAGGTGCGCAGGCTCAGCGTTCGCCATGCCGGTCTCGCGATGGTGCCGAGACCATCTTCACGATACGCACGATCAGCCAGATCGGCACCACGATCACGGCACCGATGAGCAGATAGCGCAACAGCCATTCCAGCGCTTCAAGACCCTGCTCGGAAATGTAGCGCACCAGCGCGCGCACGCTCTCTATCAGGTTAAGCGGGTTGAGCCCCAGGGCGTGAAGCACGACGCCCACGACGATGGAAATGATCGCGAGCCGCAGGATGACCGCGCCGGGGCTGCCGCCGAAAAACCGTTCCATGATCCGCAATCCTCCCGCGTGGCGAATCTCTCGGAATGAGATGGCAATAGCACGCTGGCCGGGATCATGCCAGCCATCGGGCCAAGGCGCGGCGCGCGAGCGGCCTTGCGATCAGCGTCCGAGAATCTGGCTGAGGAACAACTTCGTGCGGTCGTTTCGGGGATCGTTGAAAAAGCCTTCGGGCGGCTGCACTTCGACGATCTGGCCGAAATCCATGAACACGATGCGGTCGGCGACCTTGCGCGCGAACTCCATCTCGTGAGTCACCACGGTCATTGTCATGCCGCTATTCGCCAGGTCGATCATCACGTCGAGCACCTCGGAGATCATCTCCGGGTCGAGGGCGGAGGTCGGCTCGTCGAACAGCATGATGCGCGGTTGCATGCAAAGCGAACGCGCAATCGCCACGCGCTGCTGCTGGCCGCCGGAAAGCTGGCCGGGGTATTTGTTCGCCTGCTCGGGGATGCGTACGCGCTCCAGATATTTGTGAGCCGTTTCCTCGGCTTCTTTCTTCGGGATCTTGCGGACCCAAACGGGGGCGAGAGTGCAGTTCTCCAGAACCGTCAGGTGCGGGAACAGATTGAAGTGCTGGAACACCATGCCGACTTCCTTGCGGATGTCCTCGATGTTCTTCAGGTCGTCGTTCAACTCGATGCCGTCGACGATGATCGTGCCTTCCTGATGCACCTCCAGCCGATTGATGCAGCGGATAAGGGTAGATTTTCCCGAGCCGGACGGGCCGCAAACGACGATGCGCTCGCCAGTGCCGACCGTCAGGTCGATGTCCTTGAGGACGTGAAACTCCCCGAACCACTTGTTCAGCCCGCTGATCTGGATGATCGGGGTGTCGAGTCTGCGTTCGGGCGCGTGGGTTTCGATCGGTTTTCCTGAGACTTCAGAAACTGCCATGAACGCGGCTCCTTAGCGTTGCGTTTCGCGGTCCAGCTTACGCTCGATATACTGAGAGTAACGCGACATGCCATAGGTGCAGAGGAAGAAGAGAAAAGCGGCGAACACGTACGCCTCGAAATCGTAACCCTTCCATTCGATCGACCGGCTTGCCGTCTGCGCCATGTTCAGCAGGTCCAGCAGCCCGATGATCGAAACGAGCGAGGTATCCTTGAACAGTGCGATGAACGTGTTCACGATGCCGGGGATCGAGATCCTGAGCGCCTGGGGCAGGATAATGAAGATCATCTTCTTCCAGTAGCCCAGCCCCAGCGAGTCCGCGGCCTCGTATTGTCCGCGCGGCATGGCTTGCAGTCCGCCGCGGATCGCCTCCGCGGTATAGGCGGACTGGAAAAGCGTGATGCCGACCATCGCGCGCACGACCTTGTTGAAGTCGATTTCCGCGGGGAAGAACAGCGGCAGCATGACAGAAGCCATGAACAGGATGGTGATTAGCGGCGTACCACGCCAGAATTCGATATAGACAACCGATAGCGCGCGGATGATCGGCAGTTCGGAGCGTCGTCCGAGCGCCAGCAGGATCCCGATCGGCAGCGCCGCCACGATCCCGACGCTGGCGAGCGTCAGGGTCAGCAGGAATCCGCCCCATTCGTTCAGCGGGGCCTCCGGCAGGCCGATCCATGAGCCCTGAACAAGCGCATAGGTGAACACCGGAAAGGCGAAGAGGGTGCCGAGCGCGACCTGCGGCTTGAACGGCGTTCGCGGCGTCACCAGCCAGGCGATCAGTCCGGCAAAGACCAGCATCGCGGTGGTGGGCCGCCAGACCTGATCGGGATTGGCACCGAAATAAAGTCCGAACATGATCTGGTTGAAACGGACCTTGATGAAGGTCCAGCACGCGCCGTCGCGGTTGGCGTCGCAGATCGACTTGTCCGTCCCGCTGATATTAGCCTTGAGAAAGGCCCAGTCGATGATCGGCGGAACGATCAGATAGAGCAGATAGAGGCTCAGGATTGTAATGGCCGTATTTGTCACCGAGCCGAACAAGTGTTCGCGCGCCCATATCCAGACACCCGTTTCGCGTAAAGGCGGCGGGCGATCCTCCTTGCGCTCGAATGTGACCGTGTCCGCCATGGTCTACCGCTCCACCATCTGAACGCGCCTGTTGTACCAGTTGAGGATCGCCGACGTACTGAGGCTCAGGATTTCGTAAACGACGATCGTCATGGCGATGATGATGAGCGCCTGCCCGGTCTGGTTCAGCGAAATGCCGGCCCAGACGCTGACCAACTCCGGATAGCCCACTGCCACAGCGAGCGAGGAGTTTTTTGTCAGGTTAAGATACTGACTGATGGTCGGCGGGATGATGACCCGCATCGCCTGAGGAATGATGACCAGGCGCAGCATACGAGTTCGCGGCAGGCCAAGGGAGAAAGCCGCCTCGGTCTGGCCCTTCGACACAGAAATGATCCCTCCGCGGACATTCTCAGCAATGAAGGCCGCGGTATAGGTCGTCAGCGCGAACCAAAGCGCGAACAGCGGCAGCGGTAGCTCCATGCCGCCAGAGAGATTGAATCTGCCGAGTTCGGGGATGTCGAATAAGAGCGGCGCTGGGAACAGCAGGAACACCAGCGCGATCAGGCCGGCCAGTGTCGCCAGACCGTAGAGCCGGCCGGGCGGCCTGTGCCCGGTGTGGTATTGCTTGGCCTTGGCCCAGCGATTGAAAGCGAAGATCGCGAAGATGCCGAGCGCTAGCGCCACGAGGAGCGCATAGGCCCCTGCATTGTCGTCAAGTATGGGACGCGGAAGGTAGAGCCCGCGGTTGTTCAGGAATATCTCCTCAGCGATCGTCAGGCTCTCGCGCGGTCCGGGAAACAGCGGCAGAAACACCGCAAAATTCCAGAACATGATCTGCAACAGCAGTGGGACGTTTCGGAATATCTCAATGTAAACAGAGGCAAAGCGGGAGAGAAAGAAGTTTGGCGACAGCCGCGCCACGCCAACGATGAAGCCAAGGATCGTTGCGACCAGGATCCCCAGGATGCTGACGATGATCGTGTTCTGGATGCCGATGAAAAAGACCGTCCAGTAGGTTGTCTCGCCAAGCTTGAAATCGATGAAGGGCGAAAAGGATATGCCGAACGGGGCCACCTGATCAAGAAAACCGAAGCCGGTCTGAATCCCGCGTTCGTTCAGGTTTGTGACAGTGTTGTTGAATATCGTGTAGAGCGCCCACACCACCAGAGCGAGCACGGTGATCTGTAAGGCAATGCCACGGTAGACGGGATTGCGATAGAACGGAATCCGGGACTTACGGCTCAAATCGCATCCTCGAATTTTGCGGGTCGAAGAGTAAACCTGCGGGCGGGAAACGCGGCGGCATCCGCCCAGGGCCGGGGGACGCCACCGCGATCATTCGCGTTCGCGAGTTACCGGATCGGCGGAGCGTAGAGAATGCCGCCGTCGGTCCACAGCGCGTTCACGCTACCCTCGCGCGGAATTCCGAGGGGTGCGACGTTGCGCTGATACAGTTCGTCGTAGTTGCCCACCTGCTTGATGGCGCTGTAGGCCCAGTCATTCGACAGGCCGAGATTTTCGCCCATCGTGCCTTCGACGCCGAGCAGACGACGCACGTTCGGGTTGCTGCTCTCGGCCTTCATCGTGTCGACATTCTCGGAGGTAACGCCATATTCGTCAGCGTTGATCAGCGCGAACAACGTCCAGCGGACGATGTCGTGCCACTGGTCGTCACCCTGACGCACGGCCGGGCCAAGCGGCTCTTTCGAGATCGTTTCCGGCAGGATGATCGCTCCACCCGGATCGCCCAGTTCGGTGCGGATCGCCGCAAGCTGCGACTTGTCCGAGGTGAGCACGTCGCAGGCGC
>CAZYYQ010000133.1:0-5609 GCA_964651275.1 uncultured Hyphomicrobiaceae bacterium | reverse complement strand
TCATCACGCCGAGCCAGACCGGGTTGATCGGCTCGCCCGGCGCGATCTCCATCTGCAGCAGGATCGGCGCGACGATCGGCACGACGATGAAGATGATCTCCAGGAAGTCCAGGAAGAAGCCCATCACGAACATGACCGCCATGACGAGCAGCACCGCGCCGATCGCCCCGCCGGGAAGATTGGACAGGAATTCCTCGATCCATACGTCTCCGCCAAAACCGCGGAACACTAGCGAGAACATGCCCGCCCCGACCAGGATGATGAACACCATCGACGAGATCATCAGCGTCGAGCGCATGACCAGCAGCAGAACGCGATCACCGCTGTCGTCACGGCTGCGATAAGCCCGCCACGCCGCCAGCGCGACACCTGCGAACAGCACAGCGGTGAGAACCATCGCGACGATGATCGCAATCATGTCGCCCTGCGGGATTACATCGCGTTGCAGCCGCAGGTCGAATTGCGCGCTCAGGATGAGCAAAGCCACGAGGCTCAGCCCCGCGAGGATCAGCAGCCGGGAGCGCGAGGGAGCCAGTTTGAACCCCGCCAGCATGGTCGCGCCGACCGCGCCAACGCCCGCGGCCTCGGTTGGCGAGGCAAGGCCGCCGAGGATGGATCCAAGCACCGCGATAATAAGGATCAGCGGCGCGAGCAGCACCCCGGCGAGGTGAATGAGTTGCTGTCGCCGGTCCCGCCCGCTGTCTTCCATCGCTACTGCAGGAGCCAACTCGGGCCGCAGGGTTGTCACGGCAAGCTGATAAAGCATGTACATGCCGACCAGCATCAGCCCCGGCAGCAGCGCGCCCGCGAACAGGTCGTTCACCGATACCGTGTCCGGCGCGAAGATGCCCATGTCGAATTGCGCTTTCTGGTACGCCGAGGAGAGCTGATCCCCCAGCAGCACCAATACGATGGACGGCGGGATGACCTGCCCGAGCGTGCCCGAAGCCGCGATCGTACCGCAGGCGAATGACCGGCTGTAGCCGCGCCGCAGCATTGTGGGCAAAGAGATCAGCCCCATGGTCACGACCGTTGCCCCGACGATGCCGGTCGAAGCCGCGAGCAATGCGCCCACGATGCATACCGAGAACGCCAGCCCGCCGGGCAGCGTGCCAAACATCCGGCCCATGTTGTCGAGCAGTTCCTCCGCGACCTTGGACCGCTCCAGCATCACGCCCATGAACACGAACAGCGGCACCGCGACCAGCACCTCGCTGCTCATGACCTGAAACACGCGCTGAGGAAAGGCGCTGAGAAATGAGAGATCGAAGATGCCGACGGCATAGCCGATGAAGGCGAAGGTCGCGGATGTTCCTGCCAGCACGAACGCCACGGGAAAGCCGGTGAGCAGCAGCCCCACGGTGGTCAGGAACATCAGTAGCGAGAGAATTTCTGGCTGGAGCAGGAAGGTCATATCGCCGGGCCCCCCTGACGTCTACGGTTGCTGAGCCGCGCCCGGCTGTTCCCATTTGAGCGGGCCGGGCGAATAGCGGGGCCATCGGCCCATCAGAAAGAGGAACCCCTTGATCGAAGTTGAAAGCCCTTGCAGTCCGACAAGGGCGGCAAAGAGCCAGATCACTGTCTTGTAAAGGAAGACGAGCGGCAGCCCGGCCAGTTCCAGAGAGCCCTCCAGCACGAGCCAGGCATTGATCACGTAGTTCCAGGAGAGCCAGAAGATCAGGATGCACAGCGGCATGACGAACAGCAGCGATCCGATCACGTCGACCCATGCGCGGTAGCGCTCGCTCGCCTCCCGGTAGAACACGTCGACCCGCACATGACCGTCATGCAGCAGCGTATAGCCCGCACCGATCATGAAGAGCAGGCCGTGGAGGTACCAGATCGATTCAGAAAGCGCGGTATTGGAGAACGCGAAGACATATCGCAGGATCACGACGGCGAACTGGACCAGCACCATGATGAAGGCGGTCCATGCGATGGCGTTGCCCACCCGCGCGTTGACCCCGTCGATCGCCCTGGCGATGTTGTAGAGGGTTTTCATCCTCGCGCCCTGTCGGCCCTGGCTATACTCCGCACCCGTCTGTGTCCTGGCGGGCGGACTGTCGGGAGAGGTGCCATTAATGCATGCTGAAGGGAGCAGCGCGGACGCACTGCTCCCGCGGTGCCCGGAATTTAACCCTGCTCGGCCAGTTCGCGCTTGCGCATGTAGGACTGGTCCGAGAGCTTCGACCAGCTGAGCGCGATCTTGCGGAAGCTGCTATAGCTTTCGTAGACCTTCTTGGTGATCGCGTCGGCGTTTGCGGCTTGTGCGACCACGTCCTTCGCCGCCTTGCCGGCATCTACGAACACGTCATCCGGCATTTCCTTCACGTTCACGCCATGCTGGTTGACGAGCGTGTCCAGCGCACTGGAGTTCTTGGCATTGAACTCGGCCAGGTCGATGTTGTTCTCCGCCACTGCGCAGGCCATAAGCGCTGCCTGATCGGCCTTGGACATGCTCTCGTAAAGCTGCCGGTTGACGCCAAGGCCAAGCGCGGTGCCCGGCTCGTGGAAGCCCGGATAGTAGTAGTTCTTTGTGACCTTGTAGAAGCCGAAGGCAAGGTCGTTGTAGGGGCCGACCCACTCGGTCGCGTCGATCGTGCCGGACTGAAGCGCGGGCATGACTTCCGCGCCGGAAAGCGTCACGGGCGAGCCGCCGAGCGCGCGGATCACATCGCCGCCGAGACCCGGAATACGCATCTTCAGGCCCTTGAAGTCCTCCACCGACGTGATGTCTTTCTTGAACCAGCCGGCCATCTGGGAGCCGGTGTTTCCGCAAAGGAAAGGCTTGACGTTGAAGTCCGCCGCCAGTTCATCCCAGAGTTCCTGACCGCCGCCATGGTGGATCCACGCGTCCATCTCGTCCGGGCGGAAGCCGAACGGCACCGCCGCGAAGAAGGAAAAAGCCGGTGTTTTGCCCTGATAGTAGTATTCGGCGGAGTGATACATGTCCGCCGTGCCTTCCTGCACGGCGTCGAGGCCCTTCAGCGCCGGGACGAGTTCGCCACCGCCGTAGATGCGGACCTTGTAGCGGCCTTCGGTCGCGGCCTCGAAGCGCTGGGCGAAGCGCTCAGGTGCGGTGCCGAGGCCGGGAAACCCCTTCGGCCAGGCCATGACCAGCTTCAGTTCCTTGGTGCCCTGCGCGATGGCGGGCGCGGCCAGCGCAGATGCTGCCGTGGCCCCTGCGGCAACACCGGTGGACTTCAGAAACGAACGGCGATCCATCAAAGTTCTCCTCTTGTTTCCTCCAGATGGCCCGGCCAGAGGCCCTAAGCGGAAGCGGCCAGCAGGTCCGGCAGTTTGGACAGCCTGTTAATGACAGCTAATGGCTTGGCAGGCAAGTGTTCGAGGGGCTGAGAGAAGCGGTTCAGATGGCATACGGCAAGCCCGAAATGGGCCGCTCCGGCCACGTCCCATGCATTGGCCGAGACAAACCCGATTTGCGAGGGCGACAGGCCAAAGGCATCGACGGCGAGCTGGTAAGTGCGTGGGGCAGGCTTGAAGATGCCGACCGTATCGACGGACAGGATATGGTCCAGATGCTGGGCGAAACCGGCATGGGTTGTCGCCGCGTTCAGCATTCCCGGATCGCCATTCGACAGGATAGCGGTCGTGATGCCGCGTTCACGCAGTTTTGATAACGCCTTAACCGCGTCCGGATAGGCGTCGAGATCACGGTAAAGCGATAACAGGCGCTCGCGCAGGTCGGCGTCGGCGACACCATGCGCCTCCATCGCATAGTCGAGCGCGTCCTGCGTGACCTGCCAGAAATCGGCATAGGCGCCCATCAGGCTGCGCAGCCAGGTGTATTGAAGCTGCTTCTGCCGCCAGAGTTCGGATATGGCCGAAGCCGTAGGCCCGATCTCTTCAGCGAGCTGCGCAGCGGGTGCGTGCACGTCGAATAGCGTGCCATAGGCGTCGAACGCGATGGCCCTCACGCTGGAAAGGTCGTGCGGCTGTTGGGTCATTGCGTGTTCCGCGGGATTGAGTTTCGGTTTTGCGCATTCTGCCCTCACTGAGCGCCGCAGGGCAATCCCGCAGCGGATCAGAACGGCCGGGCAGGGCCGAGCGAGGCGGCGAACAGCACGATACCGAGCAGCATGACGACAGCACCGCCTCCAAGCGCCGCAGCGGTCTGAACACGCTGCGCCCAGAGCGTGCCTGCGCCGCCCGCGCGCGCGGCCAACTCACGCGAGCCGACAGCCGCCGCGGCAAGCACGGACACCGTGATGGCCGTACCCAGCGACATCGCAAATGTTGAGAGTACGCCCGCCCAGAACAGCCCCTGCGTCAGCGCGAAGACGAGAACGACGATCGCGCCGGTGCAAGGCCTGATGCCAACCGCCAGCATGATCGCCGCGGCGCTACGCCACGACCAGTTGTTCTCCAGCGACGCGGGAGCGGGGATGTGCGTGTGGCCGCAGCCGCAATCCTCTTCATGGGCGTGTTGGCCTGCGTGCGCGCGCCTGCGCCAAATGCTGCGGCCGGCCGAGAACAGCATCACCGCGCCGATGATGGCAACCAGCGCATAGCTCAGCGTCTCCAGTTCGCCAACGCGCTCGCGGATGCTCAGCCCCGCCGCGTTAAGCACGATCGCCATCACGCCAACCAGCGCTATCGCCGAGAGCGCCTGCACGAACGACGAGCCGAACGCGAGGATCACGCCGCGCCGGGCCGTCCGCTCGTTCGCAAGCGCATAGGACGAGATGACCGCCTTGCCGTGCCCCGGCCCTACAGCGTGCACGACACCGTAAAAGAAGCTCAGCAGCACCAGCGCCAGCCCGGCGGAAAAAGCGCGCTCTTGCTTGAGCGTGCGCACGCCGCCCGCGAGCTCACGGTAGAGCCTCTGCTGGGTTTGCTCGATCCAGCGCCAGAAGCGTGTCAGCGGGCCGGGCTCGCCGCGTGGAGCGTCGGGCGCAGCAGATGGCGCGGTGCCTGCACCGAACGGGCTTTTGGGAGCGTCCGCTTGCGCGAACAACATCGGCAATGCGCCGCTGGTCTGACCTGCATGCGATTGATGCGCCACTGCCAGCACAAGTGTGACGAGGGCGGCGGCGAGAAAGCCTGCGATCCATGTGCTGGGAGCCATTATCGTCTCACTGGAGATAGGAAAGAATGCTGCCGCCTCAGGATGCCGGCTTGCAGCGCAATTCGATCTCCTGCGCGAATTGCGCGCCCCAGTCCTGGGATGTGTCGAGCGAATCGAAGAAGGTTTCGCCGAGGGTCTGTGCCGTCGCCGCGGCCATCGGGGCGTCGCCGATCTGCATGGCGCAGCCAGCGGGCGCGCCGTCTGCCAGTCGCACGGGATCATTCTTCGCAAGGCTGAAGGAAACGAAGAATGTCGGATCGTAAACCTTGAAGCGGAACCGGCCAGCCTCGTTCGCGGGCACCGGCTCGGCCAGCGGCAGCGTGAAGTTCAGCGTCAACAGCCCGTCCGCATAGACCAGCTTGTAATCGACCGGGTCGTTGCGCGCCAAAGCGTCTTCGCCCAATTCCGCGAAGGTGAAATAGTCGAATTCGCTCAAGCTTTCGATATTGGTCTTTGCCAGCGGCTCCAGTTCCGCGGCGCTGTATTCGCCATCCCCGTTCCGGTCCATGCCTTGCAAGGC
>CAZYYQ010000132.1:0-5632 GCA_964651275.1 uncultured Hyphomicrobiaceae bacterium | reverse complement strand
GGCGCGCGATCTTCTGGCCAAGCTGACGACGCTGGACATGCATCCGCGCAGCTTCCAGCCCGGCCAGGTGAAAGGCTCGATGTTCGCCCGCGTCCCGGCGGTGTTGCGCCTCGAGCCGGATGCGGTGCCGGAAGAGTTCGTGCTCACAATTCGGTGGTCCCACGCGGATTATCTGTGGTGTCTGCTGGCGCTGTCCGGCCGCGAATTCGGGCTGCCCGCTCAGGAGCCAATCGGCAAGGTGACGCTCGCCTATCCGGACTGAGGCGCGGGCGGCTGTGTCAGCGAGAAGCTCGCGTCGAGCGAAATCGGGCCGGACGCGGCGGCGCGGCCGTGGTCCACCAGCCGTTCAAGATGCGCCAGCACGGACAGCCGCGCCGCCTGAATCAGGTGGTCCGCCAATCCCGCATAGGTCCGCTCGGTGATCTCCGCTACGCTGGTGGCCCCGGCCTTCATTGCTTCCACGATTTCGTTTTCGCGCCAGCGCCGATGCATGATAAAGGCTTTCACAAGCCGCTGCGGCTGTTCAATGCGCGCGCCGTGGCCGGGGAAATAGACGCCGTGATCATAATTCAGCAGTCGGTGCAGCGAGGCCAGATAGGCATCCATATGCCCCTCCGGCGGGGCGATCACGCTGGTGTTCCAGCCCATGACGTGATCGCCCGAAAACAGGGCTTCGCCCGGTGCGTATTCGTAGCAAAGATGATCCGGCGCGTGGCCGGGCGTGTGCAGCGCGGTGAGTTCCCAGTTCTCGCCTGCCAAAACCGACCCGTCTTCAAGCGGCATGTCCGGCTTGAAATTGCCGTCGGCGAAGCGGCGCCCTGTTGGCCCCAGCGTGTCTGTCTCGCGCAGCCCCACTGAGCCGAACCCGGCCGTCTGCGCCCCGGTCACGCGCCGCAGCGCCTCCACGCCGGCGCAATGATCGAGATGGGTGTGGGTGAGCAGGATATGGGAGATACGCTCGCCCTTCTGGGCCAGGGTGGCCAGCAGTGCGGCGCGATGGTCGCGGACGTCCGGGCCAGGGTCGATGACTGCGACCTTGCCGCGCCCGACGATGTAGGTGTTGGTGCCGTGATGGGTCATCGGCCCGGCGTTCGGCGCGACCAGCCGGCGCACCCCGGGCGCGATCTCGCGCGCCACGCCGTATTCGAAGCGCATCTCCTGTTTGAAGGGAAGCTGCCCGGTCATCCGTGTTCCTGTATGGGGCTCATGCGGCGCGCTCCGGGCGGACGAGGACGCCGCCAGTGAGCGGCCGCGAAACGCCGGTCGTGCCAGGAAAGGTGATGGGCAGACCAGCTAGGCTGCGCACCGCGAGAAAGGCGAAGGCCTGCGCTTCGATGAAGTCCGCACGCCAGCCAAGCTCGTCGGCGGTGCGCACATCGCCGGGCAGGGTCCGCGCCAAAGCTCGCATCACCGCCGGGTTGTGCGCGCCGCCGCCACAGACGGTCCAGCTTTTTGGCGGGGCAGGGAGGTGATCAAGCGCGCGGGCGAGGCACCGGGCGGTGAAGGCGCACAGCGTCGCCGCGCCGTCCTTGGGTGCAAGGCCGTCAAGCGCGCCGGCGGCATCGAGATCGAGCCGGTCGAGGGATTTGGCGGGCGTTTGCGCGAGATAGGGGGCGAGCCGCTGTTCCAGTGCGGTAAGGGCTGCGGCATCCACGTGGCCGCTTGCGGCGAGTCGCCCGTCGCGGTCCACCGCCTCGCCGGTGTGGCGCAGCGCCCAATCATCGAGTAGCGCATTGCCTGGCCCGGTGTCGAATGCGATCAGCTGCCCCTGGCGGCCGATCCAGGAGACATTCGCCACGCCGCCAACATTGACGACGGCGGCCGGGAGGTCGAGCCCGGCTGCGCGCACAAGCGCGTCGTGATAGACCGGCACGAGCGGCGCGCCCTGACCGCCCGCCGCAACGTCCGCCCCGCGCAAATCATGGACAACAGGCAGGGCGAAGCGGCGCGCCAGCGCGCCTGCGTCGATCAACTGCACGGTGAGGCGGTCTTGCGGCCTGTGCAGCACGGTCTGGCCATGGACACCAATCACGTCGATGCGTTCACCCTCATGTGCGCGCAGGAAATCCCCGATCGCTTCATCATAGGCCTGCGTGATCATCGCTTCGGCTGCCGGCAGACGGCCGGGCCGGGAATTGCGATCCTGCATCGCCTTAGCGTCTTCGAGCGCGCCGCGCAGCAGCGCTCGCTCGTCTGGCGTGAAAACGCGCTCGGCAACTGGCCCGAACCTCTGGACCGTCTTCCCGTCGGTCTCGATCAGGGCGATGTCCACCCCATCCATTGAGGTGCCGCTCATCAGCCCGAGCGCAGTCCACGACTTGTCGGATTTGTGCGCGTGCATTTTGGAAATGGACCTGTTAAATCTTCTGACGATCCCGAACAACAGGACCCTATATGTGACTGAGCGCAATCAAGGCGCTGGCACTTCTCTGTTGCCGTTTCGCGGCGACGATGGCTTGAGATAAACCGGACGCAAACCCATGAGCGAAACCAGACCTGCGCGCAAATCCCAAGCGAAAGCGACGAAGGCCAGGCCCCAGCGCACCTACAAATCCGACCTGCTGGAGATGTTGCATACGCGCGGCTTCATCCACCAGTGCACGGATGCTGAAAGCCTTGACGCGCTGGCCGCTTCTGAGCGCATCATCGGTTATATCGGCTTTGACTTGACCGCGCAAAGCCTGCACGTCGGCAATCTCACCGGAATCATGATGCTGCGCTGGCTGCAAAAGTGCGGGCACACGCCGATCGTGCTGCTCGGTGGGGGCACGACCAGGATCGGCGATCCTTCGGGCAAGGACGAGGCTCGACAGATGCTCAGTGCGGAGCAGATTGCGGCGAACAAGGAAAGCATCGGCGCGGTGTTCGACCGCTTTCTCGATTTTAGCGAGGATGGCGCGTTGTTCGTCGATAATGACGAGTGGCTGGGCGGGCTTCGGTATATCGAGTTCCTGCGTGATTATGGCAAGCACTTCACCATCAACCGGATGCTGACATTCGACTCGGTGCGTCTGCGGCTGGAGCGCGAGCAGCCGCTGACCTTTCTCGAATTCAACTACATGCTGTTGCAGGCATTCGATTTCGTCGAGCTTTACAAACGCTTTGGCTGCCGCTTGCAGATGGGCGGTTCGGACCAATGGGGCAACATCGTCAACGGCGTGGAGCTTGGCCGGCGCAAGGGCACGCCGGAACTCTTCGGGCTGACGGCCCCGCTGCTGACGACCGCTTCTGGCGCCAAGATGGGCAAGACGGCTTCAGGCGCGGTCTGGCTGAAGGCCGAGATGCTCAGTCCGTATGACTACTGGCAGTTCTGGCGCAACACCGCGGATGCGGATGTTGGGCGGTTCCTGCGGCTCTACACCGAATTGCCGCTGGATGAGATCGCGCGGCTGGAGGCGCTGGAAGGCGCAGAGCTGAACGACGCGAAAAAGCGGCTGGCCGATGAGGCGACTACCCTTGCGCATGGGGCAGACGCTGCGCGCGAAGCCGCGGAAACCGCGCGCCAGACATTCGAGCAAGGCGGGCTATCTGCCGGTCTGCCGAGCGTAGAGGTGAGCCGCGCGGAAATCGATGAAGGGATAGGCGTCTTGAGTGCGTTCGTGCGTGCCGGTCTGGCGGCTTCAAACGGCGAGGCGCGCCGCGCGGTGAAGGGCGGCGGTGCACGCGTGAACGACGAGGCGGTGCATGATGAGCGTGCATTGCTAGGCCCGGACGACTTGCGCGACGGGGGGATCAAGCTGTCGATGGGCAAGAAGAAGCACGCGCTGCTCAAACTTGTCTGAGTGGCAGACGCATTGACGTTGCGTGAGTGCGCCCGGGCTGTCAATCAGTCGCCTTCACCGGGCTCCGCCGAGAAATACTGGCCCTTGTCCTTCACCTCGGCCATTTCGTCCGCCTCGGGCAACGGGTCTTTCTTGGCCGTGATGTTCGGCCATTTCTCGGAGAACTCCCGGTTGACCTCCAGCCATTTTTCGAGGCCTGGCTCGGTATCCGGCTTGATGGCCTCGACCGGGCATTCCGGCTCGCACACGCCGCAGTCGATGCATTCGTCCGGGTGGATAACGAGCATGTTCTCACCCTCGTAGAAACAGTCGACCGGACAGACTTCGACACAGTCGGTATATTTGCACTTGATGCAGGCATCGAGAACTATGTACGTCATTCGGCTCCTCCGCGTGCGCGACGCAGTTGGCTATCAGGTCCCAGCATTTTCCGCGATCAAGCTGCTCACGATTTGCACCGTGAAAATGCGCCAGAACACGGCCTTGGTGCATTGATCCGGTTCAATCAGAACCTGTGAAACGGCCAAGATCAATCGGGCAAGGTGCCTCGGGACAACTGCCCAGAATACCCGAGTGCGCGACTCAGATATGATCATGATTTTGGGTATACCAAAGACTCCGCGCAATCAAGCATGCGCGTCAAAAAGTGTCCTGAATTTCCTGCATATCCGCGATGCGCCGGCTCACTCCATCACGATGCGCGGGCGGCCAGTCTGTGCGCGCGTCGCGCCGGTCAATTCCGCCCATGCCTTGTCGGCGATGTCCCGGTAGACCTGCGCATGCGGGCCGTCCGGTTCGCTGGCGACGATCGGCTGTCCGCTGTCGGAGCGCTCGCGGATTGACATGTGCAGCGGCACCTCGCCGAGACACGGCACGCCGAGCTTTTCCGCCTCGGCGCGCGCGCCTCCGGTGCCGAAAATATCCGAGCGGAAGCCGCAGTTCGGACAAAGGAAATAGCTCATGTTCTCGACAATGCCAAGCACCGGCACGTTGGTTTTGCGGAACATGTTGAGGCCCTTGCGCGCGTCGATCAGCGCGAGGTCCTGGGGCGTCGACACGATGACCGACCCGGCGAGCGGCACCTGCTGGGCCATGGTGAGTTGTGCATCGCCCGTGCCCGGCGGCATGTCAACCACCAGGATGTCCAACTCGCCCCAATCCACATCCCGCAGCATCTGCGTGAGCGCCTGAATCACCATCGGCCCGCGCCAGATCATTGGCTCGTCTTCCGCGATCAGGAAGCCCATCGACATGGCCTTGAGTCCGAAAGCGTTCATCGGCTTGAGGATATTGTTGTTGTCCACTTCCGGCCGGCCGGTGAGGCCGAGCAGGCGAGGGATCGAAGGGCCATAGATGTCCGCATCGAGGATCCCGACCTTGAGGCCGTTGGCCGCGAAACCGAGCGCGAGGTTCACGGTCGTGGTGGACTTTCCAACCCCGCCCTTGCCGGAGGCGACGGCGACGATGTGCTCGACATTCTCGATGCCGCGCAGCGTTCCGCCGCCCGCGCGGGCCGGGCCGGCCTGAGGGCTGGACTGAGCTGTGCTGCCATTGCCGGAGGATTGTGCGCGCGGCGGCGGGGTGCGGGTGGCGGCGCCGGTCTTCTGCTCGGCGGTGAGCGTGACGGTAGCGTTCTCCACGCCGGGGAGTTCGGACACGACGATTTCCGCGGCCTGGCGCAGAGGTTCAAGCTCCTCGGCGCGCTCCGGCGGGACGGCAATGGCGAAATACACCTTGCCGCCGTCGGTGACGACCACCTCGGAAACGAGTCCGAGGGCGACGATGTTGCTCTCGCCGTCCGGGCCCTTGATGCGCTCGAGCTCGGCGAGGATGCGTGATTTTGTGGGGGG
>CAZYYQ010000131.1:0-5662 GCA_964651275.1 uncultured Hyphomicrobiaceae bacterium | reverse complement strand
CTCGGACTCGCTGCTCGGTGAAGCGAATGAATGCGTCGATGCACTAGCCGCAAGGTACCAGACGAGCGACGGCATAAGCCGACCAACCGGAATTTGAGAGGGCCGAAACATGGCACACAAAAAGGCAGGCGGTTCTTCGCGAAACGGCCGCGACACAATCGGGCGCCGGCTTGGCGTCAAGAAATTCGGCGGCGAACGCGTTATTGCCGGAAACATCATCATCCGCCAGCGCGGCACCAAATGGCATCCGGGCGATGGCGTCGGGATGGGCAAGGACTTCACCATCTTCGCCATGCGAGAAGGCCGCGTCACCTTCCGCAACCTGCACAACGGCCGCACCACCGTGTCGGTCATGCCCGAAGCGGAATAATCCGGTCTACGGTCAGCACCTGAGCAGCGCCTGTTGAAAAATGCGGCATCTTTCATGTTTCCGCCGCGCCCCGCGTCGATACTCCCGAAAAAGGGGCAAGTGCCGGGGGAAACATGAAACGGATTATCATTTTCGCAGGCAGCGCTGCGGCCATCGTGGCCGCCCTGCTTGTCGTCGTTCCGCTGCTTATTCCCGCTTCGGCGGTGAAGGACCAACTCGCCAAGTATGTTCAGGATTCGACCGGGCGCCAGCTTGCTATCCAGGGTGATGGTCATTTCCGGCTGATCCCCTCTGTTGGGGTCACGTTTGAGCGCGTCCGTCTGTCAGGCCCTGACGGCAATCCCGATACCCCGTTCCTCACCGCAGATACCATCACCGCCGAGCTGAACCTACTGTCGCTGGCCGGTGGCGGATTCGTTTTCGATGCGCTGACCCTTGAGCGGGCCATTATCGACCTGCGCCAGGATGGAAACGGGCGGGTCAATTGGGAGTTCGGTGAGGCCGCGCCGGACAAGGCCGCGTCAACCCCAAGGGTGATCCATGCCAGCGTTGCAGGCGCAGATGCGCAGCTCGGCATACGCAAGGTCGCTCTGCGAGACTCCACGTTGCGCTATCACCAAGGCGCGGACAACGTGCCGGTCGAACTCTCAGGCGCAAATCTCGTGCTGCGCTGGCCCGACCCCGCAGCCGCGGCAACGCTCACCGGTTCGTTCCTGCTGCGCAATCGCGAAATCATGGTCGAAGCCGGTCTGGAAACGCCCCAGCGCGTTCAGCGCCGCGAGCCAGCGCAGGTTGTCGTCGATCTGGCCAGCGGGTTTGCGCAAGTACGGTTTGACGGACATGTTCTGCCGGATGAAGACAAGCGGATCACAGGATCGGCGAAGCTCAGTTCCGAAACACCGGCCGAACTGTTCGCCGCCGTCGGCGCCGCGGTTGCGCCGGCCATCGACGCCTTCGTGATCGACGGCCGGCTGGAAGCGCGTCCGGGGCAATTGCTGCTGAGCGATGTTCGCGCGGCGGTCGACACCATGACCGCGCGGGGTGAACTCGCTATCATCGACGGTGAAGGCCGCCCGATGCTGAGCGGGCGGCTCGATTTCGATACACTCGACCTCGACAAGCTGACGCTTGCGCCGTTGCCCGAACAGAGCGACTCCGCGCTCCTCGACGGCGGCGGCCTTTGGCCGGCGCGCGCGGATGCCCCGCAGGAGACTCCTCTCAGAGTCGACGGGCTCGACGCGCTCGATGCAGACCTGTCGCTCAGCGCCGGGACCCTCACGCGCAAATCGTTGAGCGGACGCGATATCGCACTGGATACTCGGCTCAACAACGGCGTCTTGCGCCTCAATCTCCGGCGCATGAGCCTCTATGGCGGGCGAGCGACGGGCCAAGCGGAATTGAGCAGCCATGAAGGCGTGCCGGTCATCAGCGCCAAGCTCGATGTCAGCGACGTCAGCGCGCTGCCGCTGTTTCGCGACGCGGCCTCCTTCGAGTGGGTCTCCGGCACGATGAGCGGCACGGTCAACCTGGCGAGTGGCGGCGCTACGCTGGACGGATTACGCGAGCGCGTTCAAGGCGAAGCGGAAATGCGGCTGCGCGACGGCGCGCTCGAAGGGCTGGACCTGCCTGATATGCTGGCGCGGCTGCAGGATGGCGATATCGGCGAGATGGACCGGCGAGAGGGCGACCAGACCCGTTTCACGCAACTTGCAGCGACGTGGACGGTCAGGCGCGGCGTGGCGGAGACAACCGACCTGCGTCTCGAAGGGCCGTATCTAAGCGCCGACGGCGCAGGGACGGTCGATATCCGGCGGGAGCGGATCGACATGCGCCTGAAGCCGAGGGTTGCGCCGCAGGCAGGCGAAAACACGAGCGCCGATGGCATCGAAATACCGCTGTTGCTTCGCGGGTCTTGGGAAAAGCCGAAAATCTACCCCGATGTAGAGGAAGTCCTGAAAGACCCGGAGAAGAGCCTCGGGGCGGCGAAAAACTTCGGCAAGGCGGTCGAGCGGTTCACGGGTGGGAAGGTCAGCGAAGACGACTTCCGCGATGCCATAGACGGCCTGCTCGGTGGGAAAAAGAATTGAATGCTTGCATGAACGGGCTGCGATGGGCTGTCAATTCTGCATGCTCTCCCAAAACCGCCGCAACTCCCGTGTGCGCTCGCGTTGCCGGCTCCGCCTTGACTGGCGGTGCGACTGCCTTCGAGACTGGCGTGCGGAGGGCGCACGCCACTGGCGCGATACGCTGTCATAGGCCTGGCGCCGCGCGCGCCGTTCCTTCGCTTCTCGTGCCTCTCGGATTCGCTTGGCTCGCTCTGCGCGCAACTTGGCCAGCCGCGCGATTTCCTCGTTCTTTTCCAGCTTGGCGACTGCCGTCTCGACTGCGCCGAACAGGTTCGATATCCGGTCGGCATTCGTCCCCAGATCGTGCTGCACATACCGCGACGCGGAGCGTACATCGACCCGCGCGCGGCTTTGCTCGCCACGCACGCGAATGGCCACATCACCCTTGATGCCAAACAGCATCGAACGCGCCACCGCCTCGATGTAGCCCGGCTCGCCCTCGGCTGGAGGGGTTGCCGAGACAATCGTCCAGCCCAGTTCCTGCGCTGACTCGCGCACCAGGCTGAAGGTCTCTTCCGCGGAGCGCTCGACCACGATCGGCTCAAGCGTCAGTCGCTGGTCAGCGCCCAAGGCGCGCTGAGCCGCAGCGCTGCGCAAATGCGCATCAACCTCGACGCGCACGCTCGCGAGCTTGCGGAACGGCGGCGGCGATTGCGCGTCGGTCGTGACTTCGCTCACGCGTGGTTTCGTAACAAGGCTCGGCAGCGACCACGCCGGCCCGGCGAGGACCAGCGCCGCTGCCGCCATCGCCATCAGCGCACGGCCCGTGCCATGGACGCCGTCACGCCAGATCCGCACCAGCGCGAACGCCGCGATTGCCACCGCAAGCCCGGCACCAATGACCGCAATGCCGAACAGACGCATCGCCACGGGCGTCGCCAGCCCCGCAAACTGATGCAGCAGAATCGTCAGCAGGAACAGTTGCAGTGACGCCAGAGCGACACGCCGGCTCCAGATCGCGGCTCCCGATGTGGGTGTCAAGTTTCGCATCACTGGCTTTCGAGTCGATACAGGTCTGTACCCGTTCTAGCGGCCGCGCCCGCGACCACGCAACCAGACCATACGACGCTGGACGATATCAGGTAAACGCCTTAAGCTTCAGGATATTGACGCTGCCAGCACCGAGTGCACTGCCTCAAGTGTGCAAGCACCGATCCAAACCGTCAACGGAAGCGATCCCACCCATGACTGAACTAAGCAATGCCCAGCGCCGCGCCGTGGAAACCGTGGTTCACGGCTTCACCAATCTCGTTCAGCTGCACAAGACCGGACCGATCGTCGTGGAACGCGGCAAGGGCGTCTACGTCTGGGACACCTCGGGAAACCGCTATCTTGAAGGCATGGCGGGATTGTGGTGTACCGCACTCGGCTATGGCAACGAAGAAATGGTGGAGGCCGCGCGAGAGCAACTCTCCAAGCTTTCATTCGCGCATCTGTTCGCCGCGCGCAGCCATGACCCCGGCGTTGCGCTCGCCGAAAAGATCAAGGAACTGTCCCCTGCTCCGGCATCGCATGTGTTCTTCGGCTCTTCCGGCTCTGAGGCCAACGACACACAGGTTAAGCTGACCTGGTACTACAACAATGCCCGCGGCAAGCCGGAGAAGAAGAAGATCATCAGCCGTCAGATGGGCTATCACGGCGTCACCCTCGCCTCGGCCAGCCTGACCGGTATCCCGCGCAACCATGTAGATTTCGACGTGCCTTTCGACCGTTTTGTCCATGTCTCGTGCCCAAGCCCCTATCGCGGTGCGGAGGAAGGCGAGAGCGAAGAGGATTTCGCAGCAAGGTTGGCAGACGAACTTGACCAGACCATTCAGCGCGAAGACCCGGAGACGGTCGCCGCGTTCATCGCGGAACCGGCGATGGCGGCAGGCGGCGTGCATATTCCGCCACGCACCTATTTCGAGAAAGTGCAGGCGGTGTTGGAGAAGTACGATGTGCGCATGATCGCAGACGAGGTGGTTTGCGGCTTCGGGCGCACCGGCAACATGTTCGGCTCGCAAACCTTCAACATCAAGCCGGACAGCATCACGATCGCCAAGCAGCTCACCTCCGCCTATGCGCCGCTGTCGGCGATCACCGTGCCGGGCTATCTCTACGAAGCGCTGGAAGCAGAAAGCCAGAAGGTCGGCATGTTCGCGCACGGCTACACCTATATGGGTCATCCGCTATGCGCCGCGCTTGGCCTGAAAGCGCTGGAGATCTACGAGCGCGACGACATCGTCGGCCATGTCCGGCGCGTGGCGCCCCGCCTGCAGGAACATATCCAGCGGCTGGCCGATCATCCGCTGGTGGGCAACGCCCGAGGGATCGGTCTGATGGGCGGTCTGGAACTCGTCGCGGACAAGGCAACCAAGCGGGCCTTCGCGCCCGGCCACGGCATGGCGCTGCGTGTCGTCAAGGCTTGCGAGGACGAAGGGCTGATCCTGCGTGCCATCGGCGATGTGGTGGCCGTATGTCCGCCACAGATCATCGAAGAGCAACAGATCGACGAGTTGTTCGAGATGCTGACGCGCGCCCTTGACCGGGTCGAGGCCGAAGCCGCGCAGGAGAACCTGCGCGCGGCGTGATCTACCGCTGCTCAGCGTCATGTTCTGGAGCCCGCGCCGGGCGGTTCGGGGGGTTGCCATCGCCGTCTGCGCGTGACACATGAACGCCCGGATCGAAACACGTGCGGGCAAGGTGGGCCAGTCTCAGCTTTCCCCAGAAAAAACTGAAGCATGGCCAGCAACAGAACGAACAAGACCGTGCAGCGCGCGGCAACCGGAAAAGGGCGCGAAGGCCAGCGCAAGCTGTTGGTGCGCCAGGCGCGCCTCGCCGATGTCGCAGCGATCGCTGCTCTCAGCCGTCGTGTCTATGCGCCCGATCCCGGCTACAGCCGGCGAGCGATCCGCAGCCAGATCAACAACTTCCCTGAAGGTCAATTCGTTGCAGAATATGAGGGCGAGATCGTCGGCCATTGCGCGACCTTCATAATCACTGGAGAGGCCGCGCTGAACCCGCACACCTGGGCGGAGATCACGGGCGACGGGCTGGCTTCGCGTCATGACCCTGAAGGCGACTACCTCTATGGCATGGAGGTAAGTGTCGACCCGAATTACCGGCGCCTGCGCATCGGCCGGCGGCTCTACGCCATGCGCGAGAAGCTGTGCCAGGAGTTGCGGCT
>CAZYYQ010000130.1:0-5668 GCA_964651275.1 uncultured Hyphomicrobiaceae bacterium | reverse complement strand
CCCACTGGCCCCGTCCAGTTCTCCTCGGGGCGCGGCTCGGACGGCACGAGGTGGAAGCTGAAGTTGGGGTGTTCGGCCTGGAGCTTCTCGAACTCCTCGACGTAGAAAGCCTCGCTCAGGTTGCGCGCCGAATACCAGAAGCTCATGCGACGGTTGCTCTTCAGGCGGAAAAGCTGGTCGAAGATCAGCGAGCGCATCGGCGCCATGCCTGCGCCCGCGGCAACGAAGCACATCTCCTTGCCCGTCTCGCGGGCGAAAAAATCGCCAAACGGACCCGAGACGGTCACGCGGTCGCCGGGCTTGAGGTTGAACAGCCACGAACTCATGATGCCTGGCGGGATGTCGTCGCTGTATTCGGGCGGGAAGGCGATGCGGATGGTGAACAGCAGCACGCCCTTCTCCAAAGGGTAGCTCGCCATTGAATAGGCGCGCTCCACCGGCGCGGGCACCACCGAGCGGAAGCGCCACAGGTCGAACTTGTCCCATTCCGCACGGAACTCGGGCTCGATGTCGAACTCGCGGAACGAA
Source organism: uncultured Hyphomicrobiaceae bacterium (assembly GCA_964651275.1). GTDB lineage: Bacteria > Pseudomonadota > Alphaproteobacteria > Rhizobiales > Rhodomicrobiaceae > Dichotomicrobium. Next base: position 5,140 of record CAZYYQ010000130.1, on the reverse strand, counting down.
AGCTCATGCGGCGGGCATTCGATTTGCACATAGCCCCCGGCGCGAAACGGCACCTCCTCGCCTTCCGGCAGGGTGAGCTTCAGCTCCTTGATGAAGGTCGAGACGTTACGATTGCTCAAAACCTCGCATGACCACTGGCGCACATCAAACACCTCGGGCGGCAATTCGATGCGCATGTCGCCCTTGACCTTGACCTGACAGGCAAGACGGCATCCGCGCCGCGCCGCGCCCGGCGAGATCACGCCGGTTTCTGTGGGCATCAGCGCGCCGCCGCCCTCTTTGACGACCACATCGCACACGCCGCACGAGCCTTTGCCCCCGCAGGCCGAGGGCAAGAAGATGCGGTTCGCGGCCAGCGCGCCCAGCAGCGTGCTTCCTGCCGGCGTCCGCAGCGCCGCCGCATCGTCTTCATTGATGACAATCGACACGTCGCCGCTGGCCACCAGCGACCGGCGCGCAACCATCAGCAGCAGCACTAGCATCAGCACGATGCCGGTGAACACAAAGATGGCGACCCCGACCGAAAGCATGATGCGCTCCTCTAAAGTTGAATCCCGGAGAACACCATGAAGGCCATCGACATGAGACCGACCACGATGAAGGTGATGCCGAGGCCGCGTAGTCCCGCCGGGACATGCGAATAGCGCATCTTCTCGCGGATGCCGGCCAGCGCCACCAACGCAATGGCGAAGCCAAGCCCGGAGCCGAAGCCGAACACCACGCTGTCGGCAAGCGTGTAGTCCCGCTCCTGCATGAACAGCGAACCGCCCAGGATCACGCAGTTCACCGCGATCAGCGGCAGGAAAACCCCGAGCGAGACGTACAGCGCCGGCGCGAAGCGATCGACCGTCATCTCGACCACCTGCACCGCCGCCGCGATGATGGCGATGAACACGATGAAGGACAGGAAGCTCAGATCGACCGTGGCGAGCGCGGGGCTGAGCCAGGCCAGCGCGCCTTCAGCCAGCAGGTTATTCAGGATCAGATTGTTGAGCGGCACCGTCAGCGTCTGAACGAATACAACCGCCGCGCCCAGCCCGATCGCCGTTTCGACTGTCTTGGAGCAGGCCAGGAAAGAGCACATGCCGAGGAAATAGGCCAGCGCAAGATTTTCCAGAAAGACCGCGCGCAGGCCGAGGCTGAGGTAATGTTCCATTAGTCCTTCTCCTGCAATTCCGGCTTCCAGGTGCGAAGCGCCCAGATCATCAGCCCGATGATGAACAGCGCGGAAGGGGCCAGCAGCATCAGCCCGTTGGGCGTGTACCAGCCGCCATCGCGCACCAGCGGCAGAATGGTCATGCCAAGCAGTTGTCCCGTGCCCAGCAGCTCGCGCACCGCGCCTACCGCCACCAGCACCAGCGCATAGCCGAGGGCGTTGCCCAGCGCATCCAGCGCGGCGAGCTTGGGCGGGTTGCCCATCGCAAAGCCCTCGGCGCGCCCGAGCACCATGCAGTTCGTGATGATCAGCCCGACGAACACGGATAGCTCCAGCGAGATTTCATACAGCGTTGCCTTCAGTACCTGGTCGAAGACGATCACCAGCGAGGCGACGATGGAGAGCTGCACGATCAGGCGGATCGAGGTCGGAATGTAGTTGCGCATGACGCTGACGGCGGTGCTCGCCACCACCGCGATGACGATCACGCCGGCGCTCAGCACCATCGCCTTGTCCACCCGGGTGGTGATGGCGAGCGCGGAACAGATGCCGAGCACCTGCATCCCGATCGGGTTGTTGAGCAGGATCGGCGTTGTCAGCGCGGCGCGCTCCTCAGCGCTCAGCCAGGGCCGGCGCTGCCGTGCGGTGTCCAGACCTTTGTCGATTGCGCTCATGAATATCCCCCCTCGCGAACGCGCTCGAGAAATGGGCCGAAGCCCTTTTCGCCGAGCCAGAAATGGATCAGACGGGTGACGGCATCGCCCGTGACCGTTGCGCCGGAGAGGCCATCGACATGCCAAGGCGCCTGCTGCGGTGAGCCGGCCTCGCCCTTGAGCACCGTCAGCGCCACAGCACCGTCACGCGAGTAGACCTTGCGGCCTTCCCACCGCTTCTGCCACTCCGGACTGGAGATTTCGCCGCCGAGGCCCGGCGTTTCGCGGTGCTCGTAATAGGTGATGCCGCGCACGGTCTGCGCATCCGGCGCAAGCGAGATGAAGCCGTAGATCGTGCCCCACATGCCCAAGCCATCGACCGGCAGCACCACCTGATCGAGCGCGCCGTCACGCATGATGAAATACACCGGGGCCTTGTCGGGCAAACGGCGCACGCCGGCTTCATTCTCGGGCGCGATCTCGCTCATCGCCGGGTCGTTGCGGGCCGCGCGCTGATCGAAGCTACGTGCCTGCGACGGATCGGCGTCGGTCAACGTGCCTGTGCGCAGATCGACCAGCCGGGTCTCGACGCTTTCTTCGAACAACGCATCCACCTGCGCGATCGACAAGGATTGCCCCGGCTCGACCAGATCGGCAGCAATCAGCACGTTCTTTTCCATGTAGAGCCGGGCGTTGGCCTCCTGCATCGGCTTCAGCGTGACGGCTGTCACGGAAACCAGCACGGCGCAGACCAGCCCGACGACCACGGCAAACCCGATGGTGTAGCCCGGCGCGTTGACGTCACGTGTTGAAGTATCACTCACGGCGCGCCTGCCTTCTGCGAATGTTGGCCTTGACAAATCCGTAGTCGATCAGCGGCGCCATCACGTTCATGAGCAGGATGACCAGCATCACCGATTCCGGGTAGGCGGGGTTGACCACGCGCACCAGCACGATCAGCACGCCGATCAGTGCGCCGTAGATCCACTTGCCAGCGTTGGTGAAGGCCGATGTCACCGGGTCGGTGACCATGAACACGGTCGCGAATGCCCAGCTTCCCGCCACCATGTGCCACCAGAACGGAACGCCGAACCAGGGGTTCGTCTCCGAGCCGATCAGGTTAAAGAGCGACGCCATGCCGATCGTGCCCAGCGCGACCGCCGCAATGGTCCGCCACGATCCGATCCCTGTGACGATGATCAGCACCGCGCCCAGCAGGCAGGCCAGGGCGGATGTTTCGCCCATGCTCCCCGGAATGAACCCTATGAACGCATCCGACCATGAGTAGCCCTGCGCCTCGAAGCCTGTGCCTGCGCGCATCTCGGCGAGCATGGTGGGGGCGGCCACGCCGTCGATGGTCGCCGAAGCCGGCGCGGCGTTCCATACCGCGTCGCCGGAGATTTGCGCCGGATAGGCGAAGAACAGGAAGGCGCGCGCCGCGAGCGCGGGGTTGATGAAGTTCATCCCCGTGCCGCCGAACACTTCCTTGGCCAGCACGACCCCGAAGCTGATGCCCAGCGCTGCCTGCCACAGCGGGGTGGTCGGTGGCAGGATCAGTGGGAACAGCAGCCCGGTGACGAAGAAGCCCTCGTTGACCTCAACCCGTCGGACGACCGCGAAACCGACTTCCCAGGCCAGCCCCACCACCATCGTGACGACATACAGCGGGATGAAATACACCGCGCCATGCGCGATATTGTCGAGGAAGCTGGACGGGTCGTAGCCGAAGCCGATGCCCTGCAAGAGCGCATGCCGCCAGCCCGCCAGCTCGCCGATCCGCGCGGGGTCGATCACCCGGTTGGCCTGATAGCCGGTGTTGTAGAGCGCCATGAACACGCACGGGATCGCGGCGATCACCACGAGGATCATCATCCGCTTGAGGTCCATCGCGTCGCGGACATGCGCGCCCGTCCGGGTCACATCGCCAGGCGCATAGAAGAAGCTGTCCACCGCCTCGTAAAGCGGATGGTAGCGCTCCAGCCGGCCGCCTTGCTGGAAGGGCTGGCCGATCCGGTCGAGCATTCGTCGCAACGGGCGCATTACACGGCTTCCTTCTCGATGCGCGTGAGAATGTGGCGCAGCAGCGGGCCGTATTCGGCCTTGCCGGGACACACGAAGGTGCACAGCGCAAGGTCTTCCTCGTCGAGTTCGAGGCAACCGAGCTCAACCGCATCCTCCATGTTGTCCATCAGAAGCGCGCGCAGCAGGAACGTCGGCATCAGGTCGAGCGGCATGACGCGCTCGAAAGAGCCGATCGGCACCATCGCGCGGTATCCTCCATGGGTCGAGGTGGTGAGCTTCACGCCGCCATTCCTGCGGAACGCCCCGAAGACCACGGCCCAGATCGAGAACTTTTCGCCGCCGGGCCGAATCCAGCCGAACATCTCGCGCTCACGCGGCTCGGCCACGACCGCAATCTGCACGGCATAGCGCCCGAGATAGCCGTGGATCGGCCCCATCGCCGTCCGGCCGTCAAGCACCGAACCGGAGATCACCCGCACTGCCTCGCCGTCGCCCGCGATCTGGCCATGCACCAGTGGATCGAGCGCGGCGCCCATTCGCGTGCGCACAAGCCGCGGATTGCGCACACAGGGGCCGGCCAACGACACCACCCGCCCGGTATCGAGCACGCCCGTTCGCAGAAGCCGCCCGATCGCCGCCACGTCCTGATAGCCGACATGCCAGACCGTGCGTTCCAGATCGGCAGGGTCGAGGAAATGGATATGCGTCCCGGCGAGACCGGCGGGGTGCGGGCCGGTGAAGTTCACGCGCTGAATACCGGAGCGCTCGGGCAATAAGACCGTGCTGTCAGGCGCGACGCAGACATAAGTCGGGCCCGTTGTCAGCTTGGCCAGACATGACACGCCGGTCGTGAAGTCGTCCATCCGGCCAGACAGTCCTGTGTCCACGCTCGGCGCATGGGGGCGGGTGTCGATAGCGGTGATGAACAGCGCGCGCGGCTGCGTCCCCGGTTCGGGTGTGCGCGAAAAAGGGCGGGCGCGCAAGCTGGTCCACAGGCCGGACTCCACCAGCAACGCGGTGATCTCCTGCGGGCTCAACGATTCGGGCAGCTGGTTCTGAAAGCTGGCGAACGCCACCTGATCGGCGGCGGGGTCGCCGCCCTCCTCCACGTCGATCACCAGCGACTGAAAGGCGCGCCGTTCGCCGCGGTGGATCGCCGACACCGTCCCGGCAGCGGGTGCGGTGAGGACGACGCCGGGCACCGCCTTGTCCTCGATCACGCGCTGTCCACGCTGCACCCGGTCGCCGACGCCGACGAGCACGCGGGGCTTCAAGCCGACATGATCCGCGCCGATGATCGCGACGCTTG
>CAZYYQ010000129.1:0-5767 GCA_964651275.1 uncultured Hyphomicrobiaceae bacterium | reverse complement strand
GCTCGAACCATATCCGCTATGTCGGGCCGGAGTTCACGCTGCGCCTGACCACCGACGCCCCCGTGGACTATGTCCGCGAAGAAACGGCCTTCATCATCGAGGAGACGCACAATTTCGTGCTCGGTCCCGACGAGACGCTGGAAGGCGGCATCGGCACGACCGCACGCGAGTTCGAGGAGCGTACGACGCACTACTGGCGGGGTTGGGTGCGCACGCTGGCGATTCCCTATGAATGGCAGGATGCGGTGATCCGCGCGGCGATCACACTGAAGCTGTGCACCTACGAGCCGACCGGCGCGATCATCGCGGCGATGACGACGAGCATTCCGGAAAGCCCGCATTCGGGCCGCAACTGGGATTATCGTTTCTGCTGGCTGCGCGATGCATTTTTTGTCGTGCGCGCGCTCAACGGCCTGTCGGCGATGAAGACGCTGGAGGACTATTTCCGGTGGCTCCAGAATGTCGTTAGCACCTCCAACAGCAATCATCTGCAGCCGGTTTTCGGCGTCGGGCTGGAACGCAAGCTTACCGAGCGAATCGTGGACACGCTGCCCGGCTATCGCTCCATGGGGCCGGTGCGCGTCGGCAATCAGGCGCATGAGCATTTCCAGTATGACGTCTATGGCAATGTCGTCCTCGGCGCGGCGCAGGCGTTCCTCGACAGGCGGCTACACAGGCAGGCGGGGCTCGAGGATTTTCGCCGCCTCGAACGTGCGGGCGAGCAGTCCTTCCTGCTCTACAAGGAGCCGGACGCCGGCATGTGGGAACTGCGCTCGCGCGCCCGCGTCCATACCTCATCCAGCCTGATGTGCTGGGCTGCCTGTGACCGGCTTGCGAAGATCGCGCAGGCGCTAGGCGAGGGCGAGCGCGCCCGCCATTGGCAGGAGCGCGCGGGTATCATCAAGGCGGCAATCCTTGACAATGCGTGGAACGAAAAGCGCGGTGCATTCGTTGAAAGCTTCGGCGGGCAGGATCTCGATGCCAGTGTGCTGCTCATGGGCGAAGTCGGCTTTATCGACCCACGCGACCCGCGCTTCGTCTCAACCGTGGAGCAACTGGAAAAACATCTCGGAGATGGTCCGCACATGCGCCGCTATGAAGCGCCAGATGATTTCGGCCGCCCGGAGACCGCGTTCAACATCTGCGCGTTCTGGCGGCTCGATGCGCTGGCGCGGATCGGCCGGACGGAGCAGGCGCGCGAGATATTCGAGACGCTTCTGGCCAGCCGTAATCACCTCGGGCTACTCTCGGAGGATGTCGATCCGAAAAGCGGCGAACTCTGGGGTAATTTCCCCCAGACCTACTCAATGGTGGGCATAATAAATGGCGCGACCCGGCTGTCGCGCCCGTGGGAGAGCGTCTTATGAAGCGTCTTGTCGTGGTGTCGAACCGGGTCGCCGACTGGACCTCCGGGGGAAAGTCGGGCGGGCTGGCCGTCGCCTTGCAAGATGCGCTCAAGCTCCATGGCGGACTCTGGCTCGGCTGGTCGGGAGACATTATCGCCGATGACGCGCACTGCGAACTCAACACCGAGCGTCACGGCAATGTCACGCTCGCCACGATGCCGCTGACCGAAAGCGAATACAAGAACTACTACCTCGGATTTTCCAACAGCGTCCTTTGGCCCGTGTTCCATTACCGGCTCGACCTGGCCCGCTTTGAGCCGGAACACTGGGAAAGCTATGTCGCGACCGTCCGCAAATTCGCGCATCATCTTTCTCAGCAGTTGCACCCAGAAGATACCATATGGGTGCATGATTACCACCTGATCCCCCTCGCTGCGGAACTGCGCAAGCTGCGCGTCGATCAGAAGATAGGGTTTTTCCTGCATATCCCTTTTCCTTCCCCGGATGTGCTGGCCGCCGCTCCGCAGCACCGCGAACTCGTGGAATCGTTGTTCGATTACGATCTCGTGGGCCTCCAGACACACAGCGATGTCGGCAACTTCGCCCGCTTCGTGTTCGAGGCCGAGGATGGCACGGTACTGCCAGACGGCCGGTTGCGGTTGAAGGATAAAACCGTGCTGGCCAAGAGTTTCCCGATCGGAATCGACGTGGAGAGTTTCCGCGCGATGGCCCGCACCGAGAGAGCCGACTTCCATATCCAGACGCTCCAGCGCCGGACCATCGCCAGCGCGTTCATCATCGGCGTCGACAGGCTGGACTACACCAAGGGCATATCGGAGCGGTTTCGCGCCTTCCAGCGCCTTGTCGAGAACTATCCTGAATATCGCACTTCGGTGACGTTGATGCAGATTGCGCCGCCAACACGCGAGGAGGTGCTGGCCTATGCCGAGATGCGCCAGGAACTGGAACAGTTGTCCGGACACATCAACGGCGAACTCGGCAACTATGACTGGACCCCTGTGCGCTACATTCACCGTCACGTGCCCCGCGACACGCTGGCGGCGCTCTTGCGCGGCTCGCAGGTCGGGCTGGTGACGCCGCTGCGCGATGGCATGAACCTCGTGGCTAAGGAATACGTCGCCGCGCAGGATGACGAAGACCCAGGCGTGCTTATCCTCTCGCGTTTCGCCGGGGCGTCTGAAGAGTTGAAAGAAGCGCTTATCATCAACCCGTACGACATCGACGAAATGGTCGAGGCCATGCACCGTGCGCTCTCGATGCCGCTGGGCGAGCGCAAGGAGCGGCACCGTGCGCTTTTTGAGCGGGTGCGGGAGAATGACGTATCGCGCTGGCGTACTGATTTCCTCCAGACTCTGGAGGCGGTGAACCGGGAGGCGCACGCGTGAGCGGCGAAGGCGGTGCGTTGCGGCTGGTTGCGGACATTGGCGGCACCAATGCGCGCTTCGCGCTTGGGGAACAGGGCGGCGCGCTGGCTGGCACCCAGACCCTGCATGTCAGCGATTTCCCGACGTTCGATGCCGCGCTGGCTGCCTGGCTTGCCGGGATAGACGCGGTCGAGCGGGAGCGTGTAGCGAGTGCGGCCTTCGCTGCGGCGGGGCCGGTGGATGATGGGTCGGTCAAGCTAACCAACGCGCCCTGGCAACTCGCGGCGCGCGATATCTCCGCCTCGCTCGGCGGCATTCCGGCCGGCGTCCTCAACGATCTGGAAGCCGTAGCCTACGCGCTGCCATTCCTCGAAAGCGCCGACATTGCCGCCATCGGCCCACTGGCGGGCGCGGTGGCAGATCAGCAAAAGCGGATGGTAGCCGTGAATGTCGGCACGGGCTTCGGCGCGGCCACCGCGATCCCTGCCAGTGGCGGATGGCTGGCCTGCCCGAGCGAGGCCGGGCATATGTCGCTGGCTCCGGCGAACGAGGAAGAGGCCGGGCTGCTGGCGGCGCTGGTGTCGGGGCGCATGGCCACGCTGGAAGACGTGCTGAGCGGCCCAGGCGTTAGCGCGCTCTATGCGGCGATTTCTGGCAGCACAGCCATCGAAGCGGGCGAGGTATTTACGCGCGCGGGGACTGACCCGGCGGCGCGGCGCACGGTCACGCTGTTGTCTCGCTGGTTGGGCCGCGCGGCGGGCGACCTGGTGCTTGCGACCGCGGCTTGGGGCGGCGCGTTCCTGCTCGGCGGCGTGATCAGCGGTTGGGCGGCCTTGTGCGACCAAGCGGAATTCCGCGCCGCATTCGAGGACAAGGGCAAGATGTTCCCGCGGATGAGGCAGGTGTTCACCGCCGCAGTCACGCGCGACGACGTGGCATTGCTAGGGCTGGCAAGAGCGCCAATCAACCGTGTTGTTCAGAATGATATTGCCTTAGCGCGCGCGTCCAATCCGGTTTGACCTGCGCGGGATGCCGCCGCCATAGCATACCTGCAAAACTCGCCTTCGAATTATCTACTTTCCGCTCTTGTGATGGGTCTCGAAGACCGTTGCCTGTTGCTCGACACCATCATTCGTGGTCGCGTGCTCAACGAATGTTGGAAGGCCTGCGGGTATGATGGTGTCCGAGCGTGCAACTCCAAGAAAGATGTGCCTGGAGGAAGATGGTTCGATCGGAAACCAGCAAGGGTCGTCAAAAGTGCCTGCGTAGACACCAACTACATCTGGAAACCGCTCGAAGCTCAGCCATAGCTTGGTACCACAGTCAGCGCAGAAATGGATGTGAACAGTCTTGCCTGATTCTTTGGACGTAATATCGAAAATCTTGGGTGAGCCTGACATCAAAGTGAAGTCTTTCTTGCCGAAGATGGGTTCGACCATATAGGCCGATCCCGTAGCCTTTTGACAAAATCGGCAGTGACAAACGGTAACCCGGCTCGGCTTCGCGAGCGTTGCGTAGCGAATGCCCCCACACAGACACCCACCTTCGTTTCTCGACATCAATTGTCCTCCCCAGCTTGCGGTGCGCTATGGGAGCAAACGCCATTTGATATAAATATCCAAGGAGAACGTAGCGCCTGCGGCTGTGAGAGTTGGCGCGTCAGCCGATGAGAACAGGAATTCGGCCATGCCATCCGGCCGAATCAGTGGGCCGTGCGCCAGCAAGAAAGTACGAATATGAACATTACCGGCCTTGACCATTTTGTGCTCACCGTGGAGTCGATCGCGCAGACCTGCGACTTCTACGAGCGCACGCTGGGTGCCGAGATCATTGCATATGGCGACGGGCGCACGGCCATTCGGATAGGCGACAACAAGATCAATCTGCATGAGGCGGGAAAAGAGTTCGAGCCGAAGGCCGCCACGCCCACGCCTGGCAGCGGCGATTTCTGCGTGATAACCGCCGCGCCGCTAGCCGAATTCGGACGGCATTTGCGCGCGCAGGGCATCGCCATCGAGGAAGGGCCGGTTGCGCGCACCGGCGCGCACGGGCCGATCATGTCGCTCTACCTCCGTGATCCCGACGGCAACCTTGTCGAGATCGCCAGCTACGGCGACGCAACTTGAATCTCCTTGTCACGAGTCGCTGCGACGGTGTCATGCACGTGCTTGCCTGCCCTCGGGCTCGACCCGAGGGACACGGGCATCTATTATCTCGGCCTCACGCGCCCGCATCTGGATTGCCGGGTCTTTCGCCCGGCAATGACGTCGTCAACATGCTCTAACCCACCAAGGCGTCGCGTGCCGATGCCTTGGACGCAGCCGCATGTGACCGCCACGTCATCTCGAACCGGCAGGCGGGCGCGCCCATCGCGCTACAGGCTGTCTCGACCGCCCGCGCGTCCAGCGAGACCAGCACCTCGAACAGCCGCTGAAACACGCCGGCATAAAGCGCGCAGACCGGCGCTTGGCTTGTTTGTCCCGCCGCGAGCGGACAGCCCGCGATCTCCACGACCAGCGGATGCCCCGGGATCACACGGAACGTACCGCTGCCCGCGAAGGTCCAAGCGTGGCCGCCAATCGCGCCGATCAGCGCCCGCGAGGCGAGCGCAGGTGGAAAAATGCGGAGGAGGCCCTGCGCGAAGCGGGGTATGCGGTGGGCCAGGAGGTAATCACCCGTCCGCCGTCCCGCTTCACTGAGCACATCCTCCGCAGCCTCCAGGGGAAGCTCTGCGCGCACCGCACGTTGCAATGCGCTGACCTCATCTTCCGGCACCATCTCGATCGGCGCATGGGCGCGGTAATGCGCGAGGCCAGCCAGCGCGAGGACACCGGCGCAAACCGCGTCGCCGTGCTGCGTATTCAACGCCGCAATCACCTGCGTGATCGCGTTTGGCCCCACGTGTCCAGCGTGGCCCGGCGCGCCCACCTGCTCACTCCGCGGCGACGCTTTCGGGCAACTGCTCCTTGCCGCCGCCACAGGCCGAGACCGGGGTCGGCTGACCCTCGCCGCTGCTCTTGCCGGTCTTGCCGGTGC
>CAZYYQ010000128.1:0-5780 GCA_964651275.1 uncultured Hyphomicrobiaceae bacterium | reverse complement strand
GACCATCTGCGCGCGACCAGCTTCCTGATCGCCGATGGCGTGCTCCCGTCAAACGAAGGTCGCGGCTATGTGCTGCGCCGGATCATGCGCCGCGCGATGCGCCATGCTCATATGCTGGGCGCGAAGGAGCCGGTGATCTACAAGCTCGTGCCCGTGTTGGTGCGCGAGATGGGGCAGGCCTTCCCGGAATTGCACCGCGCCGAGGCGCTGATCTCCGAGACGCTCAAGCTGGAAGAAGGCCGCTTCATGCGCACGCTCGACCGCGGTATGCAGCTTCTCGGCGAGGAGACCGCCAGCCTTGGCGAGGGTGACACGCTGCCCGGTGAGACCGCGTTCAAGCTCTATGACACCTACGGCTTCCCGCTTGATCTGACGCAGGACGCGTTGAAGAACCGTGGCATTGCGGTGGACACCGAGGGCTTCAACGCGGCGATGGCGCGCCAGAAGGCCGAAGCGCGCAAGGCGTGGTCTGGCTCGGGCGAAGCAGCGACCGATCAGCTCTGGTTCGAGTTGCGCGACGAACTGGGCGCGAGCGAATTCCTCGGCTACGGCACTGAGCGCGCGGAAGGCGAGATCGTCGCGCTGATCAGGAACGGCAAGCGCGTGAAGCAGCTTCGCAAGGGCGACGACGGCATCGTTATCATCAACCAGACGCCGTTCTACGGCGAGGCGGGCGGTCAGGTTGGCGATTGTGGCCATATCCGCACGGCGAAAGGCGCGGATTTCCGCGTCGACGACACGCAGAAGAAGCTGGGCGACCTGATCTGCCATCACGGCGAGGTCGAGCGCGGGCCGCTGCGCGTGGGCGATCAGGTGCTGCTGGAGGTGGACCACGCCCGCCGCGCCGCGACCCGGCGCAGCCATTCCGCGACCCACCTGCTGCATCAGGCGCTGCGGCTGGTGCTGGGCGAGCATGTTGCGCAGAAGGGCTCGCTGGTCGAGCCAGGGCGGCTGCGGTTCGACTTTTCGCACCCCAAGCCGATCAGCAGCGAGGAACTGCGCCAGATCGAGGACATCGCCAACGCGATCGTGTTGCAGAACGACGCCGTGACGACTCGGCTGATGAGCGTGGACGAGGCGATCGAACACGGAGCGCTGGCGCTGTTCGGCGAGAAATATGGTGATGAGGTCCGCGTCGTGGCGATGGGCCGCGAGCAAGGCGACTACGAACACAATCCGTTCTCCATCGAGCTATGCGGCGGCACCCACGTGGCGCGCACCGGCGATATCGGCCTGATCGCGATCGTGAGCGAGAGCGCGGTGTCCGCGGGCGTGCGGCGGATCGAGGCGCTGACGGGCGATGCGGCGCGCGCTTATCTCCGCCAGCGCGATCACGAGTTGCGCGAAGCCGCCGAACTCCTAAAGACATCGCCCGATGATGTTCTTGCGCGCCTGCAGGCGCTGGTCGAGGAGCGGCGCAAGCTGAGCCGCGATCTGGCAGAGGCGCGCAAGAAGCTGGCGCTTGGTGCGGACGCCGGCGCAGGCGCGGATGCCGGCGCCATCTGCGAGGTTGGCCGCGTCAAGCTGCTCGGGCGCACCGTCGAAGGCATCCCGGCCAAGGAGTTGCGCGGCCTGGTCGATGCGGGCAAGCGGCAAATCGGTTCCGGAATCGTCGCGATCGTCGGGAAGGGCGAGGACGGCAAGGCGGGGATCGTGGTCGGCGTGACGGATGACCTCACGGGCGAATACGACGCGGTCGAACTGGTGCGTGCGGGCGCGGAGGCCCTTGGTGGCAAGGGCGGCGGCGGACGCCGCGACATGGCGCAGGCGGGCGGGCCGGACGGTGCGCGCGCCCAAGCCGCGCTCGATGCAATCGCGGAGCGCCTGAGCGAAACTGTCGGCGCCTGACAGCCGAGCGCGCGGTTTGCAGCCGGGGGACGACATGACGACGATCATCTATAAGGTCGCGCCATCCGAAGACTGGCAGGCGGCAAGGGCTGCGGGCCACTATCGCGGCTCTGCGGACGATCTGCGCGATGGCTTCATCCATTTCTCCACCGCCGCGCAGCTTCCCGGCACGCTGGCAAAACATTTCGCGGGCCGCGAGGGGATCGTGCTGATCGCGGTCGATGCGCCTGCGCTTGGCAACAAGCTGGTTTGGGAGCCGTCGCGCGGCGGCGATCTGTTTCCCCATCTATATGCGCCCCTATCGAGCGAGGCTGCGCTCTGGTACACACCGCTGACGCTGAAGCCGGATGGTACGCATGATCTGCCTGCCGCTCTCCCTGATGAAGCGCCGGGGGAAGCGTCGTGAAGGCCGGGTTGCTGCGGCTCGCGCAGTCAGGGCTGCTGACGCTGGACCCGGAGCGGGCGCACGAACTCACCTTGCGCGCGCTGGAGAAGGGCCTCTACCTGCGCCCCGAGGTGCCAGCCGGTCCGCGCCTCGTGCAAGACCTGTTCGGCTGCCGCTTTGCCAACCCGCTCGGCATGGCGGCGGGCTTCGACAAGGATGCACGGGTGCTGCGGCCCCTGTTCGCGCTCGGCTTCGGCTTCGTCGAGGTTGGCACGGTCACGCCGCAGCCGCAACCCGGCAACCCGCGTCCCCGCGTTTTCCGCCTGATCCGTCAGCGCGCTGCGATCAACAGGCTCGGCTTCCCCGGGCAAGGCCACGCAGCGGTCCGCGCGCGCCTCGCGCGCCAGCGCTTTCCCGGCGTCGTTGGCGTCAATATTGGGGCCAACAAGGATTCGGAAGACTTCATAGCCGACTATGAGTCGGGCCTGCGCGCTTTCGCCGACTGCGCGGATTATTTTGCCGTAAATGTTTCCTCGCCGAACACGCCGGGCCTGCGCGATCTGCAGGCACCCGATCGCCTCGCTGCTTTGCTGGAACGCCTTGAGGCCACTCGCTCGGAGCTTGCCGGCACCTCGCCCGCGCCGCCGCTTCTCGTCAAACTCTCGCCGGATATCCCGGAAGACGCACTGCCCGGCGTTGTCGAAGCGGCCATCGCGCATGACGTCGCCGGGCTGATCCTGACAAATACCACACTGTCGCGCGCCGGGCTGGAGGGGGTTTCGCTTGCGCGCGAGGCGGGCGGTGTCTCGGGCGCGCCGCTGTTTCACCTGTCAACGCGCGTGCTGGCGCGGGTCTACATGCTCACGGAAGGAAAGCTGCCGCTGATCGGTGTCGGGGGGATCGATTCCGGCGCGGCGGCGCTTGCGAAGATCGAGGCGGGCGCATCACTCGTTCAGGTCTACACAGGCATGGTCTACGAAGGCGCGGCGCTGGTGGGCGACGTGCTGGATGCGCTGTTGACGGCCCTTGACCGGACGGGGGCCGAAAGCCTGAGCGAACTGCGCGGCACACGGGCCGGCGAATGGGCGGCGCGTCCGGCGCCTTGAGCGGTGCATGCAAAAGCCGTGAGGGAGCGCGCTGCTCGCCGATTTGCCGGATGGCGGTGGACATGAACGCGCCCATCTGGCAAATCCTGATGGCATCTCAAACGCGCCACGTTGTCGCGTCCATGTCACATTTTCCGCGCACGCACATCGCTCAGGCATGGATTACATTGCTCCGCGCGCATACATCAGCGTTAACAAAGCCGACTGACGAAAGGCGAAAACGCAGTGAACTGGATCAATAACGTCGTCCGGCCAAAGATCCGCGATTTCTGGCGAAAGCGCGAGATGCCGGACAATCTGTGGGTGAAATGCCCGGATAGCGGGCAGATGATCTTCTACCGCGACCTCGAAGCGAACCAGTTCGTCGTGCCCGGGTCCGGCTATCATATGCGCATGGCTGCCCCGGCGCGCCTCGCCGCGCTGTTCGACGAAGGTGAATACGAGACGATCCCGCTGCCCGAAGTGCCGCTCGACCCCCTGAAATTCCGCGACGAGCGCCGCTACACCGAGCGACTGAAGGACGCGAAGGCGAAGACCGGTCTGCAGGATGCGGTCACGGTGGGTGCTGGGACCCTCGACAGCCGACCGGTGGTCGCGGCGGTGCAGGATTTCAACTTCATGGGCGGCTCGCTGGGCATGGCCGCCGGAGAAGCGGTGCTTACCGGCATGTTCACCGCGGTTGAGCGCGATGCGCCGTTCGTGCTGTTCGCGGCCTCTGGTGGCGCACGGATGCAGGAAGGCGTGCTGTCGCTGATGCAGATGCCGCGCACCACGGTGGGCGTGCAACGGCTGGCGGAGGCAAAGCTGCCCTATATTGTCGTGATGACGCATCCGACGACCGGTGGCGTCACCGCATCTTATGCCATGCTGGGCGATGTCCACCTCGCCGAGCCTGGCGCGCTGATTTGTTTCGCCGGCCCGCGCGTGATCGAGCAGACCATCCGAGAGAAGCTGCCCGAAGGCTTCCAGCGCGCGGAATACCTGCTGGAGCATGGCATGGTGGATATGGTCGTGCACCGCCATCAGCTTCGCGCGACGATCAGCCGGCTGTGCGCGATGCTGATGGAGCGCCGTGAGGCGCTGCGGCCCAAGGACGAATTGGCGGACGAGGCGGACGCCAACCTCCCGGTGCTGGCGGGGCACTGCGGCAACGGGCTGGCCGATGACGTATATGTCGACGCCAAGCCTAACGGTCATGCTCGCCCAGCCCATGAGGAACAATACGCAGTCACCGGCGACGAGGCGGATCACGACGAGGATCAGGCCGAAGACGAGGCCCACCAAGCCAACGGTGCCGCGGATGAGGACAAATCTCCTCGCCCGGCGCAGGGAGACACGCCGGCGTCGTGATCGGCCTTTACCGCGGCTTCCCGATTTGCCACCGTAGCTCCGGCAGCACGGCCTCGTCCGCGGCTGATCCGGCTTCACTTCACCCCTTTTCGTGGAACCGATATCGTGGCGGCTTCCGATCCAGCGACTATCCTGCAACGGCTTGAGCGCTTGCACCCGAAACTGATCGACCTGTCGCTCGGGCGCGTCGAGCGGCTGGCGGGTGCGCTCGGAAACCCGCACAAGGCGCTGCCGCCGGTCATTCACGTGGCAGGCACCAACGGCAAGGGCTCGGTCGTCGCCTATCTCAAGGCGATGCTGCAGGCTGCGGGCCTGCGTGTTCATGTCTACACCTCGCCGCATCTGCGCAACTTCTCCGAGCGGATCTGCCTCGCCGGACCCGACGGTGCGCAGCCGATCGGCGAGGCAGCGCTGAGCGCGCTTCTTGAGCGCGTCGAGCGGGCCAACAAGGGCGAGCCGATCACCTTCTTCGAGATCACGACGGCCGCAGCCTTCCTTGCTTTCGCAGAAGAACCGGCGGATGTGGTGATCCTGGAGACCGGCCTCGGCGGGCGGCTCGACGCGACCAATATCGTGCCGACGCCCGCGCTCACGGTGATCACGCCGGTGTCCATCGACCATTGTGGCTTTCTCGGTGATACGATCGGCCAGATCGCGGGAGAGAAGGCCGGCATCCTCAAGCCGGGCGTGCCCTGCATTCTCGCGCGCCAGCCGGATGAAGCGCTTGACGCAATCGCGCGGCGTGCCTCGGTCGTGCGCGCACCCATTCTCTCGGGTGGCAGGGCGTGGGATGCTTATGAGCAGCACGGGCGGCTGGTGTTCCAGGATGAGAACGAATTGCTCGACTTGCCGCTGCCGCGCCTGATCGGACGCCATCAGATCGAGAATGCCGGTCTCGCCGTGGCTGCCGCGCGCCATCTGCCGGGTTTCACGATACCGCAGGAGGCCATCGCGCGCGGTCTCGGAGACGTGGCGTGGTCAGCGCGGCTGGAGCGGCTCGGCCCCGGCGCGCTGCATTCGCTGACCTTCCCGAACTCGGAACTCTGGCTCGACGGTGGGCATAATCCTTCCGCCGCGCAGGCGCTGGCGGG
>CAZYYQ010000127.1:0-5806 GCA_964651275.1 uncultured Hyphomicrobiaceae bacterium | reverse complement strand
GACCCCGAGCAGGTGCCCGGCGAGAATCGTCTCGACCATCATATGCATGAGCAGGTGGCCTATCGTGGCCTCGTCGGGCTTGTCCACATCAATCAGGCGCACCGGGCGCCCCGCGCGCATCAGCGCATCGGCGATGGCGCGCTGCTGAGCGGACACGAGTTCGCTGATGCGCCGCCCGGCGAGGTAGTCGACGCCTGCAGCGGCGGCGAGGTCGGCGGGCATCGGCGGGTCGCTCGGCGGATGCGCGGGCCGTATGAGCGTGATCATATGATCGGGCGGCCCCTCCATGAAAAGCTGAAGCTGGCTGTGCTGGTCAACCGGCCCCAGCGCGGCAAGCGGCGTGGTGCCCTTGCTGTCCTTACCAAGGCTTTCGGCCCAGATCTGCACGTACCAGCGCGCGAAATGCGACAGGTGATCGGCATAGGGCATCATCACGCTGACGCGCACGCCCTTGTCCTCGGCCAGCGCAACCGCCGCGGCCGCACCGACCGCCGGGGCGAAGTCCGCCGGGTCGCGGTCCATCTCGTCCAGCACCTGCGCGCCGCCCGCGCGGATCGCGTGCGCATCAAGCCCGCGCGCCAGCGCCACGATCATGCCGACATTGCTGAACACCGAATAGCGTCCGCCAATCTCGGTGTCGTGGTCGAGCAGCGGGATGCCCAATCCCTCGAACAGCGTGCGCAGCGGGTTCGCGCCGCCCGCGCGCGCGGGCTCGCTCAGGCCGAGGAAGGCGCGCGGGATCATCTCGGCCATATCGGCGCGGCGCATCCAGTCGAGCGCGGACAAGGCCTGCATCAGCGTTTCCGCCGTGCCGCCCGATTTGGAGATGACGAGAAAGCGCGTGGTCGCCGGATCCAGCCGGTTCAGGCCGCTGTGCAGCGAATCCGCATCAAGATTGTCGTAAAAGCGTAGGCGGGGCCGGGCCGGGCCGCTCCCCCCGCGGTCGCCGGGTATGCACCAGCCTCCGAGCCGCGCCAGCGTCTGCCCGCCAAGGCTCGAGCCGCCGGTCCCGAAGACTACCAGCGTATCGGCGCCGTCGCAGAGCCGGTCAAGCGCCGCGCGGGCCGTTTCGATGTCCGCCGTCTCGCGCGCCACCCCCAGCATCCGGTAGCCGCCTGCAGCGAGGCTCTCGCGCATCTCAGCCAGCTTCGGCTCCAGTCCGCGCAGCCGCGCGTTCAGCGCTGGGCGAGACAACCCCCCCGCGCCGATTCGCTCTTGGAGACACCCCTCAATGTCGTGATGAAACGTCATGACATCCGCCGATCAACGCGACCGGGAATCTAGTCGCGTCACGCTTTTAGCAAAGCTGGCAGGCAAAGGAAACGCTGCGAAAACTAGGAGAGCGGCGCACCGCTCAGCCGCGCGGCGACGCTGCCTTTTCTTCTTCCGCAGGCGGATTGCCCACGATCACGGTGAGCAGGCGCTCAGGCTTGAGCAGGTCCGCAGCCACCCGCTTCACGTCTCCCTGCGTCACCGCCTCGATATAGGAATTGCGCCTCTCGAAATAGTCCGTGCCGAGCTCATCAAGCTGGATCCCGAGAAGCTGCTGAGCGATCTTGCCGCTGGTGTCGAAGCGCAGCGCATAGGAGCCAACAAGATACTGCTTTGCGTACATCAGCGTTTCGTCGCTCACGCCATTGGCGGCAATGTCTGAAAAAACGCCGCGGATCACTTCCATGCTCTGGTTGACGGCTTCGTTCTTGGTTGCCACCCCGCCGATCATCACCCCAGCATGGTCCAGCGGATAAAGATAGGTGAACACCGAGTAGGCCAGTCCGCGCTTTTCGCGCACTTCTTCCATCAGCTTGGAGGCGAAGCCGCCGCCGCCGATGATGTAATTGAGCACATAGGCTGCGTAGAAATCATTGTTATGGCGCTTGTAGGCCGGCAGACCGAAACGCGCGACAGACTGCGGCACCTCCATGCGGATCACGGTATCTTCGGCCTCGCTGCTCAGCGCGATATCCTGCACGCTTTTCAGCTTCGACTGCGCCGGCAGCCCGGCGAACATCTCATCGAGCAGCGGCGCAAGTTCCTCCGCTGTGATGTCTCCCACGACCGCCACTTTCAGATTGTCGCGCGCGACGCCCTCGCGGAAAGCCGTCCGCAGATCCTCCGCCGTGATCTTGTCGATCGACTCAAGCGTCCCCTTCGTCGGGCTGCCATATGGGTGGTCACCGAAGGCCCGCTTGAGCCAGCCCGTGGTGGCGACCTTGTCGGGGTCTTCGGCATCGAATTTGAGGCCGGTCAGGATCTGGCCGCGAATACGGGCAACTGCGTCTTCCTCGAAGAGCGGTTCGGTGAGCGCGAGCCGGAGCAGTCGCACGGCCTCGTCCGCGTTGGCGGTTAGCGTTTGAAGCCGTGCGCTGAAGTTGTCGCGACCGGCGTCGAAGTTGAGCCGGATGGCCAGTTCCTCCAGCCGTTGCTGGAAAGCCTGCGCGTCCATGTCACCCGCGCCTTCGTCGAGCATGCCCGACAGGAAGTTTGCACGCCCCGGCTTGTCCGCAGGATCCTGTGAGGCGCCCGCGCCCGCGAACCCGAATTCCACGGTGATCAGCGGCACACGGTGCTCCTCGATGAGCCAGGCTTCGATGCCGGCGGGGCTGACGACTTTTTGAATGCGCATGGCGTGGGCTGCGTGGCTCGTTGACAGGATGACGGCGGTAAGGAAGATCGCGATGGCGCTCAGGCTTGCACCACTTATGCCCGCAATAAACGGGGATCGCAGCATGTCTTTACCTCGCTGAAAATAAGGCGGTTGGGGAGCTGCCTCACTGGATTGCCGTGGACGGCCCCACCTTGGGCTGCGGGGCGTCGCGACCGTCCTTTGCCACCGTTTTCGGGTCGGGTATCAGCCTCGCGGTGACGGAACGCTCGGGCTGTAGATACTTGCGGGCCGCGGCCGCGACGTCCTCCAGCGTGACCTCGGCAAGCCGCTGCGGATGCCCGGCGATGTCATCGACGCTGCGCCCGGTGGCCAGAGCGAAGCCGTAGATCCGCGCCATGCTGGTCTGGCTGTCGTAGTTGTAGATCAGCTCCGCGATTTCGGCACGGCGCGCACGCTCCAATTCATCGCTGGTGACGCCGTTCTCAGCGATATCGGTGATAATGCGGTCCATCGCCGCTTCCACCTCCGCCAGATCGGCTTCCGGGCTGGCCACCGCATAGACGCCAAGCGAGCCGTAATCGCGCGTAGTGCCGCCATACCAGCCGCCCGCGGTCGTGGACAGCTTCTGGCGCACCACCAACTCCTGGTAGATACGCCCGGTCGGGTTCTCGCCGACGATGCGCATCAGCAGTTCCAGCGCTTCGGCTTCGCGGCCGGCATCGCTGGCATAGCTGGGCACCAGATAGTAGCGGTACAGCGTAGGCTTCGCGGCGCGCGCATCCTTGAGCATTACTTCGCGAAGCGCCCGGGGGTCTGGCTCGGACGGGCGCACCCCCGCGCCCACCTCGTCCCGGCGCGCGATCAGGCCGTAATGGTCCCTCGCCAACGCCAGCACCTCCTCCGGCACTACGTCGCCCGACACCACGAGAATGGCGTTATTCGGCGCGTAGAAGCGTTCGTAAAAGGTGATGGCATCTTCGCGGTCCAACTGGCGCATCTCGGTTTCCCAGCCGATAATCGGCGTGCCATAAGGATGCGCAACATAAAGCGCGGCCTGGGCCTGTTCGCGCAGGATGCTCGACGGATCGTTGTCGACGCGTGACCGGCGCTCCTCCAGGATCACGTCGCGTTCGGTGCGCACGCTCTCCTCGTCGAGACGCAGATTGATCATTCGGTCGGCCTCCATCTTCATCACATCGGCCAACCGGTCCTTGGGGATTCGCTGGAAATAGGCTGTCACGTCCTGCGAGGTGAACGCGTTATCCTGCCCGCCCCAGCGCGCGATTGTCTTGGAGAATTCACCAGGCGCGATCTTTTCGGTGCCCTTGAACATCAGATGTTCCAGGAAATGCGCGATGCCCGACACACCGGGGGGCTCATCCGCCGCGCCGACCTTGTACCAGACCATATGGGTTACGACCGGCGCGCGGTTATCGGGAATGACGACGACCTGCATACCGTTGTCGAGCATGTAACTGGCGACCTGCGGCGCGTGGCCGGCGAGTTCGGCGGCGGGAGCTCCCGGTCGGGTTTCGGCGTGGGTGGAGGTGCTGTTAAGGCCCATTGCTATCACCGTGGCGAGGAGGGATGCGAGAAGCGTGCAGAAGATGCAAAAGACGCCCCGCTTGCTGGCGCGGACAAACGCAGTTCGAGATGTATCCGGCAGGTCGCCGGGGCAGGGGCTAGCCATTCGGGCGCTCTCCATAGATTTGAACGGCCAACACAGCCACCGTCCTCGTTGACCAGCATGTAGGGCGCGCGGCAGATGTCGCAAGTTAAATGCCGTTCAGATACGCGATTGCTGGCGAGGCGGATGCCATGACGTCTGGAATGCCTTATGCGGGCGAGCGGATGACAGCGGCACAGGCTCTATTCGCTCGCCTGCGTCGCCTCGCCGCCGCCAAGCGATTCGCTGAGCGTTTTGCCGAGTTGACTCGGGCAGCGCTGTTCGCGGCCCATGGTCTTGCGGAATTCATCAATCCCGCCTTCGCCCGACCAGTCGCCCTCGCGGCAGTAGCGCTCGCGCTCTTTTTCTGCCGTCTCGGCCTTCTCCGCGGCGATGATATCCGGGTCTTCCGGCCACTCTTGCTCGGCTGCGGCAACCTGACGTTCGCCCGGCTTTGGCAGACGCTGCGTGTCTGGGGGGACGACGAGAGGTGGCTTTTCCTCAAGATCGGGCTCGGGCGGCGGCTTCGACACGAGGTTAATGCCCGCCGCTTCGAGGATCGGCGCGTTGATCTGCACATCAGTGCCCGCGCAGCCGGCAAGAGCCCCTGCGAGACCCGCCGCGGCGAAGAGCGACAAGATCCGTGATGCGGTCCGACGTGCAGTCATGAATGATGTCCCCGTGCGATCGATGGGAATCGCCGTGTCTATTTCTCAGGAGTCGGGCTGCTTTGCGTCGATTTTATGGCCCTGAAACAACGTGTCGTAGAGCAACCCGGCGACGCCCAGGACGATCGCGGCGTCTGCGACATTGAAGACATACCAGTAAAAGCCGTAGGCGTGCAGCGAGACGAAGTCGGCGACTGCGCCGTATATCATGCGGTCGATGGCGTTGCCGAGCGCTCCGCCCGCGATCAGCGCGAGCGACACCGCGAGCAGGCGGTTATGCGTCCGCGCGATCCAGACGATCAGCGCCGCAGCGGTGACGAGCGCGAAGGCGATCAACATGTTCCGGCCCAGTTCGGTGTCCTGCACGAACAGTCCGTAGGAGATGCCGGGGTTCCATAGCATCACCAGATCGAGGAACGGCGTGACTTCCACACGCCCGCGTTCCGGCAGGTCGTAAACGTGTATCATCCACCATTTGGTGAGTTGATCGAGCACCAGCGCGGCCAATGTGACCCCAAGGCCTGAACGGAACCATGGTCCGGCTGACATGGCTTGCCCCTAGCCGCCGGCACGCGCGTCAAACTGGCGCACAGCCTGCGCGTCGCGCGGGGACAGGTCCGGGAAGTCCGGGTCGCTGCCGACATCGGGCGAGATTTTCCACGAGCGCGCGCATTTGCGCCCGTTTGCCAACGCAGGCACGACCGCGACGCCGTCCACTTCCTCGAAGCGGTAGGCATCCTTCCGCCCCTTGCCCTTTTTCAGCGTCGCGTCGCTGGTGATCGCGATTTCCGCCCAGTCGGCGTCCTTCGCCGCCTCGTAGAGCGCGTCATCGCTGATATGGATGACCGGCGCGGCCTCCAGGCT
>CAZYYQ010000126.1:0-5818 GCA_964651275.1 uncultured Hyphomicrobiaceae bacterium | reverse complement strand
TCGGTGCGGATCGCCGCAAGCTGCGACTTGTCCGAGGTGAGCACGTCGCAGGCGCCGCCGTCGAAGCCCTCGCGGGTCTGAACCGAGGTGTCATACACGACCGGCTCGAAGTCCATGTTGTTGACGCGGAAGTAGTCGGCGAGGTTCAGCTCCGTCGTGGTGCCGGCCTGCACGCATACCTTGGCGCCGCTCAGTTCGGTCGCGCTGGAAACGCCCAGATCCTTCTTCACGAGGAAGCCCTGGCCGTCGATGTAGTTGTAATAGGTAAAGTTGATGCCGAGCGTGGCGTCGCGCGTCAGCGTGTCGGTGGTATTGCGCGAAAGCACGTCGATTTCGCCGGAGGTCAGCGCCGTGAAGCGTTCCTTCGCGGTCAGCGCCGTGAACTTCACGTTGCTCCGGTCGCCGAAAATGGCAGCAGCGAGTGCATAGCAGTAGTCGGCGTCGATGCCGGCCATGTTGCCCGCGTCGTCGGGCGAAGAGAAGCCCGGGAGGCCGCCGTCGATGCCACATTGCAGATGTCCACGGCTTTTCACATCGTCAAGCGTGGCGGCGGAAGCCGGCAGTATCGACAACGCCAGCGCGGCACACGCACTGACTGCGAGTCCAAGAGCACGCATCGCATTCCCCTTTCAATGTCTGTTGTCTGTTTAGTTCACACGGCAGCAGAGGCACGGATCGTGCCAGACCGGGAAACTACCAAAATTTTCAGTTGCAAAACAACCCAATTGCATATCGTTCTTAAGTTGAGTTCCACCTTTCGGGACATTTTATTGCTCAATTTTTTGTGCGCGGGAAATAATCTGAACGAGGGTGGGTCCATCAACGATGCGATACGCTGTGTCCGGCAGGGGGCATGGTGGATTTTCGGTGATGCGCGGGGCATCATTGCGGGCTGGAGTGCCCGTTTTTCGGGCAAACGGTCAGAGACGATGCAGCGCGGGAGAAGCCGGGGATGAAGATGCGTGCCGCCGTATTGCATGAGCGTGAGAAGCCGCGCCCTTACGCGCAGAGCCGGCCGCTCGTGATCGAGGAGGTTGATCTTGGCTCCCCACGGCGCGGCGAACTGCTTGTACGCATCCGCGCGGCGGGGCTGTGCCATTCTGATTTATCGACGATGAATGGCGACAGGCCGCGCCCGGTGCCGATGGTGCTCGGACACGAAGCCGCGGCGGAGGTGGTCGAGACCGGGCCGGGCGTCGATGACCTGAAGCCCGGCGACCGGGTGGTGCTGATCTTCGTGCCGAGTTGCGGGGCTTGCGTGCGCTGCGCGGAAGGCCGTCCGGCCCTGTGCGAACCGGCAGCAGCGGCAAATGCGGCCGGCACGCTGCTGACCGGCGCGCGGCGGCTGAGCCTGAACGGCGCGCCGTTACACCACCACATCGGCGTTTCTTGCTTTGCTGAATATGCGGTGATCGCGCGGGAGTCGGCAATCAAGGTGGACGATGACCTCGAGTTTGCGGAAGCCGCGCTGTTCGGCTGCGCGGTCATCACCGGCGCGGGCGCAGTCGTCAACACCGCGAAGGTTCCGCCCGGCGCTTCGGTAGCCGTGGTCGGGCTGGGCGGAGTTGGACTGATGACGCTGCTGGCCGCCAAGTTGTCGGGATGCACGGAAATTGTCGCCATCGACGTAGCGGAGGAAAAGCTGAAGGTGGCTGCTCAGCTCGGGGCGACGCATAGCTTTAACGCCGCCGACCCCGATTGCGCCGGGAAGGCGCGCGAGGCAACCGGCGGCGGCGTCGATTTCGGCTTCGAAATGGCCGGCGTCATCCCCGCCCTGGACATGGCCTGGCAAGTCACGCGCCGCGGCGGCACCACCGTCACCGCGAGCCTGCCGAACCCGGCGGACCGCTTCCCCTTGCCCGCCGCGCAGCTCGTCGCCGAGGAGCGGACGCTCATGGGCAGCTATATCGGGAGTTGCGCGCCAATCCGTGATGTCCCGCGTTTCATCAGGCTATTCCAGCAAGGCTTGCTTCCGGTCGACCGGCTGCTGAGCGAAACCATCACGCTGGATGAGATCAACACCGCTTTCGACCGGCTGGCCGATGGGCGGACAATCCGGCAAATCCTTGTGCCCTGAAAGCGCATTCCGAAAACCGAGGACCGGTTTTCGGAGTAACATGCGCGTCAAAACAGAAAGATAGAGCGGGCGACGTGATTCTATCAGGTTGAATGCCGCTCTGAGCATCAGGCGGAGGTTGAAGCCGCGCGCAGCGCCTCGACGACCTCGCTGATGGCCGACTGAATGAGATGAGAGTCATCGCCTTCGCCCATCACCCGGATGACCGGCTCGGTGCCGGATGGGCGGATCAGCAGCCGTCCGGCGTTGCCAAGCCGGTGGCGCGTACGCTCGATAATCTCTTTCACAGCCACATTCTCAAGCGGCGCGCCGCCATTGGTGCGGACATTCTCCAGGAATTGCGGCACCCTGTCGAAGCGGTTGCAGACCTCGCTAACGGGCGCGTCTCTCTCGACGACCACCGACAGCACCTGAAGCGCCGTCACCAGGCCATCGCCTGTCGTTGTGTAATCCGACAGGATGATATGACCGGACTGCTCCCCGCCGAGGTTCCAGCCGCGCTGGCGCATCTGCTCGACCACGTAGCGGTCACCCACCGGGGTGCGCTCCAGCAGCAGGCCGAGATCCTTCAGCCGGCGCTCCAGGCCAAGATTCGACATCACCGTAGCCACGATCCCGTCGCCGCGCAGCCGCCCGCTGGCCCGCCACGTCTCCGCTATCAGGGCGAGGATCTGGTCCCCGTCGATGAGTTGCCCGTGCTCGTCCGCGATCAAAACGCGGTCTGCGTCGCCATCCAGCGCGATGCCGATATCTGCACGATGCTTCTGCACCATCATGCATAGGCCTTCGGGGTGCGTGGAGCCACAATGCTCATTGATATTGAAGCCGTTAGGTTGCACGCCGATCGAAATCACGTCCGCGCCGAGTTCCCAAAGTGCTCGCGGGGCAACCCGATAGGCTGCGCCATTAGCGGCGTCGATGACGACCTTCTTGCCCGTCAGGCTGATAGTGCGGTCCAGCGTGCGCTTGGCATATTCGATGTAGCGGTCGTGTACCCCGTCGATCCGCTGCGCGCGGCCCATGCGCTCCGGCGTGGCCAGCAGTTCGACGCCGCCATTCTCGATCAGGTCCTCGATCTGCGCTTCTCTGTCGTCGCACAGCTTGTAGCTATCCGGGCCGAACAGCTTTATGCCGTTGTCGTAATAGGGGTTGTGCGACGCGGAGATCATCACGCCGAGATCAGCGCGCAGCGAGCGCGTGAGCATCGCCACGGCGGGCGTCGGGATCGGGCCGAGCAGGAACACGTCCATGCCGACCGAGGTGAAACCGGCGGTGAGCGCCGATTCGATCATGTAGCCGGACAGTCGCGTGTCCTTGCCGATCACGACACGGTGGCGGCGCTCCCCGCCATTGCTGAAGATATACCCGGCGGCCATGCCGACCTTGAGCGCCGTGTCGGCGGTCATCGGCCGGTCGTTGGCCTTTCCCCTGATGCCGTCGGTGCCGAAATATTGCCGTGCCATTTTCGCCTTGTCCCCTCGCACCGCGAAGACGCGCGACCGTGACCCGGCCCGCCGTCTGCGCATTTCCTCTTTGCATGGGGGAAAAATTATATCGCAAATCCGGCGTTTCCGCGTAAGCGCAGACACGTTTCGTTTCAGAAAATTACACGAGAGCCGTCATCGGCGCTGCTAGGCGTTTTCGGCATCCGCGCCGAGCGGCGCGCCATGGACCGAGGAGCGCCACACGCGCAGGGCCTGCCGCGTCTCGCGGACGTCATGCACGCGGACGATCTGTACGCCTTGCCCAGCGGCCACGATCGCTGCCGCGATGCTCCCGGGAACGCGCTGCTTCGCTTCCGGCTCGCCGTCGAGCGTGCCGATGAAGCGCTTGCGCGATGCGCCGACCAGCACTGGCACGCCGAGGCCGTGAAACAGGCTGAGGCCGTTCAGTAGCGTCAGATTATGCTGTAGTGTCTTGCCGAAGCCGATGCCGGGGTCGATGGCGATGCGCGCTCGCGGAATGCCGGCAGCCTCCGCAGCGGCGATGCGGGCGGCAAGGAAATCGTAGACTTCGAGCAGCACGTCGTCATAGCGCGGGTCGTCCTGCATTGTCTTCGGGTCGCCCAGCGCATGCATCAGCACGACCGGCAGGCCGGTTGCCGCGGCAGCGCTCAAGGCGTCCGGGTCGTGGGTGAGCGCGGACACATCGTTGATGACCTTCGCGCCCTTGGCCGCCGTCTCAGTCATTATATTGGCCTTGCGCGTGTCGATGGAGACGGGAACGGGCACGCCGGCGAGCGCTTCGAGCACCGGGATGACGCGGGCGCACTCGTCCTCCAGCGACACCGGCTCGGAGCCAGGGCGGGTCGACTCGCCGCCGATATCGACGAAATCCGCACCATCTTGCGCCAGTTGTTGCGCCTGCGCGACGGCTGCATCCGGTGTGAAGAAATCGCCGCCGTCGGAAAAGCTGTCCGGGGTGACATTGACGATCCCCATGATGCGCGTCGCGTCCATCGCCAGTCCGGCGAAGGGGGGGCGCGGCGCGCTGAGCGCCTCCAGCCATCCCGCGATCGCAGGTTCTTCCATCGCCTTGAGCGTGGCCGCGCGGGCAATTACGCTATTGCTCGCGCCCGGCTTGCCCTCGATCAGCTCCGCCGCGCCGAACGCCGCAGGCCCGCCCGCGAGCGGCAGGGCAAGGCCCGCTTCGACCGCCCGCGCAGCATGCGCGCCGAAAAGAATGCCCAGCGGCTTGATATAAAGCCCGTCGCTCACGCCTTGCCCCCCGCCGACCCGGCCGCAGAAATATGCCCCGCGCGCTCAATCATGTCCGGGAGGCGGTATAGCAAGGTGAGAGCGCTCGCGACATATACCGTTCGTCGGATGCTCCGCGGGAGCGCGCTCCGCCTCATGAAGCGCTGGCGGCTTGGCTGTCCCTGCGCTGCTCTTGCGGCTGATCTTCCTGTTTCTCGCCGTCCCGGAGATCCTGGAGGTCCTGCACGAATAGCTCTTCGAGTTCCTCGGCCCTGCGCCTGGCCCGCGCCCGCATTTTTTCGGCGTCGGTGAAGTGCTTGTAGTCGTCGAACAGGTGCTTTTCGTCGTGCGCGCGGAATGTCTTGATCAGGCTGTTGGCTTCGCGCGACGGCAGCCCCAGCCCCTGCAGCAGGTCGCCCGAAACCTTGAGCGCGGAATAGAACGTCTCGCGGTAGATGCGGGTCACGCCATGATCCATGAGCTGGTGGACATGCCTGCGGTCTCGGGCGCGCGCGAAGATCGGAATGTGCGGATAACGCGAGCGCAGGAATGAGCACACCTTGATTGAGTCCTCCATGTCGTCGATCGCCAGCACCACCGCGCGCGCTTGTCCTACCTGTGCGGCGTCCAACACCGCGGGGTTGGTCGCATCGCCGTAATAAATCTTGTTGCCGTACTGCGCGACGAAGTCGATCTGTTCCACGCTGGCGTCGAGCGCGGTGAAGGGGATGCGTTGCGCGCGCAGAATCCGCCCGACAATCTGCCCGAAGCGTCCAAAGCCGACGATGATGACATGGCCCTGCTCATCGGGCATGTCGTCGAAGGCTGTGGGGACGGATGCCGCTTTGGGCCAGAGCAGATCGTCAAGCAGCAGCAGCACCGGCGTGGCGACCATGGACAGCGTGACCACAACACTCACGAATTGAGCCAGCGGCTGACCGATGACATTCGCCGCAATGGCATTGGTGATCAGCACGAAGGCGAACTCGCCGCCCTGCGAGACCGCGAGCGCCAGCCGTCTCGCGCCGGTATTGTCCAGCCCGTA
>CAZYYQ010000125.1:4638-5859 GCA_964651275.1 uncultured Hyphomicrobiaceae bacterium | reverse complement strand
CTCTAACGGCGCCTGAGCCTCAGCCGCAGACGGCATGCCGGCATGGCTCTCAACCGTGGCCGCTGAAGCCGCCCCGGCCAGCCCAGCCGCGATCAGCAGCGCGGTACAACTTGAACCCAGAAGTTTTCTCATCTCTCTTCCCCTTTTTGCGATTGAACTCAGCTTACTTTCCCGGCGGCACTTTCTCCTCTCCATCTTACATAGGATCGCGCGAAAAAACGTCCAAGAGATGAACAGCTTGCCGGGACTGCGGGTCATTCTTCCGTCGGCGAGAGCGCCATTTCCAGCCGCGCCAGCAGGCGCGTGCGCGCATCGGGCATCTGCATCTCGCTGGGCGCCAGCACCCACTTCTCGAGGAAGTAGCCGGTAAGGCGCAGCCCGTCGCACACATCGGCGCGGGGTGGCTTGGCGTCCGGTTCCACGAGGAACCGCGGCAGCGCCAGCAGCTTGTCGCGGTAGGGTTCGCCCGCCTCCGCGCTGACTGCACGCCCAGACTTCGGCGAGACATAGCGCAGGTTCGCGGTCGCCCCGGTCGCTGCGCAGGCTGTGAGTTCGAGCCCGAAACCAAGATCGGCCAGCAGCGCCAACTCCCACTCGACCAGCAGCCGCGGCCACTCTTCGAAGTCCGACAGGGACGCCATAACCTGCCGCAGTCCCTCATAGACGTCCGGGTGAGGATCACGTTCGGGAAGCAGCCGGGCCAACGCGCAAGCCGAACTCAGGCCCAGCAGCGCCAGCCGATCCTCCATCGCGCTCGCGGCATGAAACGCCTCCGGCTCAACGGTCATCACGCCCAGATGTTCCGCGAGCCGCGCCCGCCATACCGCACGCACGGAATTTCCCGGCTGCAAAACGGGCCGCATGCGGCGCGAGCGCCCGCCATGCACCAGTCCGAGATGGCGGCCATGCGCGCGCGTCAGCAATTCGGCAATCGCGGCAGCCTCGCCATGCGCGCGCACCGACAGTACGATGCCTTCATCCGTCCATTCCATCTCGGATCGCGATCTTTCTTGACGCGCGATGCTCCCGAAAACCCATGCTCATCCCGGATCAGGTCCGGCACAGACTTTTTCGGATCGCGCTCTATCGCTTGGGATATTCCAGCCCCATCGCGGAATAAAGCGAGGGGTCTTCCGCCCATTTCTCGCGCACCTTGACGAACAGGAACAGATGCACGCGAACGCCAAGCTGCTCGCTCAACTCCTGACGCGCCTCCATGGA
>CAZYYQ010000125.1:0-4538 GCA_964651275.1 uncultured Hyphomicrobiaceae bacterium | reverse complement strand
AGCGCCTCATTCCATGCGGTGTCCACCATCGCGCGGTCGAGCCGGCGCTTGGGGCGGAAAATGCCCGGCGTGTCAACCAGGATGATCTGCGTGTTGCCCTCGACGATGATACCGCGCAGACGCGCGCGGGTGGTCTGCACCTTGTGCGTGACGATAGCGACCTTTGCCCCGACAAGCTGATTGACAAGCGTGGATTTGCCCGCGTTCGGCGCACCGATAATTGCCGCGAAGCCGCAGGCGGTCTCAACGTGTTCTGGCTCGGCGCCGGGGGGCGCGGCGTTATCGTCGGCTTGCTCATTCACCAGCATTCTCCGGCCAGATACCCTCGCGCACCAGAATCGCGGTCGCCGCCGCCTCCTGCGCCGCACGCTTGCTCGTGCCGGACCCACGCGCAGGGGGAAAGCCCTTCACGCGCGCCTCCACCGTGAACTGCGGCGCGTGGTCGGGCCCGGATCGGCCCACCTCGACATAATCCGGCAATGGCAGCTTGATGCCCTGCGCCCATTCCTGCAAGGCGGTCTTCGGGTCGATTGGCACGTCGCCCGGTTCACTCAGCCGCGGTCCCCAAAGCCGATGAATCAGCGCGCGCGCCGGCTCATAGCCGCCGTCGAGGAACACCGCGCCGATAACCGACTCGCAAACATCGGCGAGGATCGCGGACTTGTCCGCGCCACCGCTGGCGGCCTCGGCTTCGCTCAGGATCACATCGCGGCCGAGGCCCAAAGCACGCGCCACCGCGGCGCAGGCGTCGCGATGCACAAGGTCGTTGTAGCGCCTGGCAAGCGCGCCCTCATTTTCGTCGGGGCAGGTCTTGTAGAGGCTTTCGGCGACGACGAGCCCGAGCACGCGGTCGCCGAGAAACTCCAGCCGCTGGTAGTCGCCGACCCCGTCACCGGCGGACGTGACGCTGGGATGCGTCAGCGCCAGACGCAACAGTGAAGGGTCATTGAAGCTATAGCCCAGACGATCGGGCAGACTGCTTTCTGCGCTCAGTTGTACCACCAGTGTCAGTCGATACCGCTCAACAGCCGCGACCACCTGATGTCAAACGGCCAGTTCCAGAACTCGAAGATGCTCGCATCCTCCCCAACCGAAAAGAAGATGACATCGGCACGGCCGATCAGGTTCTGCACTGGCACGAACCCGACCCCGCGGGACCCGAAAAATCGGCTGTCAGAGGAATTGTCCCGGTTGTCGCCCATCATGAAATAGTGACCGGGCGGGACCACGAACACGTCGGTATTGTCGCCTGGCCGATTGTCGTATTCATCGAGCGTTTCGTAGGTGACGCCGTTGGGCAGGGTCTCGAGGTAGCGGCGCACTTCGCGGGTGCGGCCACGGCTGACCTCCATCGTGAAATCCGCGACGCGCTCACGCTTCACCGCCTCCCCGTTGATGTGCAGCACGCCATCGATCATCTGGATTCGATCACCCGGAAGCCCGACGATTCGCTTGATGTAGTCGCTATTATTGTCGCTCGGCAGCTTGAAGACGGCGACATCGCCGCGCTTCGGCGCGGAAGCCAGGATACGGCCATCGAAGGAGGCGACGCCGAACGGGAACGAATACTGGCTGTAGCCGTAGCTGAACTTGGACACGAACAGGTAATCACCGATCAGTAGCGTCGGCTTCATCGAACCGGAGGGGATGTTGAACGGCTGATACAGGAAAATGCGGACGACGAAAGCCAGCAGAAGCGCGATCACGACGACGCGCACGGTCTCCCAGATCGTGCTTTTCGATTTGTCCGAGTTCGCGTCGACGCTCATCAATTGCTCCTGATGCCCTTTCCCGGCGCGACAGCGCCTCTTGCAGGACCGTATAGACCCTCAGCCCTGCGGGCGCAATGCGGGCGGCGTCGGCGTGTCGTGTTTGCTGCGCCAGTCCCGCCAGAAGTCGCGAAAGCCGGAGATAATCTCATCGGATTTCGGCATGCGGCCGTGTCGCGCATGGAATCGGCGCAAAAACTCCACATAGGCATGGCCGAGACCATAAGTAAGTCCCGCAGCCGTTGCGCCGGTGATCGCTGCACCGGCGAGCGAGCCGATGCCGGGGATGAACTTGATGACCCGCCCGGCGAGAAAGCGCCCGCTTGTGGTCAGCCCGAGCGCGCCGATCAGCGCTGCGGCGAGGCTGCGCAGATCGCCGCGGTCCAGCGGTACGCCCATTTGCAGTGAAACACGCACGATCATGCCAGCCTGAATGCCGAACACCCCGGCGGCATCGGCGAGTGGGATTGGGGTCGCACCGGTCGCGCCCGCCGCGCTGGCCGCGCCGCGCACGGTGCGCATCGCCTTGGCGGCCATCGCCTCCAGATTATTCGAGGCGACAGCAAAGGCGCTTTCGACGGTCTCGGGGATCACCCGCTCGGTTTCGGCCAGCAGCGAATCCAGCCCCATCGGCGCGAAGCTCTGCCCCTCGATCTGGATCGCTTGCGCGCGCACGCGCACCACTGCCGCGCAGCCGGGGAGGATTTCCCGCACCCGCTCGTGAAAATCTGGCGCCATTCCGGCCTTTGTCAGCACGCAGACGACCGGGATGCCGAATTCGCGGAACAGCGAGAGCGCTTTTTCCTCTCCGGGCTGGACGGTCTGCGAAGGTTCGTCGATGCATAGCCATGCGCAATGGATATGCTCGAATGGATCATCGGATTTGTTTGCGGTGGCGATTTCGGCGCGCAGGCCCTCCAGCGTCTCGCGGAAGCGTTCAACCTCCAGCCCTTCTGTGTCGCAAAGCCGCAAGACATCTGTCTCGCCCGGCACTTCGGGGTACCAGATGCGCCCGCGCGTGCGAGGCCGGCCCGCCAGCGTGTCACCCACTTCACGCCCAAACACCGCGCCGATCAGCGTGGTTTTGCCCACGCCAGTGCGCCCGGCGACAATGATATTGAAACGGCCCAGTTCCGCGCGCGCCTCGTTCAGCCGCTGCTCCCACATGTCGAGCGGGAGCTTGCCGGCGGCGTCCCACAACTCGCGCCAGCGCGGGGCACCGGGCGCTTCCTCCGGCTCGGATTCCCCGCGGGCGGGCTTCAGCGAGGACGGGTCGGGCAGTGGCGGCGGGGCGGCCACGCCGGACAGGCCAAGCAGCCGGCTCGTCCGGTGCAGGCGCGCGCGCTTGACCCGGCGCAGGCAGGCGGCCTCCACGGCGAGGCGCAGCGCGGCGGATTCTGCTGCGGCGTCTTTCTCTGTCGCGGGCAAAGCGGTGGTGAGGCTCTCGGCGCCAAGTCGGCCTGGTCTGGTTTCGCCGACGCCGGCGCGCTGCGCCAGCAGGCTGAGCAGCCGCGCTTCGACCTCTGCGATCCCGGCTGCATCGCCGGCGCGCGCACCCAGCCGCCGCAGTGACCAGCGCGCCAGCGCCATCGGGCCGGCTTGGCCATGCGCCTTGACGGCGAGTGCCGATGCGCCCGCAGCCAGCCGCTCTCGGTCCATAGCACCGCTTCTCGCGCCATCCTCGCCAGCTTCCGGCGCATAGGGCGCGACGAGGCCCAGGATCGGCGCAAGTTCGCGCTCGTTGGCCGCGGCGAACAACCCCGCCCAGCTTTCTCCGTCATCCAGCGCGGCATCGAGATGCGCGAGGATTGGCATGTCCGGCGTCTCCCGGTCTGCTATTATCCCCCGAGAAGGTAACGCGAAGCCCGGACCCGAGAAATGGTTTTCGATGCGCTGCGCCGCTCGATGCGCGAGCGCCTGCAATCCGCCGCCGATCAGGGCGAGGCGATCCTGGAAAAGCTCGCCACCGCAGAGGTAGACGCGGCGATCCACGCCTGGTTGCGCGAATTCCTGAAGCATATCGGCATATTCATCGCGCTGCTGGCGCTCGTGCAGGTGGCGGGCGGCGCGATTGCGCAAGCGCAGACGCGGCTGCTGGTGACGACGACCATCGTGCTCGCGGTCTACGCTTACGGCGCGTGGCTGGTGCTGTCGGGCCTGTGGCAGTGGCGGCCGATCGCAGCAGTCTGGCTGACGACGCGGCAAGGGCCGGTCGGGCTGGCGCGGTTTTATCTCTACGGGCGCATCCTGCGGCAGTTGCGCGAGACCTTCACCGGCTCGGACGGGCGCAACACCGCCATCGGCGCGCTGCTGTTGCAGGCGATGAGGGTGATCGAAGCGCCGCGCGCCTGGGACGGTGTGGCGTATCGCCTGGCCGACCGGCTCGCACCGCGCCTGGCGCGTCATGCCGGGGCGCGGGTGCTGAGCATCCTTGCTCCGGTGGCGGGGGCGTGGGCCTATTACCGGTTTATCGTATTCCCGGACCTGGTGCGCGCGGGCAGCGGGATGGGGCCATGGGATGCGCTGGTCTATCCGTTCGCCGCGCTGATCGACGCGCTGGCGGGGACGGCTCTTCGCGAAGCGCTGAGCGGCGGGGCCTGAGCGAAATCTGGGCACAGCGGCGCGGGCGCGCGCGATCGGCGCGTGTCACGGGCGGCGGATTGCGGTATCTTCCCGAACAATCGACAGCTTTGCGAAATCATTGGCGGGCGGACCATGAGCCTCGATTACTACATTCTCGACGTCTTCACGCAGGAGCAGCTTTCCGGC
>CAZYYQ010000124.1:0-5890 GCA_964651275.1 uncultured Hyphomicrobiaceae bacterium | reverse complement strand
CACCAGTTGATCTGGCAGTCCAGCCCGGCGCCCCAGCTATCGCGATGCGGCGGCAAACGGCCATAGCCGGAGCCGCTCGGCGCATCGAACGGTGGCGCGGCGCGCAGCACCAGCCGGTCGTGATAGGTCGCCTCGTGGGTAATGCCCGCAGTTATCAGCGCCTGCGTCCAATGACGCTCTATCTCCGGCGAGGCAGCGAAGCGCTTCTGCGCCCGGCGCATCGCCTGGCGGAACCCGTCTTCGCCAAGCTGGCGAAAGGCGGTGGGCGGATACGCGCTCGCGAACACGTCATCGAGGATGGCGCGGGTCTCAGCGATCAGGGCTGCGACCGCGGGCAGGCTGGCGAACCAGAGGATGCGCCCGGCAAAGATCCGCGCGGCCAGATCGTCCGGCGTCAGCCCGCCCTCGATATGCTCGATCCAGTCTTGCGCTCTAGCGTCGCTGGTCATCTATGCTGCTCCTGCCCATCGGCCTTCTTGCGCATCTAAGGATGGCGCGGTACGCAAGCCAATGCGTCGCAAGAAGCGACTCCGACAACGTTGATAGCGCCCCGCGCACCGCAACGTGATGCGGGCGCCGGACGAGGGCGATTTCAAGCTGTATAAGAGTCGTTCTTGGGATGATATGCGCGCGGGAATTGTGACCATATGCCTCGATAATAACCCTGACCCCAAGGACCACGCCATGCTGGAGAAGGCAACGATGACGCACAGCGACGCCCAGCCCAACCGTTCTCATCCGAACGTCCCGGACGTCGATCAATCCGATCGCCATGTTCCGATCAATTTGCGCCAGTCAGGCCCGACACCGGTGCAAATGCTGATTTCCACGCGCGTGCGCAAATCACCTTACTGGCACCTTGCGGTGGAAGCCGGCTGCTGGCGCGCGACCGTGTACAATCGCATGTACCACCCCCGCGGCTATGTCCGTCCGGAGGATGGCGGCGCGATGGCCGAGTATGACGCTCTGGTCAACCGCGTGACCATGTGGAACGTGGCGGTGGAGCGCCAGATCCGCGTGAAGGGGCCGGATGCCGAAGCCTTCGTGAACTTCGTCATCACGCGCGACGCCACCAAGATCAAGCCGATGAACGGCAAGTACGCCATCCTCTGTAACGAGAAGGGCGGCATCCTGAACGATCCTGTGCTGCTGCGCATCGCCCAGGACGAGTTCTGGTTCTCAATCTCCGACAGCGACCTGATGCTGTGGCTGCAGGGTGTGAATGTGGGTAAGCGTTACAACGTGGACATCGGCGAGATCGACGTGTCGCCGCTGCAAATTCAGGGGCCGCTGTCCGAAGACCTGATGGCAGAGATGTTCGGTGAAGAGGTTCGCAAGATGCCGTATTATGGGCTGATGTGGGCCAAGGTCGGCGATGTGGATGTGCTGCTCAGCCAGACCGGCTTCACCGGGGAAAAAGGCTACGAGATCTACACAGTGGACTCAACGCTGCACGCGGAGACGGTTTGGTACGCCGTACGCGGCGCGGGAGCCAATTACGGCCTGCGCGTGATCGCGCCTGCTCATCACCGCCGTGTTGCTGCCGGCATTCTGTCGTGGGGCCAGGACCTTGATGCGGAAACCTCGCCGTTCCAGGTGAACCTGTCCTATCAGGTGCCGCGCAAGAAGGAAGCCGACTATGTCGGCAAGGCGGAGTTGGAGCGCCAGCGCGCGATCATCGACGAGGGCGGTTTCCCGTTCAAGATGCGCATGGTCGGCATCAAGCTTGGTGGCCAGCCGATCACCGATTATGCCCATGATTTCTGGCTGATCTCGGAGCCGGAAGGCGGGCGCGTCGGCTACGTGACCTCGCCGTGGTGGTCGCCGGAGTTGCAGACCAATATCGCTCTGTGCTGGGTGCCGCACTCCCATTCCCAGATCGGTACAAAACTGAAGGTCGAAGTGCCAGAGGCCTATACAGAGCGTTCCGGCGAGCCTGTCGACGCCGAGGTGGTCGAGGTGCCGTTCCGCCCTTCGGTCAACCCGAGCGCGCGCGAACGCGCCAAGGCGCTGGGCCGGGACTATGCTTATTAGGCTCTAATGCCCGGCTCTTCCTGCCGATGAAATTCTGTCTCCGGTCAGCGCCGGTCCGCGGTTATCGGGCCGGCGCTTTCTTTGCGCAGCAAGCCTTGACGGCGCGCGCGGGACTTGCAACACAACTTGAAAGGTTGCAGCCAACGAACAGCGAGGCACTCACGCCATGCGCATAGACGCCATACCGGTCGGCGATAACCCGCCGCACGACGTGAACGTGATCGTCGAGGTGCCGACTGGCGGCGAGCCAGTGAAGTACGAGATGGACAAGGCATCGGGCACGCTATTCGTCGACCGCGTGCTCTACACGTCGATGCGCTATCCGGGGAACTATGGCTTCATTCCGCACACGCTTTCGGATGATGGCGACCCGATTGACGTGCTCATCGCTAATCAGCGACCGCTCATACCCGGCGCGGTGATGAACTGCCGGCCGGTCGGCGTCTTGCACATGCGTGATGAGGCGGGTGCGGACGAAAAAATTATCGCGGTGCCCTCGGGGCGCGTGTCGGCGATGTACAATAACATCGACAGCTATCGCGATTTGCCGGACATGCAAATTCGCCAGATCGCGCACTTCTTCCAGCGCTACAAGGACCTGGAAGACGGAAAGTGGGTCGAGATCACCCGCTGGGGCGACGACTCGGAAGCGCGCGACATGATCGCCAAGGCGATCGCCGCGGTGCAGGGCGGCATCACGGTCTGACCCTGGCGGAGCGGATCAGACATTTGCCCCCCGAGCCGCGCGCGTCGCTGCAAATGTCTTAGTCCCCAGGACCACTAGGGCCGGAAGCGAACTGGAGGGTGATGAATGAGTGAAATGCGGGTGGCCGTAATGGGCGCTGCGGGGCGTATGGGACGTGCGTTGATCCGCGCGGCATATGACGATCCGCATTGCACGCTTGTCGGCGGCACCGAAACGCCCGACTCGCCTGTTGTCGGCAGCGATCTCGGCGAGTTGATCGGGGAATGCCCGCTCGGCGTGTTCGTCACGCCCGATCCGCTCGAACTTTTCACGCGCTGCGAAGCGATCCTCGATTTCACAACGCCCAATGCGACCCTTGAGAACGCCGGCCTAGCCGCGCAGGCGCGGATCGTCCATGTTATCGGCACCACCGGCTTTTCGGACGACGACGAGCAGCGCATCGCGACCGCCGCGCGCCATGCCACAATCGTCAAGGCGGGCAATATGAGTCTTGGCGTAAACCTGCTCACGGCGCTGACCGAGAAGGTGGCCGCCGCGCTCGATGCGGATTATGACATCGAGATCGTCGAGATGCACCACCGGCAGAAGGTCGATGCGCCCTCGGGCACGGCCCTGATGCTGGGCGAAGCTGCGGCCACTGGTCGGCGGGTCGCGCTCGGCGCTCATGCGGTTAAGTCGCGCGAAGGGCACACCGGCGCGCGTAAACGGGGCGATATCGGTTTCGCGACACTTCGCGGCGGCGACGTGGTGGGTGAGCATACGGTGGTCTTCGCCGGGCCCGGCGAGCGCGTCGAACTCACCCACCGCGCGACCGATCGCCAGATCTTCGCGCGCGGCGCGGTCAAGGCGGCGCTGTGGGCGCGCGGCAAACCGCCGGGCGTCTATTCCATGCGCGACGTGCTCGGCCTATAACGGTCAGCCTGCGGTTTGCGGCTGGATTGTCGGAAGAAGGATTGGACAACAGATGCTCGTTCTCGTGCGCCATGGCGAAAGCGAATGGAACAAGCTGAACCTGTTCACCGGATGGCGTGATGTCGACCTCAGCGAGTGCGGCATCGAGGAGGCACGAAAAGCAGGGCGCGCGCTCAAAGCCGAAGGTTTGCGCTTCGACATCGGCTTCACCAGTGCGCTGAAGCGGGCGCAAGCCACACTTGATATCATCCTCGAAGAACTCGGCCAGACCGGCGTTCCTATCGAGCGCGATGAAGCGCTGAACGAGCGCGACTATGGTGAGCTTGCGGGGCTCAACAAGGACGATGCCCGCGCACGCTGGGGCGAGGCGCAGGTGCATATCTGGCGGCGCTCGTTCGATACCCCCCCGCCGGGCGGCGAAAGCCTCAAGGACACGGCTGAGCGCGTGCTGCCCTATTATGAAGCGAAGATCCTGCCTCACCTGAAGGCTGGCAAGTCGGTAATCATCTCCGCGCACGGTAACTCTCTGCGAGCGCTGATAATGCATCTCGATGGGCTTTCGCGTGAGGAGATCACCGAACTCAACCTGGCCACCGGCGTACCGATTATCTACCGCATCAACCCCGATGGCAGCGTCGCCGGAAAGCGCGATCTTGCTGCGTGATCGCGTCTCCGGTTCCCGGATTTGACGCACGATTTGTCCGAAAACCGGCATCCACTTACCGGATAGCGTCTGGCGCGGCATTCCCGCAACAGTTCGGTTTGTCTTAAAAGACGCGCGGGTTTTGCCCGACGCGTTTAGCCTTCGTTCAATGCCTGTCTGCCATTCTGTCTCGCTGAGTGATCAGGGAGGATGCCGATCATGCGGCGAATCATGCTGGCGCTGCTGACAGGGGCGGTCGCCGTCGCGAGCTCTGGCCACCATGCCGGTGCGCTTGAAAGTGAAACCGTCGTCCGGAAGAGTTCGCTTGGCGAGGGGGCCGGGCGTGTGACGATTCCGGTTCACGGCCTTACCAGCCCACCGCCGGGCTACGCTGCGCTATGCCGGCGCAATCCGGCATCCTGTGGACGCGGGGTCGCGACGGTGCCGGTGGCACAAGGCAGCGAACGCGTCCAACTCACCACCGAGCGTTGGATCATGCTGGTGGCCGTCAACGGCTATATCAACGACAAGATTGCGCCGAAAACTGATCGTGATCTCTACGGAGTCGAGGAGTACTGGACCCTGCCGACCACGGCGGGTGACTGCGAGGATTACGTGCTGCTGAAGCGGCGCGAACTGATCGCGCGGGGCTGGCCGGAGAGCGCGCTGCTGGTTACTGTGGTGCTGGATGAAAAAGACGAGGGGCATGCCGTGCTGATGGTGCGCACCGCCCAGGGCGATTACATCCTCGACAACAAGCATTCGCGCATCCTGCATTGGCGCGATACGCCCTACACCTACATCAAGCGTCAGTCGTATCGCTCGCCCGACCTGTGGGTATCGCTGGCGCCGCAGCCAGGCCAGTCATCGGTGGCTGCTGCGGGCGCGCCGAGCCGCTGAATGCTCTTTCAGCCGCTGCCGCCGGCGGTCTCGATATTCAGGACCCGTCCGCAGTGCTTGCAGTGCACCGCATCGGCGTCATGCTGGTTCAGCCCGCAATCCGGGCAGGTGTAGCGGACCTTGCTGGGCCGGAAGATCACCTGAATGAGCCGCAGAAACAGGCCAACGCCGAATACCAGAATCACAACTGCCAACAGCCGTCCGATCGTGCCCTCAAGTACAATATCACCGAAGCCGGTCGTGGTCAGCGCTGCTACCGTGAAGTAAAGCGCATCGAGATAGGTATTGACACTTTCATTTGTCCGGTATTGCAGCGCGAATACAATCGCGGATATAACGAATACGAATACCAGCAGGTTGACGACGCTGTTGACCACTTCCTCGTGTCGGCGGAAAAAGGGCGAGAGTTCGCGCAGGTCGCGAAGCATGTGGTACGAGCGCAGTAGCCGGAAGATTCGCAGGATGCGCAGGAAGAGATAGTCCTCCGCCGCCGCCGGGATCATCAGTGAGGCCAGCACGGCCAGATCGGTCCAGGTGCTGATTTCACGGAAATAGCGCCGCCCGCCGCCTGTCGCGATCAGCCGGGCGATTAGATCAAGCGCGATGTAAGCGCCGATGCCTAAGTCTATTCCGCGCAGGAGCGGCGAGGGCGGCAGGGTCGTGACCGCGATGAAATAGATCAGCGTGGCCGCGTC
>CAZYYQ010000123.1:0-5930 GCA_964651275.1 uncultured Hyphomicrobiaceae bacterium | reverse complement strand
GCAGCGGCGAGTCGAGGTGAATGTCGGCGGTGTGAAGAAAGCGGAATGCCATGGCCCAGACGATCACAAGATTGACCGAGCAGTCTACAGATTTGCACGCGCGCGCCTACAGCCCTCTGCCCCCTGTCCCCAGCCACCAGAGGGCAACTAGCGACACACGCCGCAAACTGTAGGGATAAATTGACAGTCGTGGCGTCAATCCAGTTTGTCACACGCACCGTATGTTACGACGCGGGCGGGTTGCCGCGGCGCTCATATCAACCGGTCAAGGGAGGTCATGTCTCATGTTCAGCAAGTCGGTCCTGAAGGTCATTCTGGGTATCTGGGTGCTCTGGCATCTCGCCTTCGGTATTCTCGCAACCTTCGATCCTGATACCGGTGCGCGGCTCACCGGCTGGAGCCCGGAGGGCGGCTGGACATCCGACATGCTCGCCATGAGCACGCAATACGGCATGGTTATGCTGCTGCTTGCGCTCGTTTACGCGGTGATGATGATCGATCCGGTGCGCTATATCGGCCTGGCGTGGGTGGCGATTGCGGAGCAGGCGCTGGGTATCGGTTATGCGGTCTATATTTATACTGCCATCGGTAATGTGACGCTGCCGCAGGTGGGTATTCAGGCAGGGATCAACCTCGTCATCATTGTGCTGTTCTTCGCCTTCTGGCTGCGCTTGCGGCTTCATTCGGCACTAGCCCATGCGTGATTTTTCCGGTCCGTCCTCCGCCTGATCGCGGCTGTGCCTCATCGCTGGCGCTGCGCGTGCATTTCCGGCACAGTGAGACTGTATTGTAACGCGTTGTTCAGGGCGTTGGCTCGACAGCTCATGATGTTGCGTAGGCTGAAGTTGCGTTGTGTCGGGTCTGCGGGTGCGGGCGTGGCAGTGGTCATGGCAGTGGTCTTGGCAGTGGTCTTGGCGGCGGTTTTGGCGCTGTCGTGGAGCGCGCTTCCCATCGCGGCCTTTGACCGCTTCAGCGTCTACGATCACTGTCGCGCAGATGCCTACTGGAATGGCCCCTGCCGCGGCTATGACGGCGGATGCTACCATCCCGACGAGTGCTACCGCGAGCCGTGGGTGCCGCCGCGCCATCGCTGGCGCCGGGAGGAGTGGGATGCGCCGCGGCGTCGACCCGAGGCGCAGCGGGACTGGTCTCAGCCGATGGCGACGCCGCCCCCGCCGGAGCGCAAGGCGCTGCGCGGTGCCGATGAGCCGGACGAGCCACGGCGGGCGGACTCCGAACCGGACCCACAAGATGAAGACGCCGAGGCAGCGACACCCCCGCAGGGCGATGCGCTCGCCAATCCCCGCCGCGAAGCCGCGGAAAACAATGCGATTCCGCGCCGCTTCCGAGACATGCGCAATACCGTTGGCCATACCGTTACGGCCATCGCTGCCGGCGCGGAACTCTACCAGAGGTATTGCGCCACGTGCCACGGGCCGCGAGGCGCGGGCGACGGCCCGCGGGCGCAGCGATTCAGCGCACGCATGCCGGACCTCGGTTACACGGTCGATCAGGATCATGCGACCGACGCCTACCTGATCTGGACGATCATGCAGGGCGGCGTGTCAGTCGGCACCGAAAAGCCGGGCTTTGAGGACACGCTGAGCGAGCGGCAGGCCTGGCAGATCATCGCCTATCTGCGCGCGGGCCTTCCCGAGGCCGATGGCCGGCGCACAGCCAGCGGACTGATGCCGTCCGGCAACGGCGAGGATGATGAAGGCGAGGCGCGCTGATCGGCCGGGCTGGATCGTGCCAAATTTCTTCTCTCGATCAATGCTTCTTTAATTCGTCCCGGCCATCAATGGGTAGATCGGCCTCGCTCGTTATCGCGTCACCATGGGGGCCGGCGCGGCGGAAGGGGCGCCGCGTTGAATGCTCAGCCGGCCACGACGCGAGGCCACGCCCGCGCCCGCTCGATCTCCGGCTCATACACCGCCAACACGCGCAGGCATCCACCGGAATGTCCTGACCAGAAGACGATTGAGGGGTAACTACAGATGAGCCTGTTTTCAGAAGCTGCAAATAATCAACCGGACCACGCCTACAGATCGGCCTGCCGGATCATCGAACTGATCGACACCTATTTGCGCGGCCTCAGGAGCACCGCTGCAGCGCCGGAAGCTGCCGACTACACGGTGACGCTGGTGGTACGTTCGCCGCTTAGCCCGGCTGCCGCGGCACTCGCTACCAGAGCCGAAGACCTGGCGGCGCAAGAGATCGGCGCGCGGATCATCCTTGCGAAACCCGCGCCGAGCGAGGCGCTGGAAGAACTGCTACAGGCCACGAAGCCGGTCCTGCGCGGTGAGAACGTGGCCGCGCGCGTGCGCTGGGCACGCAATCCGAGTCTGCTGGATGCGCATGAGCAGATGACACTCGGATCCACGATCTGCTGGTCAGGCGATGCCATGCGCCGCTCGCCGCAACGCCCCGGCGTGCTCGAAATCGCCGAGGAAGATGCGCCATCGTCGGTGCGATTGGCAGCAATGGCGTTCTCCGCGCTCTGGTCAGCCTGCGTTCCGCTGACCCGCTCGCAGATGGCAGGCGACAAGCGCCGGCTTTTCGACTCGCTGTCGGAGATGGCGCTGGCCGTGCATCGCAAGGAGGCGGCGGGTGTCACGATCCCGAGCATTGGCGAGAACTCGACGCGGCATTAATTACGTGGCATGTCAGCAACCACGCCACGGATCGACGAATTGCCCGGCGGCGGCGTCAGCGGAATGACGCTGCCGCTGGGGTTTAGACGGGTGACTGCGTTCGCAGGGGCGCGCGCCGCCAGGGGCCTGCCCGGCGGCGGCGAGCCATGCCACCGGTTTGCGTTCAGACGAGCGAACACGGAGCGCAAAGGGGACCAGGCTACCGGTTTCTGACATGTCTTGCTCCTATATCGCCTCTCGTGTGATCGCCGGTTCCGCCGTCGCAGTCTTTGCGGCCCGCGCTTTCAGCCCGATGAAGATGATCGCGGGGCTGCTCAGCCCGGCGGATCCGATTGTTGCACTCATCTCGCCGAGCCGCGCCTCGATGATGCGTTCCTCCGGCCGGCTGGCATTCTCGACGACCGTGACGGGCGTGTCTGCCGACGCGCCATGCAGCAGCAACCGCCCCTGCACGAAGCGCGCCGCGCGCAGCCCCATATAGATCGCGAAGGTCTTCCCTGGCTGGGCCAGCGCGCGCCAGTCATGTTCGGCATAGCCTTCGGCGTCCTGAGCGGTGATGAAGCCAATCGCCCCGTTGCGTCCGCGGCGCGTCAATGACCGCCCGGCAGACGCCGCCGCCGCAGAGGCCGCGGTGATGCCCGGCACCACTTGCCACGGGATGCCCGCTGCTTCCAGCGCATCGAGTTCCTCGTCCGCGCGGCCGAACACCAGCGGATCGCCG
The DNA here is from genome assembly GCA_964651275.1 of uncultured Hyphomicrobiaceae bacterium. Classification (GTDB taxonomy): domain Bacteria; phylum Pseudomonadota; class Alphaproteobacteria; order Rhizobiales; family Rhodomicrobiaceae; genus Dichotomicrobium. Next base: position 2,555 of record CAZYYQ010000123.1, on the reverse strand, counting down.
GATTTCAGCCGCACCACCAGCGCGCCCTCGCGCGCGTGTTCGATCATCGCTGCGTTGATGTCGGGCTGTTTCCATGCGGGGCCGCCCGGTTTCTTGCCAACCTGTATCAGCGTGGCTTCGCGGCGCGCGAGTTCCAGGATGCGCGGATCAACGAGCCGGTCATACAGAACGACATCGGCCTCATGCAGCATGCGGCGCGCCTTGAGCGTAAGCAGTTCCGGGTCGCCCGGCCCCGCGCCGACGAGGATCACGCGTCCGTCTTCCCGCTCCGGCGCACCCCGCGAAAATTCGCCGATCAGCCGCTCAAGCGCAGCGCGCGCTTCCGTCTCGCCGCCTGCGGCCAGCGCCGCCGGACCGTCCGTGTCGAAAAACCGTGACCAGAATGCGCGGCGCGCGCGCCCGCCCGGCAACGCCGCCGCCTGATCCCGATAGTCGCGCGCGATGGCCGCGAGTTGACCGAGTTCGGTGGGCAGGGCTTCCTCGACATCCGCCTTGATCCGCCGGGCCAGCACCGGGGCCGTGCCTTCCGTGCCGATAGCAACGGTGACAGGGTCGCGGTCCACGATCGCGGGCGTAATGAATTGCGACAGCGCCAGATTATCGACCACGTTGACGAGCACACCGGCTTTCTCGCCGAGCGCGCGGACCCGTTCGTCCGCCTCCGGGTCGTCATGCGCGGCATAAACGAGGCGCGCGCCGAACAGCGCCGCAAACGGCAAGCGTTTCGCGAACCAGCGCAGCCGACCCTGCGCGTGCCATTCGCGCACCTCGTCACACGCGTCCTCCCCATAGACATCGATCAGCGCCTCGGTCTTGAGCAGCAGTCGCAGCTTGGCCGCCGCCGTCTCGCCCGCGCCGGAGACGATGACGCGCTGACATTTGAGGTCAACGAAGATGGGAAAGTGACGCATCAAGCTTCCTAGTAATCGGCCAGTTTGAGTTTCAGCCCGTCCAGCGTGTCGTCCCAGATGATCTGGCAGGACAGGCGCGAGTTGGGCTGGACTGCGGGCAGTTCGTCGAGCTTCTCTTCTTCCTCGTCGCGCGGCGGGTGCAGCCTCTCCAGCCAGCCGTCCTCCACCAGCACGTGGCACGATGCGCAGTCGCAGCCACCGCCGCATATGCCCTCGACGCCCACGCCGTAATCCCGCAGGATTTCCATTACCCGCCAGCCTTCGACGGCCTCCAGTTCGTGGGTCTCGCCCTTGCGGTCCGTGACGATGATCCGCGCCATCCAACACTCCTGATTTCCGGTTTGCCACTCCCGCGCTGCCGTGCGTGTACAGCGCGCTTGACACAGCTTACCCGGAGTTGGCGACCGTGTGGATACCGCATCCTTCTTTTCGTCCCGTCCGAAAATCGACGCGAGCCAAATCCACCGGCCCTGCCGACATCATGCAGTGAAGGATGCGAAGCGGCGGGCGGAAGCGCAATGGCTTGCGCGCGGAACAGGAATTTGTTTCTCATCTGCCGGCTGCCCTAGACTTTTGGGCCGCTGACGTCTTTCTTATATGTCTGAGAGTCGGGGGGTCGCACCGCGATGGGCCGGCATGCGGGGCATTCTCGCATTCCTCTGATCCGGATTTCACCGTTAGAAGCCCAGATGACAACAGCATTCGACCAGCGCCGGACTTTTGCGATCATCTCGCATCCGGACGCCGGCAAGACGACATTGACGGAAAAGCTGCTGCTGCAAGGCGGCGCGATCCACATGGCCGGCGCGGTGAAGGCGCGCGGCGAGGCGCGGCGTGCGCGCTCGGACTGGATGAAGATCGAGCAGGAGCGCGGCATCTCCGTCACCAGCTCGGTGATGACGTTCACCCATCGCGGGCTGCTGTTCAACCTGCTGGATACGCCGGGCCACGAAGACTTTTCCGAGGACACCTATCGCACGCTCACCGCCGTGGACAGCGCGATCATGGTCATTGACGCGGCGCGCGGCATCCAGAGCCAGACGCGCAAGCTGTTCGAGGTCTGCCGCCTGCGCGATATCCCGATCATCACCTACATCAACAAGATCGACCGCGAGGGCCGTGAGCCGTTCGAGCTGCTGGATGAAATCCATGAAGAGCTGCAACTCGACATCGCGCCGCGTGTCTGGCCGATCGGCATGGGCGGGCAGTTCGAGGGCGTCTATGACCTGGGGCGCAACGAATTTCACACATCTTCAAAACAGCGCGGCGGGCCGTTCGACACGGTCGTACAGTGCTCCGGGCTGAATGATCCTCAACTCGGTGCCCGCGTGAACGAGAACGTTCTGGCTGCGGCGCGCGAAGAGGCAGAACTCGCCGGGGCCGCCTATTCGCAATTCGACGGCGACGCCTTTCGCGACGGCAACATGACGCCGGTGATCTTCGGCAGCGCGCTGCGAGATTATTCGATCACCAACCTGCTCGATCTCATTGCGGACCATGCGCCGCCGCCGCGCCCGAGCCCCGCGACCCCGCGCAATATCTCGCCGGATGAGGACCGGGTGTCCGGCTTCGTGTTCAAGATCCAGGCCAACATGGACAAGAACCACCGCGACCGGATCGCGTTCATGCGCATCTGCTCCGGCC
>CAZYYQ010000122.1:0-5937 GCA_964651275.1 uncultured Hyphomicrobiaceae bacterium | reverse complement strand
GCCGAGATGGTCGAGGCGGTGCGCAGCGTGCTGGCGAGGTACGCCTGATGGTCGCCGAATCCGCCCGCGCCTTCGATGCGCTTGAGCGCCAGGCCAACCAGCTCGTCGAGCTTTTCCAGGCCGCCGGTTACGAGCGCGTCGCGCCGGCGACCATCCAGCCCGCCTCGATCTTCCTCGACCGCGTCGGTGAGGCGATCCGCGGGCGCACCTATGTGTTCACTGATGCCGAAGGCCAGGAGCTTTGCCTGCGCCCGGACCTGACGATCCCGGTTGCGCGGCTCTACATGGAGCGCCACCCCCAGATCGACGTGCCCGCGCGCTATTGCTACAACGGCCCGGCGTTCCGCCAGCAGCCTGCCGATGATGCGCTGCGCCCGCGGGAATTCCGTCAGGCGGGCATAGAGTATTTCGGCGCGAGCGACCGCGAAAAGGCGGAAGTGGAGGTGCTGGCGCTGGTTCACGAGGCGCTTGAGCGCGCGGGCCTGCACGATTTCGCGCTGCATATCGGCGATCTCGGCCTGTTCCGGGCGCTGCTGGAGACCCTCGATCTGCCGGAGCGCTGGCGGCTGCGCCTGATGCATTCGTTCTGGCGGGCGCAGGCGTTTCAGGCAACGCTGGCGCAGCTTTGCGCCGGCGGCGCGGCGGCCCGCCGGCCCGAGGACGATCTGGCGCGCCGGCTGCCCGCCGATGACCGCGAGGCGGCGGAGATGGCGGTTGGCGACTACTTGACGGAAAACGACATTGCGCTAATAGGCACGCGTACGCTGTCCGAGATCACCGAGCGCCTCATGGAGCGCGCGGCGGACCTGCGCGAGGCGCCGTTGTCTGCTGAGCATGCCCGCCTGATCGAGGCCTATCTCGCAGTGTCCGGGCCTGCACGCCCGGCCTTGGCGCGGATCGGCGACCTGCTGAGCGAGGCGGGGCTGCAAATGAAAGGTGCGCTCGACGCCTTTCGCCGCCGCTGCGACCTGATGCAACGTGCCGGGATCGACCCGGGCAAGGCCGTGTTCTCCGCCGATTTTGGCCGTCAATTCGAGTATTACAGCGGCTTCGTGTTCCAGATCGAGATACCCGAGGCAGGCATAGCGGGACAGATCGCCGGTGGCGGGCGCTATGACGGGCTGCTCGGCGAAATCGGTGCGCCGCGCGAGTCGCCGGCGGTCGGCTCGGCGATCCACACCGAGCGCCTGCTCGCGGCGGTGCAGGGGAAGCTGCCATGAACGCGCTTCGCGAGATGAGTGCTGCCGGCGACGACCGGCTGATCCTTGCTGTTCCGTCCAAGGGGCGGCTGATGGAACGCAGCCTGGAGATGTTCCGTGACGCGGGATTGCCCCTCGCACGAGTTGGGCACGAGCGGGGTTATCGCGGCGCGGTAGAGGGGCGGGACGATATCGAGGTGCTGTTCCTCTCAGCTTCGGAGATCGCGGACTATCTGGGGACGGGCCGCGCGCATATCGGGATCACCGGTGAAGACCTGATCCGCGAGCAAATCGCGCATGCCGAGGAGCGCGTCGACATCCTCGCCACGCTTGGCTTTGGCGCAGCCAACGTGGTGGTGGCCGCGCCCATTTGCTGGATCGACGTGCAGGCGATGCGCGATGTCGAGGACATGGCGGCGCTGTTCTACCGGGAGCATGGACGGCGGCTGCGCGTAGCGACGAAATATCCCGTGCTGACACGGCGGCATTTCGCTGCTTGGGGCGTGAGCGGTTACCGGATCGTGGAGAGCCTCGGCGCGACCGAAGGAGCGCCTGCGGCTGGCACCGCCGAGATGATCGTCGACATCACCTCGACTGGCGCGACGCTTCGCGCCAACCATCTGAGGGTTCTTGAAGACGGCGTGATCCTGAAGTCGCAAGCGAGCCTGGTCGCCTCCAAGCTCGCGCCATGGGGCGAACGCGCACTTGCGGTTCGCGCCATGATCGAGGAGCGTATCGCTCCACGGGTCAACGTTGACGCGGCGTGTTCCTGACGTCCACCGTGAAGTTGAGCGGGCGCCGGCCGCCATCGGCGTAGATCGTCTCGCCGGTGATGTAGCTTGCTGCGTCGCTTGCGAGGAACTGGACGATCCGCGCGATCTCCTCCGGGTTGCCGAAACGCCCGAGCGGGGTGCGCGAGAGCACCATGCGTGCGGCATCGGGGTCGCCCGCGACGGGCTTGAGCATGTCGGTATTAATGCTGCCCGGCGCGACGGCGTTGACGCGGATGCCATGCGGCGCGAGCGCGAGGGACATCGCCTTGGTGAGTTGGGCGACCGCGCCCTTCGACATGGTGTAGGCGACGTGATCGGGCAGTGCGAAGTGGTCGTTGACCGAACTCATGTTGATGATATTGCCCGGCACCTCCCCTTCCTTGACCTGCGCCACCATCTGGCGCGCGGCGGACTGACCGAGCAGGAACGCGCCCTTCACGTTCACCGAGAACACGCGCTCCAATTCATCCTCGCGCAATTCCAGAAATGGCACGCTGTCCATGACGGCGGCGTTATTGACGAGGATGTCGATCCGACCGAAGGCGTTGAGCGTTTCCGCGATCAGGTTGCGCACGTCGAGCCGCTCGGCGACGTTGCATTCAATGAAGCGCGCTTCGTGCCCGCCGCCGCGCAGGCCATCGGCGACCTCCTCGCCCAGCGCCACGTTGACGTCGGCCACGACGATCTTCGCGCCGGAATGAGCGAGCCGATTTGCGCAGGCCCGGCCGATGCCCTTGGCTGCGCCCGAAATGATCGCAACCTTGCCTTCGATGCTCATGCGTGGCCTGCCGTGACCCGAGGAGTCGGCGCGATGGCTGTCATCATTCCTCCTTGACCGCGCGCAGGCGGAAGCTGACGGTGACGTCCTTGGCGACAGTGATGCCGGATATCGGCCCGCTGGGGCCAATTCCGAAGTCCAGCCGGTTGATTGTCACGTCGCCCGTGGCCATTGCCGTATCACCCTCGATGGCGATCGTGAAGGGGACGTCGACCTTTCCAGTCTGACCTTTCAAAGCGAGCGTGCCGTTGAGGACATAGGCGTCCTCGCCATCGCCGGCCGCGGCGCTGTCGGCGGTGAAGACGGCTTGCGGATGTTCGTTTGTGTGGAACCAGGTCTCGCCGGGCAGGGTGCCATCGACGTCGCTGTTGCCTGTTGAAAGGCTGTCGAGTTCGATGACGATTTGGGTCTGCGTCTGTGCTGGTGCGTCGGGATCGAACCGGACCGAGCCGGAGAAGTCCTTGAACACGCCCTCGATGGTCTGCCCAGCCGCGCGGCCTGAGAACCCGATATCGCTGTCCCCCGCAACGATGTTCCACTGCGACGCTCGCGCCTGTTCAGCGGCTAGCATGAGCGGAAGCATTAGCGCGGCGATGGCCAGCGTGGTTGCCGCGCTGCGCGTCCGGCGTGGCAGCATTCTCCTCATGACGTCATCCCTCAATATGAAAGCATGGCGCAGGGCCGCCAGCGCGTGGATCGCTGCGAGCGCTACAAGCGTCCAGGCGAGGGCCCAGTGAACGGTCTGGAACACCGGCTCCCATGCTTCTTTTGTCTCCGCCGGCAGGCTGGCGAGCCACGGGATGTGCGGCAGGGTGAACAGTCCGAATACATTCGTGGGCACTGAAAGCGGCGAGGCGGACACCCGGGCCCATCCGCTCAAGGGCATCGCGAACATCAGCAGATACAGACCGGCATGGGCGACATGCGCCGCTCGCCGTTCCCATCCCGGCATGGCGGCAGGCATGGGCGGCGGCGGCGCGATTTGACGCCACGCCAGCCGGATCGCGACAAGCGCGAAAAGCGTCACACCCAGCGATTTGTGAAGCTGGTAGAGCCACAGCTTGTACTGGAAGTCGCCCTCGACTCCGGTCATGTATGTGCCGAGCCCGACCATGCCTGCGATCAGCAGTGCGATCAGCCAGTGCAGCAGCTTCGCGAAGCCGGAATAGTCGCTACGCTCCATCTGCTTACCATGTCCCGGTGTTTTCCATCGACGCCCATGGCTCTTTCGGGGGCAGCGCCTCGCCAGCCTGTAGCAGTTCGATCGAGATGTTGTCGGGCGAGCGGACGAAGGCCATGCGCCCGTCGCGCGGCGGGCGGTTGATGGTCACGCCCTTGTCCATCAACTCCTGGCATGTGTCGTAGATGTTTTCCACGCGGTAAGCCAGATGGCCGAAGTTGCGCCCTTCGCCGTACTCTTCGGGGTCCCAGTTGTAAGTGAGTTCCACCTGTGCGTTCTCGTCCCCCGGCGCGGCAAGGAAGATGAGCGTAAACCGGCCCTTCTCGTTGTCCATCCGGCGAACTTCCCTCAAGCCCAGCTTGTTGCAGTAGAAATCAAGCGATTCGTCGATATCGCTGATGCGGACCATAGTGTGCAGGTATTTCATCGACGTCTCCCTGTTCGTAACAATCCGTGGACGGCTTGGACCATCCCGGCGCATCCGGTGTCCTTCGAGGTAAGCCTGACGGGCGTGCGGCGCAAGCACCGAAGTATGGACTGCTCGAACTCGGAATTGCGCCCGCAACGGCACAGTCAGTGATTCGCTCAAATACCCGTTAAGGTTGAAAATTCCTGCTGGACGGCGTTTTGCGAATATGCAACCTAAGGTGGTGTGGCGTAGCCGGGGATGTTTTCCACCTGTTGCCCGGCGAAAATTCAGGTGGAAACTCAGGCTGTTACGTACCCCAGATCGGTCCGGGTCAAGTCAAGGGCTGAAAATGGCGTTACAAAGCCGGCGGCGAACGCTACATTTCGGGAGCTTGCGGTTCACGCAGCTGTCATGTTTATGAATAGTGTTTCCGGGCGTCGATGGTGGAGAGGGCAACCCGCCATCGCAAGTTCCGGGGCGAAGTAAAGCGGGGGATTGACTAATGGGGGACAAGCTACCTCCTCAATCAGCGACTCAAATCGACGATCAAACTGAACTATCCGAGTCCACCGGGCTGGACGTTGCGGTGATCGCCGGCCAGATCAAGTGGTTCGATGCGTCCAAGGGCTTTGGTTTCATTGTCCCTGACAACGATCTTCCCGACATCTTGTTGCATGTCACGGTCCTGCGCCGTGACGGCTTTCAGACCGCGCACGAGGGCGCGCGCGTCGTCTGCGAGGTGACCAACAGCGAGAAGGGGCTTCAGGCCATCCGCGTGATCGACATGGACGAGAGCACCGCGGTGCACCCGTCGCAACTTCCTCAGCGCACCAAGGTCAAAGTTGAACCGGAAAGCGATTGGGAACGAGCCATCGTGAAGTGGTTCAACAGGCAGAAGGGCTTCGGCTTCTTGACACGCGGCGAGGGAACCGAGGATATCTTTGTCCATATGGAAACCTTGCGCCGGTTCGGGTTCGCGGAACTCCGGCCCTTGCAGATCGTTCAGGTGCGTTATGGCAAGAGTGAAAAGGGGCTCATGGCGGCGGAACTGCGGCCGGACGGCAAGCCGTCGATCCTGTCCTCTTCTCACTGAAATCTCTGGTGACGCGCAGCGCGGCGAGCGAAGGCTTGTCGCGCTCGCGCTGCTTGTCTTCGGCGCCGTCTTCAGCAGCGTGAGTCCGGATGTTCTTGCGAACGGGCTGAAGCGCGAACCCGTTGTGCTGGTGAGCGAAACAGGGCGCCACGTCATTGACGCGGAAATCGCCGATACCCCGGGGGCGAAAGCCACCGGCCTTATGTTCCGGCGCAGCCTCGACGCCGACAAAGGCATGCTGTTCATCTATGACAGGCCCCAGAACATCACAATGTGGATGCAGAACACCTACATCTCCCTCGACATGATCTTCGCCGATGCGGGCGGGACAATCATCCGTATCGCGCGGGACACCGAGCCGTTTTCGACCGATATCATCGAAGCCGGCGGTCTGGCAAAGGTCGTGCTGGAGGTGCCCGCGGGGACGTCGCGCCGGATCAAGCTCAAGCGCGGCGACCGGCTCGTTCACGCTTCGGTTGGAGCGGAATAGAGCACTTTCAGCAAA
>CAZYYQ010000121.1:0-5948 GCA_964651275.1 uncultured Hyphomicrobiaceae bacterium | reverse complement strand
GCGCTAGTGCAGTGACACAGACACTTGATCCACGTTCGCAGCACGCTCGCCTTCAAGTGTCTGTGTCGGAAACTGCACTAGAAACAATATTTTGCTAGTGCATCTTTGACGCATTCATTCGCTCTCGGACTCGCGGCTCGGTGAAGCGAATGAATGCGTCGATGCACTAGCGCGCGGCATGCGCCTGAAGCCGCTGCTTGATCTCATCGAGGATTGCCGGGTCGTCGATCGTCGCCGGCACGCGATACTCCTCGCCATCCGCGATTTTGCGCATCGTGCCGCGCAGAATCTTGCCCGAGCGCGTTTTCGGAAGGCGGTTCACCGTCAGCGCCAGCTTGAATGCCGCCACTGGCCCGATCTCGTCGCGGACAAGCTGGATGATCTCGCGCTCGATGTCGCTCGCATCCCGCGTGACGCCAGCATTCAGTACCACGAACCCGGCAGGCACCTGGCCCTTGATCGGGTCGGCAATCCCCACGACCGCGCATTCGGCAACATCCGGGTGGTTGGCGATAACCTCCTCGATGCCGCCGGTGGACAAGCGATGCCCGGCGACATTGATGATGTCATCGGTGCGCGCCATCACGAAGACATAGCCGTCTTCGTCGAGATAGCCTGCGTCGCCGGTCTTGTAGTAGCCTGGAAAATCGTTGAGGTAGGACGCGCGGAAGCCGTCGTCGTTGTTCCAAAGCGTCGGCAGGCAGCCCGGCGGCATGGGCAGCTTGATGCAGATCGAGCCGTTCTGGCCAGCGGGCACATCGTAACCCTGTTCGTCCAGCACACGCAGTTCGTAGCCCGGCATCGGCACGGTGGGCGAACCGTGCTTGACTGGCAACATTCCAAGGCCCATCGGATTTCCGGCGATCGCCCATGCGGTTTCCGTCTGCCACCAGTGGTCGATCACAGGCACTTTGAGAACATTCTCCGCCCAGCGGATCGTGTCCGGATCGGCGCGTTCGCCCGCCAGAAACAGCGTCTTGAACCGCGAGAGATCATAGCTGCCGACCATCTCGCCGCGCGGGTCGTGTTGCTTGATGGCGCGAAACGCGGTCGGCGCGGTGAACAACGCCTTGACGCCGTGCTCCGAGATGACACGCCAGAACGCGCCCGCGTCCGGGGTGCCGACCGGCTTGCCTTCATACATGATCGTGGTCGCGCCGTGCAGCAGCGGCGCATAGACGATGTAGGAGTGGCCAACCACCCAGCCGACATCCGATGCCGTCCACCAGACGTCGCCGGGATTGATGTCGTAGTGGTTCTTCATCGTCCATTTGAGCGCCACCACATGGCCGCCATTATCGCGGACGACGCCTTTCGGGATGCCGGTGGTGCCGGAGGTGTACAAGATGTACAGCGGGTCCGTCGCCGCGACCGGGACGCATTCGGCGCTAAGGCCAGCCGCACGGGCGCGTGCGACGAGTTGCGACCAGTCATGATCGCGCGGCGTGAACAGCGGCGCGAACGCCTGTGGGCGCTGAAAGACCACCGTGGCCTGCGGCTTCGAGCTCGCGTAGGCGATGGCTTCGTCCATCAGCGGCTTGTATTTCACGATCCGCCCCGGCTCCAGCCCGCATGACGCGGCGAGAACCAGCTTGGGCTTGGCGTCATTGATGCGCGTGGTCAGTTCATGCGCCGCGAAGCCGCCGAACACGACAGAGTGGATCGCTCCGAGCCGCGCGCAGGCCAGCATTGCGATGGCTGCTTCCGGGATCATCGGCATGTAGATGAGGACCCGGTCGCCCTTCTCCACGCCAAGGTCGCGCAGCACGCTGGCGAAGATCGCCACTTCGTCGCGGAGTTCGCGATAGGTAAAGCTTCGCTTCGAACCAGCCATCGGACTGTCATAGATGAGCGCGGGCTGATCGCCCCTTTCCGGCACATGGCGGTCGAGGCAGTTATGGCAGGTGTTGCACTCGGCGCCCACGAACCAGCGCCCATAGATACCCATCCCGGGGTCGAGCACGCGTGTTGCGGGCGTATACCAGTCGATTTCGCGCGCCGCATCGGCCCAGAAGCCCTCCGGATCCTTGCGCCAGCTCTCATAGACGTCGTGATAGCGACTCATGGCATTCGCTCCCTGACTTCGCCGGGCGCTGTGATGGTGCAAGAGGAGAAGCAGCCAGCCCACCCGGATATTATTCGCGACGTATTTTGAGTATGGCGCCCCCGCTTGGCAAGAGCGACGGGCCCGAGGGACGAAAGCGGGCTGCGGCCTCAGATGCAGAGCAGGGCGGCAATGCCGGATGACAGGTCAAGGAGCATGGCGTTACCGCGCTCTAGCCATAGCAGCGCAGCGCCCACGACAAGGGCAGTCATGGCGATAGGAATGATCCAGTTCAGTGCGCGTGACATGGCTTGTCAGCTCGCTTCACTAGGTGGCCGGTTCGCTGACCACTGTGGGTCGCCGCTCGCGTATCAGTGCGTGGAGCAAGGCTGAGGTCAGGCCCAATCCAATCGAAATCCACCACATGATGTCATAGGACTGGAAGATGTCATAGAGATATCCGCCCAGCCATGCGCCTAGGAAACTCCCGATCTGGTGGGAGAAGAACGTGACCCCGAACAGCATGGACATCCAGCGCGGCCCGAACATGTCCGCCACCAGCCCGCTGGTAAGCGGAATGGTCGAAAGCCAGAGCACGCCGAGCACGCACGCATAGATAAGCAGGCTGGTCTCGGTGAGCGGCATCACCACGAAACCCACGAAGACGAGGGAGCGAAGGAAATATAGCCAGGCGAGCAGGTGGCGTTTTTCGAAGCGCGCTCCCAGCAGCCCGAACAGATACGCGCCGACGATATTGCCAATGCCGATGACCATAAGCGCCAGCATTCCGGTTTCCGCGCTGAAACCACGGTCGGTGACGAAGGCGGGCAGGTGAGTGCCCACAAAGGTGATGTGAAAGCCGCAGACGAAAAAGCCGATCGACAGCAGGCGGAAATCCCGGTCGGGCATGGCTTCGGAGAGGGCAGCGCGCATCGTCTGGTGGCCACCCGTCAGCACGCCCGCCTCAGTACGGCGATTGTCTTCGCGCCGCGCCCCGGTGGCCAGGATCCAGCCCAGTGGGCCCATCACCGCCGCGGTAACGGCCAGCACGGCCAAGCTGGTTGACCAGCCATAAAAGTCGATGAGGACGTGGGCATAGGGGAGCGCGGCGAACAGGCCGATCGCACCGCCCATGCTGGCCAGCCCGAGAGCTTTTGACCGGTGCTCCGGCGGTACGGCGCGCCCGACCACCCCAAGCACGGCCGTAAAGCCGGTTCCGCTCACACCCAGCCCGAGCAGAACGCCGGAGGTCAGCAGGCTGGCTTCGCCGGAGGCGTTTGCCATTACGAATATGCCGCCCGCGTAGCACAGAGCGCCGCCGGTCAGAATGCGCCCCGCGCCGTATTTGTCGGCCAGCCCGCCTGCCACCGGGGCGGTGAACCCCCAGACGAGGTTCATCACACCCATGGCGAGCGCAAACACTTCACGGCCGAGCCCGAGATCGAGGCTGATCGGGTTGAGAAACAGCCCGAAAGCCTGGCGGATGCCCATGTTGAGTGCGAGCACGATGCCCGCGGCCAGCACGATCAGCCAGACCGGGTTGAGCAGCGGGGAACTGGACTTGGGCAAAACGTCATGTCCTTCGGTTGGCGCGGTCCCGCGCAATCTGGACTTGAGTCTAAGCCGGTGCCATATTGCGCCGCAAATGCAAAAAGCGGATGACCGGTATGAGCCTGATTTCCGATCTGTTTACATGGTGGAACGGCGCGACCATCGGCACCAGGATTTTCACCCGCCGCAGCGGCCGGCCGGTCGGGGAGGACGAGGCCGGAAACAAGTATTATGAGCAGCGCAGCGGAACGGGGCCGGTGGGCAAGCCGCGCCGCTGGGTCATCTATAACGGGCTGGCCGAGGCCTCGAAGGTGCCGCCGGAGTGGCATGCCTGGTTGCACTACACAGTCGATGTACCCCCGACCGAGGAAGCCTACCGCGCGAAGCCGTGGGAAAAGCCGCACCTGCCGAACATGACCGGCACAGAACAGGCCTATCGCCCACCGGGCAGCATCCTGCGGCCCCATCCGAAGCCGCAGAATGCGCCTGATTACGAACCGTGGAAGGCCGAATGAGCGAGCGGACAACGAGCGCGGCGGCGCGTCCCGAGCGCGCCCAGACATGGAGCGCCGCAGGTTATGACGCCAATGCGCGATTCGTGTCCGACTACGGCACGGAGATTTTCGGATGGCTGAACCCGAAGCCGGGGGAGCGCATCCTCGATCTGGGTTGCGGTGACGGCGTTTTGAGCGTGCGTATCGTGGAGGCCGGTGCCAAGGTCGTCGGCGTTGACACCAGCGAAGATCTGCTGCGCGCGGCGCGCGAGCGCGGTATCGACGCGCGCTTCATGGATGGTGAGGCGCTCGAATTCGAGGCCGAGTTTGACGCGGTCTTCTCGAATGCCGCGCTTCACTGGATGCGCGATGCCGACGCAGTGATCGCGGGCGTGAAGCGCGGCCTGAAGCCCGGAGGCCGCTTTGTCGCCGAATTCGGCGGGCACGCAAACGTGGCGGCTTGCATCACGGCAATGCGCGCGGCGGCGGACAAATTCAGCGGCGATGTCGCGCTGGCCGGTCCGTGGTTCTTCCCCACGCCGGACGAATATCGCTTGCGGCTGGAGCAGGCAGGTTTCACGGTTGAAAGCAGCGCGCTGGTGGCCCGGCCGACCCCCCTGCCGACGGGCATGGAAGGCTGGCTGATGACGTTCCGGCCGCCGTTCTTCGCGCAGTTCGGCGCGCGCAAGGACGAAGTCATTGCCTACGTCACAGGGCTTCTGGAGCCGGTGCTGCGGGCGCGTGACGGTCAGTGGTTCGCTGATTACATGCGCTTGCGCGTCGCCGCATCGCTTCCGGCCTGACGCAAAAACCATCAGACGTCAGGGACAAGATGAGATTCATGACGGGACTGTCGATGGCACAAACGGCATGGTTGGCCGCTCTGGCCTGCTTCTGCGTGCTGGCCGCGATGCCGGTGCGCGCCGAGAAGATCGCCAATGACGTTGCGGTGTTTGCCGCGCTCGACAAGGTGACGGCGCGGGTTTCCCGGCTGGAGATCAGGCTCGATGAGACGACCATTTTCGGCGCCCTGAAGATCACGCCACGCGCCTGCTACTCCCGCCCGCCAACCGAGCGCCCGCGCACCTCCGCCTTCGTTGAGATCGACGAGATCCAGCTCAACGGCAAGGAGAAGCGCATTTTCGTCGGCTGGATGTTCGCGGAAAGCCCTGGCGTTCACGGGGTCGAGCATCCCGTGTTCGATGTCTGGTTGACCAATTGCAGGACTTCCGAGGGCTCGGCGGCAACTGAAAGCCGGTAAAAATCGGCTTTGCCGCGCACTGCGGATGCCAGAAGAGTCTGGAACTGCTCGCGGCCGATTTCGCGTGCGCCGAAGGTCTTGAGATGTTCGGTCACGAATTGCGTATCGAGCAGTGTGAAGCCGCCGCATCTGAGCCGCGCCATCAGGTGGACAAGCGCCACCTTGCTGGCGTCGCGCTCATAGGAAAACATGCTCTCGCCGAAGAACGCGCGGCCCAACTCGACGCCGTAGAGCCCGCCGACAATCTCGCCGTCCATCCATGTCTCGACCGTGTGACAGTGCCCCATCCGGAAGAGTTGGTGGTAGAGGCGGCGTATCTGCGGATTGATCCAGGTCGTGCGCCGGCCGGGGCGAGAACTTGCACAGCCGTCGATGACGCCGTGATAATCGCTGTCGACGCGAACCTCGAATTTGCGCTGCCGGATCGTGCGCGCCAGCCGGCGCGGGACGTGCACCTCATTGAGCGGCATGATTCCGCGCAATTCCGGCTCGACCCAGAACAGCGAATGATCCAGCGCGCTTTCGGCCATCGGGAAAATGCCGCAGGCATAGGCCTTCAGCAGGACCTGAGGCGTAATTTCCGTATTGAGATCGGATG
>CAZYYQ010000120.1:0-5978 GCA_964651275.1 uncultured Hyphomicrobiaceae bacterium | reverse complement strand
CGCGGCGAGATAGCGCGCATAGGCGGATTTGCCCGTGCCCGGCGGGCCGGACAGGCAGATCGAGAAGTTGCGGCGCTGCCCGGCGGCGACCTGCTCGGTGAAGGCGACGAGGTCGCAGTCCGCGCTGGCGAGCTTGGGGTCGAACTCGGCCTCGGCGGAGACGCCCCGAGCCCCCGCGCCGGAGACCGCGCGCACCACGCCGCTGGCCGCCCGCTCCACCGCGCCTGCGCCTTGGCCCGCATACCGCGCGGCCTTCAGCGCGTTCTCCATGATCGCCGGGGTAGCGTCGATCTTCCGTGCGAGGCCCTCGACTTCGCCATCCGACAGGCGCACGCCATGACGGTCTGACAGCCGCCGCAGGATGCGCTCGCGCTGGCGCGCGGGCGGCAGGCGCAGCTCGATCGCCAGCGTCATGCGGCGCAGCACCGCCGGGTCGATCTCGTGGATGTTGTTGGAGGTCCAAAGCACCGGGACGGGGCTGCGCTCCAGCACCCGGTTGAGATACAGCTTCGAGCCGCCGCGCCCGATAAGCTGCGAGGCGACATCCTCCATTTCGTCGAACAGGATCGCCGCGTTTTTCGATCCGGCCAGCAGCCTCAGCGAGAACACCAGGTCCGCCAGACGCGCGCCGCGGTCCTGCTCGGCCTGCGTGGCGGCATCCTCGCCCGCGCTGTAAAGCGTCAGTCCGGCGGCCTCGGCCGTGACCTTGCACAACTCGGTCTTGCCCGATCCCGGCTGGCCGTAGAGCAGGACGTTGACGCCCGCTGCGCCCTCGCGCGCCGCGCCGCGCAACACCCCGGCGATCAGGTCGCGGTCGGCCTCGACATGGTCGTAATCCCCCCCCGTGATCGCGGATTTCAATGGCGCGCCGAGGAACGCCTGGCGCATCTCCGCAAAGTCGGTGAACTCACGGTCGAGGCAGTTATCGACGCGCGGCGGAATGCGGAAGCGCCCATTGTAGCCCGAAAATTCATCGCCCTGTTCATCGAGCTTCAGCAGCCCGGAGACCACGAGTTCGCCATTCATCCCGATGACCGGCTCGACGGCGCGCCCCGGCTGGCCGGTAAGTGCGGCAATGCTGCGGCTGAACGGCGTGATCACCTCGCTCACGCAGTCGCACAGATATTCCACCTGATCGAACCGGCGATAAAGCGCAACCAGCGCCACGATATCGGCGGATACCGGCGGCAGCTTGAGCGCGTACACCAGCATCGCGATGTTGCGATTGAGCGGCTCGGGCGGTGGCGCGGCCTGTGCCGCGGTCCGCAACTCTTGCTGAATCTGCGCCTCGTGCCTGCGATATGCGCGCTCGAACTCCGCAGTGTTGAAGGTGCCGCCATAAATCTGGCCGATAGCCTCAGCCAGGGGTTTTGGCACGGGCAGCGATAGCGCGTCCGCGCGTTCGTTCAGCCAGTGGACGAGGTGGCGCAGCGCGCGCAGCGGCAGGTCCGGCCGAGACAGCACGTTCGCCAGATAGCCAGCAACGAGGCTGCGTTCGGTGTCTTTCATCGGGTCTGCGCCATGCGGCGCGGGACAAGAGCTGAGAATGCCATACCCCTGTTTGTAGGGCTTCGCCGCGGTGTTCGGCAAGAGGCCGTGCGTGTGTGCTTCGGGCAGGGGCCGTCATCGCATCAGCGATTTCGTCTCTGGATTGGCGGTAGACGCGCGCGCAGCCGCCTTGAGCGCACCGTTTCGCTCCGAGCGCAGGTGCGCGAGCCGCGCACGCTCCTCGCGCAGGGCCCGCGCCAGCGCGAGATGCCGGTTGAGGTCATAGGTCCAATGACCGGCGCGGCCGCGCCTGCGCTCGCCACGCAGCGCCCGCTCGAGCGCGCCGATCACCCGCTGGGCAGCGGCACAGCCCGGTTGGTCGATCTCGGTGGGCCACAGCGGCACCAGCCGTGACAACCGCAGGGCTCGCGCGCTCGCCTCGACGTCCGGTTGCCGCCCGTGTTGCCCGGTCGGCGCGTGCCAAGCCGTTATCCGCCGCCGCTCTGGCGGCTTAACGCTGATAAGTTTTGGCGGCTGCGTCCGTCTGGAATCGCTCACGTCTGCTGCTCCTCTCAGTGGGAGCGGGCAGACTGTCACGGGACGGGGAAGCGGGGATGCGAGAGTGACCGGAAAAGCGCGCGAGCGTTAAAAATATCTGAGGCTCATGACAATTGGCGCGAGCCACGCGATGCGGGCGTCATAGATGACCTCGACGCCAGGGTCATGTGGGACAAGCGTCCAGCCGCCTGTCGCCCCTCGGATCAGGCGGCGGAAAAGAGTTTCTCCGCTTTCGAGTGCGACAAGGCAGTCGGCGGCATGGGCTTTTTCGTAATCGCCTTTTGGCAGGCGATTGGCGACCAGAATGGTGCCGACGTCGAACAGCCCTACGCGCACGTCGAGCTGCGCCGCGACCGGGTCATCTGCCGGCACATGCAGATGCAGGGTGTTGACCTGTTTGCCTTCGCCGGCGCGCACCCGGCCCTCATTGATTACTCGGCCAATGACGGGGATCTCGCGCCCGCCCGGGCGTGCGATCAGGTCGGCCGGTTCGATGTTTAGAGCGCCAGCGATCTTCTCCAGCCAGTCGGTCGAGACAGTCATGTTCGCCGTCTCGAGCCGCTGTACGGTCTGAGGCGTGGTCGCGATTCGCTCGGCGAGGTCCTTGAGAGTAAGACCACGAAGTTTTCTGAACTCACGAATCCTGGTTTCCATGTCGGGATCCTCTTGTTTTGGATCACTCTAAGCGAGATTTTTTACCAGAAGCTTAGTCCGCATTTTTACTTTTTAGGTAAATTATATGCTCATGAGTGTCGGTTGTCGTTTTTTCGTCCCGAATACGAGGGCATTACAGCTCACGGATCACGAAACCAAGGATGGGTTGATGCAGACCGCGCAGTGTCATAATCAAGATATAGGCATAGCACAAGCCTACGATCCACAAGATATACGACTTTTGTCGATCCGAACACTTACGGAGCACGCAGCAAGTATAATTTTATCCGATTCTGTAAATGTTATATGCCATGCAGGGCGCAGAGTGACGCCAGGCGTGTTCGCGCGACAGGTAGCAATGTATTTCTCGCATGTGCTCTTCAGGCTGACCTTGACGCAGACAGGTGCACTGTTTGAGCGCGATCGCACCACTGTCGCCCATGGCTGCCGCGTCGTGGAGGACTGCCGCGACGATCCGGAGTTCGACCACCTGCTGGATATTGTCGGCGTCGCCTTGCGCTGGCGGCTGGAGCGGGCTGAGTGCAGCGGGAGCGCGCGCCCATGAGCAGGCTGGATGGTTCCGAGCAGGATGCGCTCAAGCTGGCAATGAAACTTAGCCGGGAAGGGGCGCGGCTGGAACGGGAGACACCCGGAGTCAACGGCGCGTTTGTACTCGTTGCGAGCGAGCGGGCGGGCGGCAAGAGCAACGTTCACGTGTCTTTCGATTTCGTGAAAACACTTCATAGGAAAGATTTAATTACGCCCAACCAAGGCGGTTTTGTGCTCTCGTCCGCCGGAGCGGCGTGGCTGCGGCGGAGACTGGCTTCCGGCGATCCGTTTCGCGAGCAGCATCAGCAGCGGGCGATGGAAACGGCAGAGATCGAAGGCGTGCGTCGTCCGGCGCTCGTCGATCAGACAGAAAGCCCGCTTGGCTGGTTGCGGCGGCGCAAGGACAAGAGCGGACGGCCAATGATCGACGCGTCGCAGTTCGAGGCTGGCGAGCGGCTGCGCCGAGACTTCTTCTATGCCGGGTTGACGCCGCGTGTAACGGCAAGCTGGGACGGCATACCCGGGGACCGTGCCGCGCGCCGGGCGGGGCCGGGCGGATCGACGAACCTGCGCGAGCAGAGCGTTGCCGCACAGCAGCGAGTGCGCCGCGCGCTTGATGCCGTCGGGCCGGATCTCGCGAGCATTCTTGTCGACGTCTGCTGTCATCTCAAAGGGCTCGAAGAGGCAGAACGGGAAAAGGGCTGGCCGCGGCGCTCGGCGAAGCTGGTGCTGCAGATCGCGCTCAAGGAACTGGCGCGGCACTATGGCTTGCTCCGCTCCGCCGCGGATGGGGCGCGTGATACCTCGCGCCGGCTGATGCATTGGGGTGCGGCGGATTACAAGCCACGCTCGTAGGAGTGTTGAGACTCAGACCGTGCTGAGGGCCGCCGCGGCGTCTTCACGCACACGCTTGACCATGGAAGCAAGCCCGTTGGATCGCTGCGGGGTAAGGTGATCACGCAGGCCGAGGCGGTCGAACACCGGCTCGGCTTCGAGCTTCACAATCTCGTCGGCGCGCTTGCCGGAATAAATCGCGATCAGGATCGCGATCAACCCGCGCACGATATGCGCATCGCTGTCGCCCTTGAAGCGCAGCACGGGGGTGCCGTCTCCATCGCGCTCTGTGACCAGCCAGACCTGGCTGGCGCAGCCGCGCACCTTGTGATCTTCAGAATAGTCGCCCGAATCGAGCGGCTCCAGTTCGCGGCCCAGTTCGATCACGTACCGGTAGCGGTCCTCCCAGTCATCCATGAATTCGAAGTTTTCGATGATCTCGTCGATGCTCATGACAATCCTGACAAGCGGCAACTTTTCGACAATGACGATATAAGCATGAGGCGCCGCCTGATTGAAGGGGACGGTCACACCTTTTCGGGGGGTGACAGCGGCGGAGCGACAGCCTCGGTCTTGGTGGCCTCTGGCGCGTAATACTGAAGAATGATCAGCTTCTGCCAAATCTTACGGCTCAAGCCCGTGGTCAGATCCTCGATATCGTTGGCTGCTGCGACGATCTGCGTATCGCGGGAGTTCTGCGCGTAAAGCGCGGCGATCTTGCCGGTGAGCGAGAGCATCTCGGTGCAGTAATCGAGATAGCGCGCCAGCTCGCCCGGGCTCAGTTCGCGCTTTGGCGAGGATTTGGTGGGCGCGACACCACGGATGATCGGCACCGGGTCCTTGGTCAGTTGGTGCATGTCGATCACATGCGTCATGGATCGCAACTGGTGAAGCGACTTGTAGGCGCGGTGGCGTTTCGCGCGCTCCTCCAGCCGGCCGAGAAACAAGAGGCCTAGGAACGCCAGAGCAACGAGGTTGAAGGTCGCCTCCAGCCCTTGCACTATGGTGAACGGTGCATAGTCGTTCATACCTTCGCCAGTGAAGGGCTGTGTGATATCCCCGCCGAAGATGACGACGCTCAACATCACCAGCCCAGCGACGACCGCACCAAAGCCCGCCAGCGAGATCAGCCGCAAGCCCCAGTTTGGCCGGCCGATCCGTGCCGCATCGCGGGCACAGATTTCTGCCAGTTCCTGCAGATCCCGGCACACGCGCGTGAGGTTGCGGGCGGGGAACCTTTCCTCGATCCGGTCGCCGAGCCTCCGGACCGTCTTGATGACCAGATCTGCGTTCAGCCGGTCATAGGCATCGCGCCTGTTACCCATGCCTCAGCCCCCGATTGACTCTTCAATCCGCCCTGCCGCTATGACGGCACGCAGGCGCGAATGCTGTCCCACATCCGCTCCCAGACCGGCGGCATCAGCGCTTCCGGCGGCTCCATGAATTCCATGTAGAACAGGTAGACAATGAAGGCTCCGGCCAGTAGCTCGAAAAACGCCTCTGTGTACTTCAACTCGCCAATCTCGGCCAGATCTCCGCCCTTACGATAATCCTTCGCGCGCGAGTGCAGCACCATGCCGAGCCCGAACACGAAGCCCATGCCGAGCAGGCCGATTTCCAGAAGGTTGAGCGCCGTGAGCGCAAGACATCCGGCGAAGTTGGTGAGGAAGATCGTGAAGGTCAGGCCGGCGGGCGTGATGTTGCCGAGCCGCGCGGACGGGACCAGCCAGCACAGCGCGCAGTAGCCGGCATAGAGCGCGAGGATCAGGAAGAACAGCTTGCGGACGCCGAGCGTGACCGTGTTTTTCATCGCGCCCTCTCCGGATCCGCCGCGCAGCGATCAGGTGCGCAGCAGCTCGTTGATCGAGGTCTTCGCGCGCGTGCCCTCGTCCACG
>CAZYYQ010000119.1:0-6017 GCA_964651275.1 uncultured Hyphomicrobiaceae bacterium | reverse complement strand
GCAGCCATAATGCGCAGTTGCGTGACGTCAATCAGACCAGCCTCTGGCATGCCCCACCCCTGCCCGCGCGCCGGCGCGGCTTCAATCCACATACATGACGGCCTTCGCCGCCGCGATGACCTGCGCCGTGCTCGGCAGGGCAAGTTTCTCCAGATTGGCGGCATATGGCATCGGCACATCCGCGCCTGTGACGGGCGTCGGCGGCGCATCAAGATGGTCGAAGGCTTCGCGCGCCACCTGCGCGCTCACCTCCGAAGCGATCGAGGCGATCGGCCAGGCCTCCTGAACCGCGACCAGCCGGTTGGTCTTTTTCACCGATTCAATCACCGTCTCCATGTCGAGCGGGCGCAGCGTGCGCAGGTCGATGACTTCCGCCTCGTAGCCTTCCTCGGCCAGTTTGTCCGCCGCCTCCAGCGCATAAATCATGCCGCGCGAGAACGACACAATCGTGACCGCGTCGCCCGCGCGCACGACCTTCGCCTTGCCGATCGGCACGAGCCAATCCTCGACCTGCGGCACCTCGAAGCTGTGGCCGTAGATCATCTCGTTTTCGAGGAACACCACCGGGTTCGGGTCGCGGATCGCGGATTTCAGCAAGCCCTTGGCGTCCGCGGCGGAATAAGGCGCGACCACCTTCAGCCCCGGCACATGCGCGTACCACGCCGAATAGCATTGGCTGTGCTGCGCGCCGACACGCGAGGCGGCCCCGTTCGGCCCGCGAAACACGATCGGGCAGCGCATCTGCCCGCCGGACATGTAAAGCGTCTTGCCCGCCGAGTTGATGATATGGTCGATCGCCTGCATGGCGAAGTTCCAGGTCATGAATTCGACGACCGGCTTGAGGCCTGCTAATGCCGCACCCACTCCAACGCCGGCAAAGCCGTGTTCGGTGATCGGCGTATCGACCACCCGCTTCGCGCCGAATTCCGCCAGCAGACCTTGCGTGATCTTGTAGGCGCCTTCATATTCCGCGACCTCCTCGCCCATGACGAACACGTCCGGATCGCGTCGCAACTCCTCGGCCATCGCATCGCGCAGCGCCTCGCGCACCGTCGTGGTCACCATCTCGGTGCCTTCGGGGACTTCCGGTTCGGCAGCAGGAACGGTTTTTTCCGGTTGCGCGCCCGCAGAGGTTGCCTCCCCAGCCGCTGGAGCAGGTTCGCTGTCCTGCGGCTGCGTCGATTGCTGAGGTGGTTCGGGTTGCCCCTTGGCCTCGATGTCGCCGGCGTCCTCGCCATTGCTCAGTATCACAGCGATCGGCGTGTTGACCTTCACGCCCTCAGTTCCGGCCGGGATCAGAATCCTGCCAAGCCGCCCTTCATCGACGGCCTCAACCTCCATCGTGGCCTTGTCCGTCTCTATCTCCGCGATCGGGTCGCCAGAGGAAATTTCATCGCCTTCGCTCACAAGCCATTTGGCAAGCTTGCCCTCTTCCATCGTCGGCGACAGAGCGGGCATCAGGACTTCGGTCGGCATGGGCGTTTCCCTGTCAAAAAAGTCAGTGCGCGCGGACTTCGCGTCTTGTTCGTTCTTCTCAGGCGTGTGACGCCAGCGTGACATCGGTCCATAGCTCCGATGCATCCGGCTCGGGAGCCTGTTGTGCAAACTCCGCGGCCTCGCTCACGATGGCGCGGATTTCCTTGTCGATCTCTTTCAACTCACCCTCGCTGGCTTCGCCGCTGTCGATCAGCCGCTGCCGGACCTGTTCGATCGGGTCATGTTCGGTGCGCATGTTCTGCACTTCCTCGCGCGAGCGGTATTTCGCCGGGTCTGACATGGAGTGGCCACGGTAACGGTAGGTGATCATCTCCAGGATCATCGGACCCTCGCCGCCACGCACGTATTCAGCCGCGCGCTTGCCCGCAGCGTGCACTGCGCGCACATCCATGCCGTCGACGCGCTCACCCGGAATATCGAAGCTGCGTCCGAGTTGCGAAAGATCTGTGATCGAGTGAGAGCGCTCGACGCTGGTGCCCATCGCATAATTGTTGTTCTCGATGACGTAGATGACTGGCAACTTCCACAGCTTGGCCATGTTGAAGGCCTCGTACACCTGACCCTGGTTCGCCGCGCCATCACCGAAATAGGTGAAGCAGACATTGTCGTTCTCGCGGTACTTGTTGGCGAAGGCAAGCCCCGTGCCGAGCGGCACGCTCGCGCCAACGATGCCATGCCCGCCGTAGAATTTCTTCTCCACGGAGAACATGTGCATCGAGCCGCCCTTGCCCTTGGAGTAGCCGGCCTCCCGCCCGGTGAGTTCCGCCATGACACCCTTGGGGTCCATGCCGGTGGCCAGCATGTGGCCATGGTCGCGATAGGCCGTGATGACCTGATCGCCCTCTTTCGCGATCATCTGCATTCCTGCGACAACGGCCTCCTGCCCAATGTACAGATGACAGAAGCCGCCGATGTAGCCCATGCCATACAGTTGCCCAGCCTTCTCCTCGAACCGGCGAACGAGGAGCATCTCGCGATAGGCTTTCAGTTCCTCTTCGCGGGTGAATTCACTGATGTCATGGCCGTTGCCCTTGGCGCCCTGCTCTGCCGCGTCCTGCGCCGTTGCCACGCTCGATACGTCGCTCGCCATGAAAAAACCTCCGGCGCCAAATCATTGGAATTATCCGGAGTGTAGCGCCAACCTCGCGCCAATCACAACCGATTCCGCAGCTATTCAGGGCTCGCTCCGCACCAAACATTCCGTGATTGGCGGGCGATACAGCGGCATACCGATGGCGTCACGGGAGGAGGGAGATATCAGCACGGCGATACGGATGGCTACTCGTCCGTCTTCGGCACTTGAAGCACGATGGTTTCGCCGGCTCGCGCCAGGTTGAGGAGCGCACGGGCCTGCTCTTCGGCGAGGTCCGTGGGCGTGTGCTCTGCCACGCGCAGAAGGGCAACGTCGCGTTCCAAAGCTGCGCGCTTTTCCGCAAGCCGGTCGCGTTCGGCCTCCATCTGCGCGATCCGCTGCTTGATTTGCGCACGCCGTTCAAGGCCATGATCGCCTTTCACCGCCTGATGCGCAAAGGAGGTGATAAGCCCGCACAACAGTAAGAAAACCGCAATCCGGCGGCCCCGGGTGAAAAGATCGGCAGCGTGGGCAATGGTGGCGCGGAGCATGGCTGTCCGACAAAGGTGATAGATACACCATTAATCGTAGCGCGTTCAGCCTGAACGAAATGTAAATTACCCGCGCGAGACCGCCAGCGCGGCGCGCCCGGCATAGACCGCGAGGCCCCCAAGCTCGTCCTCGATGCGCATGAGCTGGTTGTATTTCGCCGTGCGGTCCGAGCGCGACAGCGAGCCGGTCTTGATCTGCCCGGCATTGCTGGCGACCGACAAGTCCGCGATGGTCGCATCCTCGGTTTCGCCGGAGCGGTGCGACACGATCACGCCGTAGCCCGCGCGCTGCGCCATGTCGATGGCGTCCAGCGTCTCGCTCAGGGTGCCGATCTGGTTGACCTTGATAAGGATGGCATTGGCAATGCACTTATCGATGCCCTGCTTCAGCCGCTGCGAGTTGGTTGCAAACAGATCGTCGCCGACAAGCTGGCAGGATTTGCCGATTGCCGACGTGAGCGCGGCCCAGCCCTCCCAGTCGTCCTCGGCCATGCCATCCTCGATCGAGACGATCGGATAGCGCGCGGCCAGGTCCTGGTAATACGCGGCCAGCCCTGCGGCATCGAGGCTCTTGCCCTCGCCTGCAAGCTCGTAACGGCCGTTCTTGTAAAACTCGCTCGCGGCGGCATCGAGCGCCAGCGCGATTTGCTCGCCCGGCCGGTAGCCAGCCGCTTGAATCGCGCGCATGATGAAGCCGAGCGCCTCGTCCGCCGACTTCAGCGCCGGGGCGAAGCCGCCTTCGTCGCCGACATTGGTGCTGTGGCCGGCATCGCGCAGCAGTTTTTTCAACGCATGAAATGTCTCCGCTCCCCAGCGCACCGCCTCGTGCATGTTCGGCGCGCCGACCGGCATCACCATGAATTCCTGGATGTCGATGGGGTTGTCAGCATGCGCGCCACCATTGATGATATTCATCATTGGCACGGGGAGCACGCGCGCCGGCAGCCCGCCGATATAGCGGTAGACCGGCAGCCCGGCGCTCTCGGCGGCCGCCTTCGCGACGGCAAGCGACACGCCGAGGATCGCATTCGCGCCGAGCCGACCCTTGTTGGCCGTGCCGTCAAGCTCGATCAGGAGCGTGTCGATACGCCGCTGATCTTCCGCATCGATCCCCTGCAGGCGGTCGAGGATGTCCTCGTTGATGGCTGCGACGGCACCCAGCACGCCCTTGCCGCCATAACGCGCGTCGCCATCGCGGCGCTCATGCGCCTCGTGTACGCCAGTTGACGCCCCCGAAGGCACCGCCGCGCGGCCCAGCGCCCCATCTTCGAGGATCACATCGACCTCAACGGTCGGATTGCCGCGGCTGTCGAGGATTTCCCGGCCGATGATGTCCATTATCGCGGTCATGCGACCCCTGCCCTTTCTCCTGCACGCGGCGTTTGCGCCCGCATGCGCGCCGTCCATATACTGCTTCGTTGAGCTATTAGCCAATTCCGGCACGAAACGAAAGAGGCCGCTCGCGCGGCATCAACACCATGGGCATCAAGGCAGAAGACGGACACAGCGCGCTGGTCCTGTTCTCCGGGGGGCAGGATTCGACCGTCTGCCTAGCCTGGGCGCTGAAGCGGTTTGCGCGTGTCGAGACCATCGGCTTCGATTACGGCCAGCGCCACGCGGTCGAGCTTGAGGCGCGCCAGGCGGTGCGCGCGGAGATCGTGCGGCAGTTCCCCGGTTGGGGCACCCGGCTTGGCGAAGACCACATGCTGGCGCTGCCCACCCTCGCGCGCATCAGCGACACAGCGCTCACCCGCGACGCCGAGATCACCATGACCGATTCGGGGCTGCCCAGCACCTTCGTACCGGGGCGCAACATCCTGTTTTTCAGTTACGCGGCGGCTCTGGCTTACCGGCGCGGGATCGCGGATCTGGTTGGCGGCATGTGCGAGACGGATTATTCGGGCTATCCCGACTGCCGTAACGAGACGCTGCAAAGCCTCGCGCACACGCTGACGCTCGGCATGGACCGCGACTTCACGATACACACGCCGCTGATGTGGATCGACAAGGCCGGCACATGGGCGATGGCGCAGGAACTGGGCGGCGACGCGCTGGTTGAGCTGATTGTGGCGCACACCCATACCTGCTATATCGGCGATCGCAGTGAACGGCATGGCTGGGGCTACGGCTGCGGAGAATGCCCGGCGTGTGAGTTGCGCGCAAGAGGCTGGCGCGAATGGCGCGCCGGAGCAGAGACAGCCGCAACTGGCTGAGAAAATCAATCCGCTCCAACGCGCCACCCCGTGATAGCGGGTCAGACATTTGCCCGGGCGAGCGCTGCTACGGCACTCAAATGTCTGAATTGGACCACTCGCCTCGCATTCACCCGCCCGTCAACCGGTCTAAGCCGTCCCATGCACCTGCAATGCCAGGGCGACCTTGCCTGCCAGCGCGCACAGCCGCTTGCCGATCTCTTCGCGCCGTTTCGCGGTGAAGCGGCGCACCGGCCCCGTCGCGCCGATGCTGAACGTCGCCCCGATATTGCCGATTCGGATCGGGGCGGCCACCGACGACACGCCCACCTCGATCTCTTCGACGCATTCGGCGTAGCCCGCCATTCTGATCGCCGCGAACTCTTCGCGCAGGGCCTCGGGATCGCGCTTGGTCTGCGGCGTGTAGCTTTGCATTGGTCCGCTCAGGATCTCCTCGCGAAAGCCGTCCTCGGCGAACGCCGCAATGACCTTGGAGCACGAACAGGCATGCATCGGGCGAAAACCCAGGCCGGGGTGCACGAAGGAGCGCTTGGCATCGTGGGGCGTCTCGACATGGATGATCTCGACGCCCTTGTTCCGGTAGCGCGACAGGAACACCGCCTCGCCAAACTGATCCGCCGCCTCGCGCAGCGTCGCGGCGGCGGACCGGCTGGCATCCACATCCGTTTGCCCCAGAAGCGCCAG
>CAZYYQ010000118.1:0-6100 GCA_964651275.1 uncultured Hyphomicrobiaceae bacterium | reverse complement strand
ACATAAGTGAATTGATCCGTCACGCCGGCCGCGTTGAGCGCGGCCACCGTATCGCCACCTCCGCCTACGCTGATAAGCCCGGCCTCTCTGGTCAGCCGCGCCACCTCGCGCGCGACGGCGAAGGTCGCCTCGCCGAACGGCGGCACCTCGAATGCGCCGAGTGGGCCGTTCCACAACACCGTGTGGCAGCCGGCGAGCCGGGCATACATGCCATCGACAGAAGCTGGGCCAATATCGAGGATCATAGCATCTGGCGGGATATCCGTCACATCGCGGACCTCGGTAGCCACGCCTTCGCGCAGTTCCGCCGCGACCACGGCATCCTTAGGTAGCAGGATCTGACAGCCGCTTTCGGTAGCGTTGGTGATGATCTGCTCGACCGTCCCCGCCTCGCCCGGCTCGTGGAGCGAGTTGCCAATGTTGCGCCCCTCGACGTGGAGGAAAGTGTTGGCCATCGCGCCGCCGATAACGAGCAGGTTGACCTTTGCAACGAGATTGGTCAGCACCGCGATCTTGGTCGAGACCTTCGCACCGCCGATGATCGCGGCCACAGGCCGGTGCGGGCGCTCCAGCGCCATGGTGAGTGCCTCGATTTCCGTCATTAATGCTGGCCCGGCATGAGCGGGCAGCAGCCGTGTGATGGCATCGGTGGAAGCATGCGCCCGGTGGGCAGCGGAGAATGCATCGTTGACGTAGATATCGCCAAGTTCGGCGAGCGCGGCGGCAAAAGCGGGGTCATTCGCCTCCTCGCCGGGATGGAACCGCAGGTTTTCGAGAACGCATACCCCGCCGGACGCCAATGCGTCCACCGCCACCTTGGCCTCGCCGCCGACGCAATCAGGCGCGAAGGCCACCGGGGTCGGCGCAAGGCGCTCAGCGATGACTTCGGCGACCGGCTTCAGTGACAGGTTCGCAACGCGCTCTCCCTTGGGCCGGCCGAAATGCGACATGACGACGACCCGTGCGCCACGGGAGCTCAGGTCGCGGATCAGCGGAAGCACCTGTTCGATGCGGGTCGCGTCGGTAATCCGCCCGCCTGACATCGGAACGTTGAGATCGGCACGCACCAGCACGCGCTTGCCATCCACATCGGCGGTCTCAATCCTCTTGAACCGGTCGAGCATGGCTTGGGGGTCTCCGTTCCCTGGTCACCGATGATCCCGCGTGGATCAAGCGCGGCCGAGCGCGCCCCTGGCCTCTTCGGCGACGCGCCGCGCGGTCACGCCGAAATGCGCATAGAGCTGACCCGCCGGGGCCGAAGCGCCGAACGAGTCGAGCCCGACAAACCGGCCGGAAAGCCCGAGCCATTCGTGCCATCCAAGCGCCACCGCGGCCTCGATGCCGACGCGCGGCGCGTCGCCGAGCACGCGCTCACGATACTCACGCGGCTGCGCGCGGAACAGTTCCCAGCACGGCATCGACACGACCGCAGCGCGGATGCCCTCGCCCGCCAGCAGGTCCGCCGCCTCGCAGGCCATTCCGACCTCGGAGCCGGTTGCCAGCAGCGTGACGTCGCGCGCGCCATCGGCTTCGCGCAGGACATAAGCGCCCGTTGCGCTGAGATTGTCATCCGAATGCGCGGTGCGCAGCACCGGCAGGCCCTGCCGGGTCAGTGCAAGGATCGACGGCGTGCCAGCGCTCGCCAGCGCCAGTTCCCAGACTTCAGCACACTCCACGGAATCAGCCGGGCGGAACACACGAAGGTTCGGCATCGCGCGCAGGGCAGCCAGATGCTCGATCGGCTGGTGCGTCGGGCCATCTTCGCCGAGGCCGATGGAATCGTGGGTCATCACATAGACCACCCGCTTGCCCATCAAGGCGGACAAGCGGATCGCGGGCCGGCAATAGTCGGTGAACACGAGGAAGCTGCCGCCATAAGGCACGATGCCGCCATGCAGCGCCATGCCGTTCATCGCCGCGGCCATGCCATGCTCGCGCACGCCGTAATGAATGTAGTTGCCGGAGAAGTCGCCCGGCTTGACGTCCTTGTGCTGACCGGTCCGGGTGCCGTTCGAGCCGGTCAGGTCAGCCGAGCCGCCCATCAGCCCGGGTACCGCCGGAAGCAGCTTCTCGATCACCTTTTGCGAGGACTGCCGGGAGGCGAGCTTCTCTCCGCCCTCGCTGAACGCGCGCTTGATCTCGCGGATAGCGGAGGAGATATCCGCACGGGCTGCCTCGTCGATCGGGTCATGGAGGCGGCCCCGGTCGTGCTCCGGGAGCCGGCTTGCCGCATCCTGCCAGGCGTTGAAGGCGGCATGTCCGCGCGCCCCGGCCTCACGCCATGCGCCGAGGATGTCGTCCGCCACCTCGAAAGGCGGGTGGTCCCAGCCGAGCGTGGCGCGTGCAGCAGCCACCTCTTCTTCCCCAAGCGGCGCGCCGTGGGTCGCCGCCGTTCCCTGCTTGTTGGGGGCGCCGTAGCCGATCACCGTGCGGCAGGCGATCAGCGAGGGACGCTCGGTCTGTGCGCGTGCGCCGGCTATCGCGATGGCGATGGCGTCCGGGTCATGGCCATCAACACGGGTGACGTCCCATCCGCTGGCAACGAAACGGGCCAGTTGATCATCAGACACCGAAAGGTCTGTCGAGCCGTCGATGGAGATATGGTTATCGTCGAACAGCACGATCAGCTTGGACAGCCCGAGATGCCCGGCCAGCGAAATTGCCTCGTGGCTGATGCCCTCCATGAGGCAGCCATCGCCCGCCAGCACATAGGTGAAATGATCGACGAGATCGTTCCCGTGGCGCGCATTCAGCAGCCGCTCGGCGAGCGCCATGCCCACGCCATTTGCCAGCCCCTGCCCGAGCGGCCCTGTCGTGGTCTCGACGCCCGGCGCATGGCCGTATTCCGGGTGGCCGGCGGTGTGCGAGCCGAGTTGCCGGAAATTCCTGAGCTGGTCGATATCCATGCCCGGATAGCCGGTCAGGTAGAGCAGGCTGTAAAGCAGCATCGAGCCGTGTCCAGCGGACAGCAGAAAGCGGTCGCGGTCCGGCCAGTCCGGATTGGTGGCATCGAACTTGAGGAAGTCGCGGAACAGCACCGTGGCGACATCGGCCATGCCCATCGGCATGCCGGGATGCCCGGAATTTGCCGCCTGCACGGCATCCATGGACAGCGCGCGGATTGCGTTGGCCATGTCCCGGTGAGAAATGTCCCGATGCGCAATATTCGGCGGCGTGTTCTGGTCGTTCATTGTCTGCGCCATCCAAGTCGCTCCCAAACTCGTTCCCTGCAGCGCGCCAAGCGCCGCCCACCGAAGACAAACTCCGGCCATGCCTTTCCCACGCAAACCTTTCGCCGGTCAAGCCGCGCCGATCAAGTCGGAATATTGCGGCCAAGATATTTTTTAAGGCCGGTTAAGTGTTTTGGAGGCCGGAGCAGAACGAAAGATCAGTCACTGCCGTCGGGACGGATTGCGCGACGCACCGGCCCCGGAAGGCGGTGTTCGACCGAACTGATCCACGCATCCATGCGCGACCAGCGGCTGCGCAGCACAAGGAACCTGCTGCGAATGAAGGGGCTGTTAACGAGCAGGAGCGATAGCCCGATGAGGATCATTGCAAGTCCGAAGGGGATGGGGAGCGGCAAAACGATCAAGCCGGCGATCAGGAATGTGAGACCCATGGTAAGGAGTACGTAGCGCCTGATTTCACCAAGAACGAAACGGGTCATACGGGCCTCGACTTCAGTATCACTCTTACCTGCGCTGGAAGGACGCTCATCATCATCTTTTACCATGGGGCGGCCGCTGGCGCATACAAGGAAGATGTCTGCCTTAATGAGGTAGGAAGCCGTAACGCAAAAATCCATGCCAGCCGTGGGCGAAGTTGCGCGGTCGCACTTGTCGAGAAGCGGCTGGTGGCGTATTTCTTTGGGGCCGGGAAGATTTTCACGTCCCAGCGGCATTGCTGGATGACTGAGGATATCGCTGGGAAGGCCGCAACCGGCGGTGGCGGCCGGACGAGGGAAGTCCAGAGCCGGATATCTTCGTGATCTTGCGCTTGTGCGATTCGCCCGCCCTCGGGTACTGCGGCTTCGTCCAGGTGTCCGGCGCGGACATCGCAACACCCCGGAAACGCAAAGTGACGGAAGCACAGAGCAACGACAGGTCGAAACCTCTGGACACCGGGAAGCGGCGCCGAACGGGAGATCGCGCCGGATCTTTGGCGCGCAACCGGCAAGCACCCGCCGTCCGAACCAGCGGCAAGAAGATGAACGAGCATTTAGAGCAATTCGCCACGCGGGCGCAGGGACCTTTACTGTTCTGGGGGCGCTCGCTGCGCAATCCGCGCCAGATCTGCAGCCTGTTCCCGTCAAGCCCGTTCGTCGGCCGCGCGATGACTGAGGCGATCATGGGCCGCCCACAGCCTCACGTCATCGAACTCGGCGCAGGCACCGGTGCAATCACGCGCCAGCTTATTCGCAACGGCGTCTTGCCGGAGAACCTTACGCTTGTCGAACTCGATGCCGCGCTCGGCGCACACCTTGAGCGCAGCTTCGCGGGCGTCGATGTGATGGTCGCACCGGCGCAGGAGCTGGGGCGGCGATGGGGCGAGCGTGAGGGACCGCCGGTCGGCGCGGTCGTGTCCACGCTGCCGATGCGGCTCTTCCCCAAGCCGATGATCCGCTCGATCGTGAAGAGCGCGTTACAGGTGCTTGCGCCCGGAGGCGTGTTCGTGCAGTTCACTTATCGCGAGAACAGCCCGGTGCCACTGCGGCTTGCCAGCGCCATGGGGCTAAAGGGACAGCGGCGAGGCCTGGTCTGGGCCAATCTTCCGCCCGCTGCGATCTGGACTTATGAGCGCACGGATTAACGCAGCTCTCATAGCGTTGATCCTGGCGCTGGCCGTGGCTCCGGCGCAAGCAAGGGCCGGTGATCCGCCCCAGCGAATCGTTTCGATCAACGCCTGTGCCGATCAGTACCTGCTCACCCTCGTGCCGCGCGAGCGCATTCTCGCACTCAGCCCGTTCGCGCGCGATCCCACGACCGCTTACTACGCGCAACGTGCGCGAGGCATCCCGCAGGTGAATGACGACGCGGAAAGCGTGCTGCAATTAAGGCCCGACCTCGTTCTGGCCTCGCGGTTCAACAATGCGCTGACGCTCAGGCTGCTGCGCGGGCAGGGCTTGCGGGTTCTTGCGCTGTCGCATCCACAGACTTTCGCCGGAGCGCGCGCCCAGATGATCCGGGTCGCTCACACGCTGGGCGTGACGGTGCGGGGGGTGGCCATGGCGCGGCGGTTCGACGAGGTGCTGCGCCGTGCGCGCAACGCGGCCGAAAATGGCAGACCGGTCTCCGCGCTCTACTACGACCGCGGCGGCTATGCGCTGGGGGCGGGATCACTCAGCGCGGCAATGCTTGCTCATATCGGACTGGAAAACGCCGCGGCCGGGGTGGGTGCCATCTCCCCGGTGTCTGTCGAGACTGTACTGGCCGCGCGGCCCGACCTGCTGGTCGTGCCCGAAAGCGTGCGGCAGGCCGACCGCGGTGCGGCGCTGCTGGCGCATCCCGCACTGATGCGTCGTTATCCGCCTGGCCGCCGGCTGCGGTTTCCGGCGGCTTCGGTCGTATGTCCGGGGCCGTCGCTGATCCCGGGCCTTGACGCACTGGTCAAGCGCATAACGCAAGCGCTCGATTCGTTGCGCTAACGCAACAGCCGATGACAAAAGACAACACGCGGTTGCGGCTGGATCAGAATCTCTGCAACTTATGATTGCAATAATGGCTTTGATGGCAAGTCTATGACATTGCCCCTTTTTTGAGCATACTTGCCGCCGAGAAAAGCAAGCTGAACTGCGCCCGCCCGGTCTTGGCAGGCCCCTGTCTTCAACCTTTTGGCGAGATGAGCGAATGACTCCATCCACGACGCGCGCTTGGCAGACTGAGGGGAAAATGAAATACACTACAGTATCGAGTGGCGTTGTGGCCTGTACGGCTGCTGGAAGTCGCGGTCCCGAGTGGGTACAGGGGGAGTTAAAACGAATGCCGGGTGGAAACGGTCTGGTGCGCAAGGGCGCATATCTGAGTGTGGCGGGCGCGGCGCTGTGCGCCGGGATGGTTTTCAGCACGAGCGCGTTCGCAGGCGCCTTCGCGGTGCGCGA
>CAZYYQ010000117.1:0-6111 GCA_964651275.1 uncultured Hyphomicrobiaceae bacterium | reverse complement strand
TGCGCTTTACCGGGCTGCCCGCTTTCGCGCCGGAAATCCTGCGCCGCGTGCGCCTCGGTGACACCACGCGGATCAAGCAGATGCGCCAGGCGCTGCAGGACTTGTCGGAGGAAGGGCTGATCCAGGTGCTGAAGCCGGATATCGGCTCGCAGTGGGTCGTCGGGGTGATCGGGCAGCTTCAGCTCGACGTGGTCAGCGACCGGGCGCAGAGCGAATACAAGGTTGCGCTCGATTTCGAGCCGACGCCATATCAGATGGCGCGTTGGCTCAGTTCGGACGACGAAAAGGCGCTCAACCAGTTCGTCGCCAAGCACAGATCCGCGATCATGACCGACCGCGACGGCGATCCGGTGTTCATGGCCGCCAGTCCCTGGGAGCTGAATTACAAGATCGAAAGCAACGAGGCGATCCGCTTCTCAAAGACCAAGGAGCTGGAATAGCTCAGGCGCGCTTGCCCGGGGTCTGTTTCCTGCGCGCTGGCTTTCGCTTCGTGGCTTGCCCGTTCGCCATGGCGAGCTTTTTCTTTACGGCTGGCTTCTTGCTTGCAAGACGGGCTTTCGGCGCGCTCAGCCTGTCCGGCGCGAAACGGATTCGCACATCCGCGCCCGCTCCCGGTTTGCTGATAATGTCGAGTTCGCCTGCATTATCGCGCACGAATCCAAGAACCAGACGAAGGCCGAGGCCACGCCGCCCGGCCTGCTTCACGTCGCCCGCCCGATCCGGGGACTTTGCAGCGGCGATCTGCTCCGCGCTCATGCCCGGCCCGTCGTCCTTCACGCTCAGCACCAGTCCACCCTGCTTCTCAAGCCGCGTGGAAACGCGGATCGCGCCGCCCCCTTCGCCGTGGCGTAGCGCGTTCATCAGCAGGTTGAGAAGGATTTGCCGGATCGAGCGTTCGTGCGCCAGCAACATCGGACTGTCGCGCTTCAGCCTGCGCCCGAGTGTCACATTCTGTGCCGTTGCCACCGGCTCCAGCAGATGCAGGCAGTCCGCGATGACGGTATTCAGGTCGATCCACGCATGAGCAGGCGGCGGCTCGCCGCTGGCGCGCTCGGCGAAACCTAACAGATCGTCGGCCAGCCCAAGCGCGAGTTGTGCCGTGCGGTAAATGTCGCTGGCGTATTCGCGTGCCTTGCCGGGCTTCAGGCGCTCGACGCGGTCGCTCTGTAGAATCTCGGCAAAGCCCAGGATGATCGTCAGCGGATTGCGGATTTCGTGACTCACGCGGGCCAGCAGCGCCGCCATTTCCTCGCGTGACGGCTGCTCGGGCGCGGCTGCCGCGGCGGCGGTTTTTTTGTGGGGCGCTCTTGTCTTGGTGTGCTTGGCAGTGGGCGCGGACTTTCCGCTCGGCGTGGGCTGCGTTTTTCTTGTTGACCTTGTTGTCTTGGCTTCGCCGGTGCTGGATGCGGCTACACCTTCTCGCGGGGCGGCTTTTATCGCGTTGCCTGGCGCGGACTGACCGGACGCCGCGCCGATGTCCCGCGCGATCGCCTTCAGAGTTCCGAGATCAGACCGGCTGATTCGCTCGCGCGCCTTGGCGGGCCGGGGTTCGCGCCTGCCAGCTTTGCCGGGTGGAGCCGCGCGCGCTGACGGGTGCAAGGCAACTTTGGAAGAGGCGGACGGTTCGTCGCGCTCGGGTAGCACGCGCACGACAAGGCCTGGGCGGCCACCGGCCAGTTGGAGCCTCTGGAAAACGCACACCACCTTTACTGCACCGCTGGGGGCGGGAACCGCCAGCGTCTCGGGCGCATCCGCAAGCGCCTCGCCGGAGCGGGCGAGTTCGGTGAGCCGGGCGGGCGCATCTGTCGCGCGGCCTTGGCGGCGCCGCTTCAGCCTTTCCGGCGCAGAGTCGCCCCAAAGCTTTGCCGCCGCCGCGTTGGCCCAAAGAATCCGCCGTCCCTGCCCATCCCACACCCATGCGGGATCATCCGTGGCGAGAAAGCTCTCCATCGGCAACGGCCGTGCCGCCGGTGGTGCCGGGGCCGGCAGGCTTTCACTCTGCGCCATCACTGTCATTTGCCCGTTCGTTCTTGGTTAAAGATTTATCACCAAGCGGTTGGGCGATGAAGGAAATTTCCCATTTGCCCCCAGCGGCGCGCGCTGCACTGATTGTGCAGTGCAGCAAAAGGCGCAGTTGTCTGGAAACAATTTTATTGATGCTGCGCCGCAAAAAAATATTGCAACGCAGCATAAGCAGCATTAGATATTAGGCGTCGGGCAAGGCGCGCGGACCGCGCCCCCGGCAAAAAGTTTTATTTGCAAGACAGCATCGACCAAGGAGATCCGACATGAACGACGCAGCAAACTTCGAAATTCCCGCCCCCGTCCGCCAGATGGCGGAGAAGAGCGTCGAGCAGACCAAGGAAGCCTACGACCGCATGATGGAAGCCGCGCGTCAGGCGCAGGGCATGTTTGCCAGCTCGTCCAACGTCATGGGTGCCGGTGGCAAGGAAATTCAGGAAAAGACCATGCATTATGCCGAGGCCAACGTTCAGGCCGGCTTCGATTTCGCCGAGCGTCTCGTGAAGGCGAAGGACCTGCAGGAAGTGCTGGATATCCAGACGCAGTTTGCTCGTCAGCAGCTCGAGACATACACGCAGCAGGCGCAGGAAATCTCGCAGATGATCGCTGAGGCGGCCCAGAAGGCGCAGCCGAAGGTCTGATGGAACCAGCGCGATCTGAAAAGTGGGAACCGGTTTTCGGACAAATCGCGCATCCAAGCGGGGCCATGGAGCTATGGTCCGTTTCACGCAAAATGGATCATGCTCCGGAAACCTGCGAGTTCTAACAAGCGATTGCAGGAGGTAATGTGATGAGTGATTTCCCAACCACGACACCGGCTTCCGTAAACACGTACGAGACCGGTTTCGCGCCAGCCCCGGCCACTTCAGCGGCTCAGAGCTTGTCCGAGCAGGCGGGTGAGACCCCGGAAGCTGTCCGCGCTTATGCCGAGAAGACCATCGCGCAACTGCGCGATTCATATGCTCAGGCCCGCCAGTCGATGGAAGAGGCCACGCGGGCTCTGGAAGCTTCGCTGGACCAGGCCAGCAAGGGCACATCCGAGTTCAACACTAAGGTCGTCGAAATGGCACAACGCAACGTAAATGCCGGCTTCGATTTTGCCCGCAAGCTGGCTGGTGCGCGCACGCAGGTCGAGGCGATCGAGCTTCAGACGGCGTTCATGCGCCAGCAGCTCGACGCCGTGAAGTTGCAGGCCGAGGAGATACAGCAGTTGACGGCGCGCATTGCGACTGATGCGTCTCAGCCGTTCCAGCAGCAGTTCTCCAAGACGGTCAGCCGTTACACATCCAACGTCTGAGCGAGCGTCCGCGAACAATCAGCCGCGTCGGAAGTGCTCCGGCGCGGCAGCTTTGCGTCGTTCCCGATTTCCCGATTACAGCACGATTTGAAACGGCCTGTCCCGCACCTGATACGCGACGGGAACCATTTTTTTACATACATCGCGCGTCAAAACAGAAATCTGGCGCATGATCCGATTCAGTTGGAGCGGATCAGCATCTCGCCGTGCCGGCGCGACGGCACCTTTCGCTGCGGCTTTGCGCTCAATCAGAGATTTCGCGCAGCGCCAGCCCCACAGCGCTGCGATGTTTCAGCGCGGGAATCTTCAGCCGGGCCTGAGCAACCTGCCGCGGGTCGATCTCCGTGACGATCACGCCAGGCTCGTCGTCGGGGATCTCCGCGATGATCTCACCCCACGGTCCGACGATCAGGCTATGGCCATAGGTTTCGCGGCCGTTGTCATGGCATCCCCCCTGCGCCGCAGCCAGAACGAAACATCCCGTTTCGATCGCCCGGGCGCGCAACAGCACATGCCAGTGCGCGCCGCCGGTCTGCCGCGTGAAGGCGGACGGCACGGTGATGAAATCCGCTCCAGCCTGCGCAAGGGCGAGATATTGCTCGGGAAAGCGTAGATCGTAACAGGTCGTAAGGCCGAGCCTGCCCCAAGGTAGATCAGCAAGCACGGCCTCGCGGCCCGGACGGTAGTTTCGAGACTCCCGATAGCTTTCACCGCCGCCGAGATCAACATCGAACATGTGGATCTTGTCGTAGCGCACGGCGATCGCGCCGTCGGGGGCGACAAGAAACGAGCGGTTGGCGGCGCGGCGCTCTTCCACCAGCACAGGCAGCGAGCCAATATGCAGCCAGATATGCAAATCCGCGGCCAGGTCGCGCAAGCGCTGTAGGGGCGAAGTTTCTTCTTCCGGTGCGATCGCTGCGAACAGCGCCTCCGAGCGCAATTCCATAAGCGACGTGTTTTCCGGCGTGAGCACATAATCGGCCTGTGCGGCGGCCTCACGGATCAGCGGCTCGGCCTCGGCGATGGAGACATTCGGATCGCGGCCGGATCGCAGTTGGACGAGTGCCGCGCGGAAAGTTGTTCCTGTCTTGTCCGGTTCCGTCATGGCTCAGTCGGCTTGTGTTCCCAACAGCGGATCAAGGTCCCCCTGCGCGTCTAGCGCGTGTAGTTCGTCGCAGCCGCCGATATGCCGGCCGTCGATGAAGATTTGTGGCACGGTATGAAGCCCGCCCGCGCGTTGACGCATCTGCGCGCGCGCTTTCGGCCGCATGGTGACGTCGATCTCGTTGAATGTCACCCCCTTGGCGCGCAGCAGGCGCTTGGCGCGGATGCAGAAGGGGCAGAGCAGCGTTGTGTAGATGTCAATATCGGGCATCGCGTGTCAGCCAATCTCTTGTGGTTGAGCCGGTCTGGAGCGGGCAAATTCCGAACACGTTGAATCGTCGCGATTGGACACCGCCGTGATGTTGATGCGCCGTCGCACAATGCGGAGCCAGCAATAATGTGGACGTCCGGGAACCGGCGGCAAGTGACCGTCCGAGGCCGCTTTCCGCTCAGATCATTTCGTTTGCCGGGCGCGTCGCGAGACGTGCGGCAGCCTGGGTTGGGGCACCGAAGTGATCGAAATAGCGGGCGTCGATGGCCTCGACGGGCAGGATGATAAGCACATCGGTGGTGCCAAATTGATGGTCGACGACCGCGCCGTCGCCGATATAGGCGCCGAGGCGTAGATAGCCCTTGATGAGTGGGGGAAGCGTCTTGAGCGCTGCGCGGGGATCGACCTCGCTGGCGGGCATGAGGTTCATGTCTTGGTGCAGGTGATCATGTGCGCGCACCTGCCATTCGGATGGCGCGCTTGCGTTATGGTGTAGGAACGACAGCGCCATCGCGTGTTCCTGCGGGTCGGTGCCAGCGAAGCTGGCGCAGCCCAGCATCACGTCGACATTGTGCTCGCGCACATAGCTCCAGATGCCTTGCCACAGCAGTTCGACGGTGCGCCGGTTCCGGTAAGGTTTGAGAACGCAGGAGCGCCCCAGTTCCATGAAGCTGTGCGTAGCGCGCTTGCGCTCGATCAATGGCGCAATGTCGTATTCGCTCTGCGTGTAGAAGCCGACGCGGCGTTCGGCAATCTCCTGGCGCAGAACCCGGTAAGTGCCCACGACGCGGTGGCGGCGAGGCCATCGCTGACGCGTTTTCGGCGCAACGCCGCGGTCGACGACGAGAAGGTGATCGCAGATCGCGTCGTAAGGATCTTCGTCGCGGCGGTTCAGCAGTGTCGTCGCGTCGGGGATCGCCGACATTTCTTCGTAGAAGACCCGGTAGCGCAGGCGTTGCGCCCGGCGAACATCGCCGCGTGAGCGTGCAAGCCTGACCTCGAGCGATCCGAGTGTTCCATAGACCTTGAGCGGCGCCCGGCGCATCATGAAGGAGCGTGCCTTGCCGCGGCTGGGGTGGAAGGCCGCCGCGTGATTTCCGAGCGTGCGCACGGGCAAGGCCGGGCGGAATTTGCTCGCGATGCGTCGCACGTTCAGTCTCATTGAATTTCCCACTGCGCGTTGGTCGATATTGTGCCCGCTCGCATGCGACTTGTCACCAGCGTGAGCGTTGCAGATGCCCGCTTTCGGCTGTGGGTTGGAAATATGCTGCGGCTGGCCAAATCCGCCGGCCCCGTTGTCGCGGTTTTTCATGTTTCTGCACTTGTGATGCTGCGGGACGACGGCTATCTCGCTTATTTTCAGCAAAAGAGTGGCCGGTTTTGCGGTTCGAAAATGCGATAAATCAACAAGCTAGAG
>CAZYYQ010000116.1:1747-6117 GCA_964651275.1 uncultured Hyphomicrobiaceae bacterium | reverse complement strand
CGGCGGCGCTGGTTGTAGAAGTCCAAAACGAATGCCGGATCGCGGGCAAAGGCCTCGGGCGTGGCCACCTCAGTAATGTCATACCGCTCCCAGATGCCGCCCCGGTCGCGGAAGGTGTGCAGGCCCGATTCCGCCGACACGCCCGCGCCGGTCAGGATCACCACGCGGCATTCGGCATGGGCGGCTTCGGGTGGCAGGGAGAAATCCGGCATCTGCCCTCGCAAGGCATTGGCGTTCGCGGCGCGGCACGCAACTCATGCTGCGACCCGCGCCCGATCTGTAGCCTCCGAGGCTAACCTGTCTGGACCTGCCCGGCAAATGCGCGCGGCAGCGCCGTCAGACACTATCATCAGCGGTCTGCGGCGGCGACACCGAGATCGTGGCCCAAGCTCCGGCATCCTGACCCGTCTCGATACGCTGGACCGTCCACTGGAACTTGTAGACCTCGCCGCCCGCTCCGACCACGGTGACGCCGAAAACCGCACGATCGTTGGACTGCCCGACCTTCTCGATGCTGTGCGCCCGGTGATTCAGCATCACCTGGTACAGCGGACTCTTGATCATTTGCGTGAACTTCGGCAGCGGGCCGGTGAGCCGCTTGTTGTCGGGATGGGCAAGCGCATAGGTTTGCTTGATGCCCGCATCCAGACGCGGAACGTTGTTGTTCTTCAGCGCTTCAAGCTGGATCGAGACGACTTCGCCAGGCGAGAGCGCGGGATCGGGCCGCTGCACGTCGAGTGCCGCGGCGGGACCAGCAACAACGATGGCCAAAAACGCGAGGGTGGCAAACAGACGCATGATCGATACTCCTCAAGGTTGATCAGCCTTAAGGATACGCGCGAGCAAATTAATGGTTCAATGATCGGGAGGCACTGCGGT
Source organism: uncultured Hyphomicrobiaceae bacterium (assembly GCA_964651275.1). Lineage (GTDB taxonomy): Bacteria > Pseudomonadota > Alphaproteobacteria > Rhizobiales > Rhodomicrobiaceae > Dichotomicrobium. The sequence continues at coordinate 5,238 of CAZYYQ010000116.1, read as the reverse complement.
CTAGAAGGTGAAGCCGCGCGGGCGCGCGAAACCGGGCAGGAGCGGCGCGCCACCGCTGAACTCGAACTGCCCGCTTACCCAGCCCTCCGCCTTCTCATACAGATACGCATGGCCGAAGGTATCCGTGACCGCAGAGGTTGGCTGCTGCAGGACAACGGCAAGCCGTCCGCCCTCGGCAAGCTGGTCGAGCAGCGCCTGCGGCACCTCTTCCACAGCGCCGTTGATCAGGATAATGTCAAACGGCGCCTCGCCCGGATAGCCTTCGGCGAGCGGCCCCTCGACCACGGCGACATTATCGATGCCCAGAGTCGCGAGCGAGTCGGTGGCGGCAGCGGCGAGCTCGTTATCGCTCTCCAGCGCCACCACGGATTCAGCCAGGCCCGCAAGCACGGCCGCCGAATAGCCTGGCCCACAGCCCACATCAAGCGCGATATCGCCCGGCTCCACCTTTAGAAGATCGATCAGCCGGGCGAGCATCATCGGCGCCATCATGTAGCGAGTCTCCCGCCCACCGCCATTAAGCGACTTCACCGGCAGATGCTCATCGGCATAGGATAGCGTGCGAAGCGACCCCGGCACGAACGCCTCGCGCGGGATGCGGTACAGCACGCGCAGCAGGGCCGGATCGCGGACGCCGGCAGGCCGGATCTGCGAGTCGACCATGTTCTCCCGAGCGCGCTTGAAATCCGTCATGTCCTGCTCCCGCAAGCTTGGGGCGCCGCTGCTCTCTCGGCCAGACGCGCACTGCTCTGGCGGCCAACCGTCAAAGCGATAGCGAGCAGGGCTGTCTCCGCAAGTGAAAAGCACCCGATCCCGCCTTATATCAGGGTTGTGCCCCTTGCAACATCATCGCGTGAAAACGGGCACGCGCGCCATGCCACTCGTGCTCCAAACGGCGCAATCGGCGTTTTTACTTTCGCGCCGACATGCTATATGACGCAGAGAGACGGCGACGTGGCGGAGTGGTTACGCAGCGGCCTGCAAAGCCGTGTACCCCGGTTCGATTCCGGGCGTCGCCTCCACCCTTCCTCAAGACAAGTTCCCCTGACTTTCCAGCAAATATCCCGGGACGGGGCGCGACCGGCATCGGTGCGCTGGCGAACGTCTTGCACAAGACATCAGCGCCGACCTAACATGACTTGTATGCGGACTTCACCGGGCCGGGGCGAATGCACCAAGCCAAGCCGGATATCCCGCGCGAGACCATTGCGAACTGGCAGCGCATCGTCGATCTGATCGCAAAACTGGCGGATGTTCCCGCGAGCCTGATCATGCGCACTCGACCGCCCAGCCATGCCGTGCTGGTCAGCAACCGCGGCAAAGACAATCCCTATGCAGTCGGCCGCTGCTTTGTGCTCAAGGAAAACCTCTACTGTCAGGGCGTGCTGCGCCGGGGCGGTGAGTTGGTCGTCGAGGATGCGCCATGCGACCCCGACTGGGCTGACAACGAGGATCTCGAATTCGGGATGAGCTTTTACATCGGCTACCCTCTGCGGTGGCCCGATGGATCGGTGTTCGGAACCATCTGCGTGCTGGACCAGCGGCGCAACCGCCGGGCCCTGACCTTCCGCGAAGGACTGCGCGAATTCGCCCGGGTCATCGAGGCCGACCTCAAGCTGCTCGGTGAAATGGCCACACGCGCGCGCCTGGAAAATGAATTACAGAAAGCGCTGAGCGAGATGGAACGGCGTGTGCAGAGCCGGACCCACGAACTGGAGGAGGCGAACGCGGCGTTGCGGGGTCTGCTCACCAATTTCGAAACGGGGCGCCAGGAATACGACGCACAGGTGCTGCGCAGGATCAAGGGACTGGTCTTGCCGAACATCGCGCGGCTGCGCACGAGGCTGGCAGATTGGCCGCAGACGACGACCTATCTCGACATGATCGAGGACAGCCTACGCTCCGTTGCCGCGTCGATGTCGGGCGGGATCACAACCGTATTCGAAGCGCTGACGCCAGCGGAACAGGAGATCGCGCAGATGATCATGCGCGGCCTGAGCACCAAGGATATCGCCCGCACGCTCGGGCGCGAGCCCAGCACGATCGAATTCCACCGGAACAATATCCGCCGCAAGCTCGGCATCACGCGTTCCGGGCAGAATCTGCGAAGCCTGCTCCTGTCCATGCAGTAACGACCATGGGGTTTTCCCCCATGTTTTACCAGTCATTTTCCCATAACATCGAGAGGGCTGCGCCGCTACTACACTGTTGGGACAGGTTTTTGCCGACGCATCAACTGCTCAACAGGGAAGGTGACCATGACCCGGAAGACCCTCGAACCGATCCTCGCCAACGGCGCCCGCGACCAACTTGCGCCTGGCCTGTCCCGGCGCTCATTCTTCATGGCAGCCGGAGCCTCCGGCGTCGCTGCGGCCAGCACGCTGATCCCCGGGAGCCCCGCCCGTGCGCAGTCCACCGACTGGAAACAGCCCGGCAACAACAACCATGTCATCGAACTGCAGGGCCAGACCGGGCAGGTGTCGGATGGGACGGTCGCCATCGATTTCTATGGCCACTGCGCCATCAAGATAACCTCTCCAGCCGGCGCAACGGCGCTGTTCGACCCCTGGCGGGATGACCCCTCGGGAGCGTGGGGCATGTGGTTCAAGAACGAGTTCCCTGAAACGGTCGTCGACATCTGCATGTCCACGCACACCCATTTCGACCACGATGCGATCGACCGCCCGCATTCCACGATGGTGCTGGACCGCATGGTCGGAAACTTCGAATTCGCCGATCTGAAGATCACCGGCTTCGCCGACAAGCACACATGCGAGGCACCCGGCTGGTACGAATGGACCAATGCGCTGGCCGAATTCGGCGCCAAGGCATGCCCGCCGGACAATGTCGGGCATATGGACAACGTGGCGTTCATGGTCGAAACGGGCGGCATTCGCACGCTGATCTGGGGCGACAACCGCCACAACCCCGCAGATGCGTTCTGGGACGCCATGGGCCGCGTCGATGTGCTGACGCTGCCGGTGGATGGGTCCGAGCACATCCTGTCCTACGAAATGGGCAACGCCATTGTCGAACGGCTCAAGCCGAAGATCGTGATCCCGACCCATTACCTCAACGAGACCACGAGCTACACGCTGACGACGCTCCAGACCGCGGACAAGTGGGTCAAATCGCAGAAGAGCTACAAGATGCTAGACGGACCGGGGCTGGCTCTCAATGCGGGCGAGGTCGCCGGCATGGACCGTGAATTCCTTTATTTCGGCCACCACGCGCAGACGGCGTGAGCGAAGCCGCGGAGGCGAAAGGCCTCCGCGGATGGCTTTTTTGGGCGCAACGGCCGATCATGCCGCTTGCCAACCGTACCCGTGCGCTCGCCCGTTCGGCTTTAACGAAGCGATCCCTGCCGGAATTCCCCTGCTCGCGCTGCTAATCGCCAATCAGTTTGCGGTAGAGATGCCAGGTGGCATGCCCGAGGACCGGCAGAACAATTGCGAGACCGGCGAAGAACAGCGCCGACCCGATCGCGAGGC
>CAZYYQ010000116.1:0-1647 GCA_964651275.1 uncultured Hyphomicrobiaceae bacterium | reverse complement strand
GCGGGCTTCTGCCGCAGCGTCCAGAACACATCCGCCCAACGGGTGCTCAAACCTTTTTCGCGACGCCGGCTGAGTTCGTAAAGCCCGACCGAGGCGAAGGGGCCAAGCAGGGCAAAGCCCGCCGCCAGCGGGTAGAGCAGCGGCAGAACGTCATAGCCGAAGGCGAGACGCGCCAGCGCAAGCCCGATGACCGGATAGATCAGCACCAGAAACACGACATGGCTCGGCTTCTCTGCGAAGTCGGCTAGCCCGCGCTTCAGTACATCGGCAAGATCAGCATACGAGATATCACGCACACGCACTTGCATTTCACTCAGATTCGAAATGCTGCTTGATGCATTGGCCATGTCGAGCCTCCCATCGCCAAATTTGCATGGAAATCGGATCGCTGACGACGCCTGAAGAATGTCGCCCGCGGGAACAATTCGGCGGTTTTTCTAAGAGGGGATTGTCGCAGACCACGGCCGTACTGTCTTGTCACATCGACACACTGGATCGTGATTGATCGCACATGAAACGAGACAGGCGAGGAGCATTCTCGTGCCGCGATTTCGCTGCGTTGCCGGAACGCGCCGGCCTTCGGCCCCGGACACAGCCCCGCCCCATCGCGCGCGTCCACGATTATTGACGCCATGCCCGCGCTCGCATAGCTTAACGTCGTGAAGGAGCCGATCATGCCGCTGGTTCAGCTCACCTACGCCTCGCGTCCGTTCGGCTTCGACGAAGCCATCCTTGCTGGCATCTTGCTGGACGCCCGGCGGTGCAACACGCGCGACGGTATCACCGGCGCACTGATTGCGCGCCAGGACCTGTTCCTGCAGCTTCTGGAAGGACCGACCGAGGCCGTCGACGCCGCCTATCAGCGCATTTCCCGCGACGACCGGCATATCGAGGTGCGCCAGTTGACCCGCCGGGATGTGACTGCGCGGCTGTTTCCCGACTGGGCGATGCGCGACGACCCTGCGCGCTCGTGGATGTGGAGCATGGATGCGGTGGCCGATGGGGCGGTGGCCCGCGCCTCTGAAGTCGAGGTGATCGGCGTGTTTGAGCGGCTGCGCCGTGAGATGGCCGCTTGATCCGGAACGATCATGGCGCTTCTGATCGGCTCACGCATTTCGCCTGAAGCCAGCCATTCATGGATCATTGCGCGCCAAACCCATGATTGCGGTCGCCATGCTGCCCGCGGCAAAGGTGGACGCGAAGCTGAGAAAGTATAGCGCCCCAATGGCGAACTGCGCGTCCGCCTCCCGGAACAGCGCGCCCACACCTACGACATCGGTGACCAGGATGCCAGCGCCTACAAGGACGCCCACGCCGGCGCCGAATAAGGCATGCAACCACAGAAAGCGGGACCATTCGGTAAACGAGCACGGCTTTCGGGGCGGGATCATCAGGCCCTCCAGAGGTTTCCCGTAGCGGTTACGCAAGCCACCGCAAAAAGGATGACCCATCGCGCTCGATGCCTGCCCGCGGGAGGCATGCCTCGATCCTGATGAGACGAATAGGCTCAGGCTGCTATTTCTTCTGCTGGGTCAGCGCGATGCGCAGGCTCAGTTCCTTGAGCTGCTCCGGCGAGACCTCGCCCGGGGCACCCATCATCAGGTCCTCGGCCTGCTGGTTCAGCGGGAACATCGTCACCTCGCGGAT
>CAZYYQ010000115.1:0-6298 GCA_964651275.1 uncultured Hyphomicrobiaceae bacterium | reverse complement strand
CGCGCCGAACGGCTCCAGCGCTGCGACCGCCTCGGCCTCAAGCTCGCGCAGCCGCTCGCGGGCCGCCGCCGTCCCGAGCAGCGACACCAGCGTCGCCTTCCCGGCGGCCGCGTCCTTGCCCGCCGCCTTGCCGAGCGTGGCGGCGTCGCCTTCCGCATCGAGCAGATCGTCGGCAAGCTGAAACGCCTGCCCGATCAACGTGCCGTAGCGGCTGAGCGCGGCCATCCCCTGCGCGTCCGCGCCGCCGATGATCCCGCCCGCCTCGCAGGCAAACTTCAACAACGCGCCGGTTTTCATCGCTTGCAGCCGGGCGATTTCGGCCTCATTCAGGCTCTGGCCCGGCGCCATCAGGTCGAGCATCTGCCCGCCCGCCATGCCCTGCCAGCCTGAAGCCCGCGCCAGCCCGGCCGTCAGCCGCGCCCGCGCCTCCGGGTCAGGGTGCGCGCTCTCGCCCGCGACGATCTCGAAGGCCAGCGTCAGCAGCGCGTCGCCGGCGAGGATCGCAGTCGCTTCGTCAAAGGCACGGTGGACCGTCGGGCGTCCCCGGCGCAGGTCGTCATCGTCCATCGCGGGCAGGTCGTCATGGATCAGCGAATAGCAGTGGATGCACTCCAGTGCGACCCCGGCATCGAGCGCGGCTTCGGCTGGCGCGCCGAACACGCTCGCGCTTTCGATCATCAGATGCGGGCGAAGCCGCTTGCCGCCGCCCAGCGCGCCATGGCGCATCGCCTCGGCCAGCCGCTCGGGCGGAGCATGGCCCCCGTCGCTGTCGCCGCTCAACAACGCCTCAAGACGCGCCTCGACAAGTCTTGCATTCGCCTCAAGACGCTCTTTAAACATGGGCGGCCGCTCTCGCTAAGGCGCTGCATGGAAGGTTGGTGTCGTTATTCTGTTTTGCAAATTTCGCGCGGGCCGACAAGCTGTTAACGGGAGGGCACATTGCGGCGATTGGGAAAGGTCTTGCTGGCTGCCGTGGTGCTGGTCCTGCTGCTGCTGTTCGGGGCAGCGCTCGGCTTGCGGTTCACCGACCCGCCCGGTTCGCGGCTGATGGCCCTGCGCGAGGCCGAAGGCGTCGAGGTGCGCAACGAGTGGACGCCGCTGGCAGCCATCTCCCCGCGTCTGATCGCGGCGGTAATCGTCCATGAAGACCCCCGCATCTGCGCGCATTGGGGCGTGGACTGGGAGCGGATCAATGCGGCGGTGGAGGCGGCGCAAGACGGCGCGCCGGAGGGCACGAGCACCATCGCCATGCAAACGGTGAAAAATCTCGTCCTGTGGCCGGAGCGCAGCTATGCCCGCAAGGCGCTGGAAGTGCCGCTGGCCTACGCCCTGACGCTGGCGCTGCCGCGTTGGCGGATCGTGGAGATATATCTGAATATCGCGGAATGGGGCGGTGGCGCGTTCGGCATCGGCGCGGCGGCGGCGCATCACTTCGGCAAAGCCGCGGCTGAACTGACGCCGCGCGAGGCCGCGCTGCTGGCGGCGGCACTGCCGAACCCTCATGTCCGCAATGCGGGGCGAGCAGGCCCGCGAACCCGGGCTCTGGCCCGCCGGATCGCGGAGCGCGCGCGGAAAAATAACGACGCGGCGACCTGCATTTTGTCCGGGCGGGGTATCCGCTAGGCTCTGGCCAAGGCGGCGAAATACCGGTATACACCTTCGCAAACACCGCGCTGCATCATGAGCGCGCGGCATGCACCTCAGGAGAACGGCAATGGCAGTCCCCAAAAGCAAAGTGACGCGCATGAAGCGCGGCAACCGCCGCTCGGCCGATGCGCTGAAGAAGCCCACCTATGTAGAGGACAAGGACACCGGCGAGTTGCGCCGTCCGCACCACATCGACCTCAAGACGGGCATGTATCGAGGACGGCAGGTGATCGATGTCAAGGAAGAGTACTAAAAGCTAGGCGCCATACAGCCCGCCCCGCAATCAACAAGGACGGAACAGCTCATGCTCGCGGTCGTTCCCTGGCTTGGTGTGGTGCTGATCGTCTATGACATTGCCGTGTTCGCCTTCGCCGGACCGGGTACAGAAGGCGCGCGCGCTCTGCTTGTCAGCGAGATCGTCACTATTCCGCTGATGTCGGGAGCGCGCTGGTCGCTCGGCATCGGCGACGCCATCATCCTGCTGACGCTGTTCCTGCTGTTCGTCGAGTTGATGAAGGCGGCGCGTCGGCGTGGCAGTTCGCTGGCCGATCAGGCGCTGTCCACCATCATCCTGATCATCTGCGTGATCCAGTTCCTGATGGTGGAAAAGGCGGCCACCTCGGTCTTCCTCGTGATTACCGTGGCGGCGTTCATCGACGTTATCGCGGGCTTCTTCATTTCCTTGCGCGCCCCGCGCCGGGCCACAGCGCCCGCGCATCCGCAGGCTCGGGAGAGCGCGCAGCAGGCTGAGGCCTGGCCCGCGGAGTCCGCCATGCAAGGTTCCCAAATTGGTCAGGGGTCCCACGGTTAAGACTGCGAGAGAGACGAATTTTCGTCAAACTGCTGCGCCAAGGGTCGCGGCAGGAGAGACGCCCTCTGTCGAAATCGGCCTGAGCGCGGCGATCATCTGCGTGCATGAAGGCGAGCCGCAAATCCTCGTCGTCCGGCCGGATGCCGAGGGGGAGATCCTTGACGCGCTGCCGTCCGGCCCGTTCAATCCGCTTACTCACCGCACTCTGGAAATCGGGCTGAGGTCGTGGGTCGCCGAACAGACCGGCCTGCAGCTCGGCTATGTCGAACAACTCTATACCTTCGGGGACCGCGGCCGCCATGCGCGGCGCGGAGATGCCGGACCTCACATGATGTCGATCGGCTATCTCGCTTTGACACGGCCCCAGACTCTCGCCTGTGCGGGCGGGGTGCATTGGCTGCCTTGGTACGACTATTTCCCTTGGGAAGATCGCCGTGCGGCTTCGCCACCACCGCTCGCCGAGACGATACTGCCGTTCCTGGATCAGTGGGCGGCCCGTCGTCCGCAGCCGGGTGAGCCGGTGCGGCCGCTGGCGCGCCGCGACAGGCTGCGCATCTGCTTCGGCGCGGGCGGTGCTGGCTGGGACGAGGAGAAGGTGCTGGAGCGCTACGAATTGCTATATGAAGCCGGGCTTGCCGAAGAGGCGCTGCACGACGGGCGCGAGGCCGCGCGCGCGTGGGAAAATCCGCTGCGGCCAGGGCGGCCCATGCGCTACGATCACCGCCGCATCCTCGCCACCGCGATGAGCCGCTTGCGCGGCAAGATCAAGTATCGCCCGGTGATATTCGAACTGATGCCGGAGCGATTCACGCTGTCCACCTTCCAGTGCACTGTAGAGGCAATCCTCGGCAGCCGCCTGCACAAGCAGAACTTCCGCCGGCTGGTTGCGAATGCCGGGCTGGTGGAGCCAGCAGGGGGCATGGAGCCGGCAACCGGCGGGCGGCCTGCGCAGCTTTACCGCTTCCGCCGCGAGGTGCTGCTCGAGCGCCCCGCCCCTGGCGTGCGGGTCAATCCGGCACGTGGCGGAACCTGAGGCCGTGCGCGCCGCGTTGTATCGATGGGGTTGCCATATCATTTGGCACCTCATCGGCGTGCGGATAGGATGCGTTTCCGAAACGTGCAAATTTCAGACGAAATGGAGAGAGAGATGAAGGGTGAAGAGAAGGTTCTGGAACATCTCCAGAAGGCTCTGACGATGGAGTTCACGGCCGTGCATCAGTACCTGCTGCATTCCCATGTGCTCAAGGACTGGGGCCTGGAGGCGCTTGGTGAGAAGATGAGCGAGGAAATGGACGAGGAGCTTGGCCATGCCAACATGCTGATCGAGCGAATGCTTTTCCTCGAAGGCAACCCAGACATGACCTCGATCAACAAGGTCGACCGCTCGCAGACGCTGAAGGACATGTTCGAGGCGGACCTGCGCGATGAGCATGCGGCCCGCAACTTCTACACACAGGCCGCGCAGGCGTGTCAGGAGGCTGGCGATCTGGTCAGCCGCGACCTGTTCACCGATCTCGTGCATGACGAGGAAGGCCACATCGACTGGCTGGAAACTCAGCTTGGCCTGATCGACCGGCTCGGCGAACAGGGCTATACCCAGCTTCAGGTCGGCAAGGCCGCCGAAGACGACGGCGACGACGACTGACGGCCCGACTCCGGCGCAGGCCGAGCGGATAAAGCCTGCCGGGTCTCCGGCGGGCTTTTTCTGTGACATGCGCCTTCATGGACCGGCAAGGGGTATCGTTTGGATATCTTCACGGACATTCTGACACGCATCACCCTGCCGGTGCTGGCCATGGTTGCGCTGGGGTGGATCGCACAGACCCGGCTCGGCCTCGACCTGGAGACCTTGTCGCGCCTCACGGTGAATGTGATCCTGCCCGCGGCACTGGTGCATTTTCTGACATCGGCGGAGATTCCCCTGAGCGATGTCTGGCCCACCGCCTGGTTCATGCTCCTGCAATTCGCCGCGCACTACGCTCTTGGCTATGGCCTCGGCCTCGCAATCCGTCGTGAGCCGGACATGCGCCACATGCTGGGCCTCGCCATCGCATTCGCCAACAGCGGCAATTACGGCCTGCCGCTGATTGCGCTGAGTTTCCCGTCGGATTTTCTGCTTCACCAGACCATCGCGGTCAGCACGCACATGGTGTTGATCACCACGCTGGGCATCTGGCTGATGGCACGGAGCGGGCCGAACGGTCCGAGCGTGGGCAAGCTGCTGTTCGGAACCCCGGTGCTACCGGCCGTCGGGATCGGGCTGCTCCTCAAGGGTTTCGAAATCGCCTTGCCAGTCGCCATAGTGACGCCGCTCAAGCTGATGGGCGACGCCTTCACGCCGATGGCGCTATTCCTGCTCGGCGCGCAGCTCACTACGGTGACGGCAGAGATCACGCGCGGCCCGCTGGCCAGCGCCGCGGCGCTCAAGCTGCTGGCCGCGCCGGCATTGACGTGGGCGCTGGCTGCGGCGACCGGCTTCTCCGATGCAATGATCGCGTTCTTCGTCGTCGGCACCGCGACCCCGACCGGCATCATGCTGGCGATTTTCGCGGCGCAATACCGCGCGCAGGGGCAGTTCGCGTCCGCTGCGGTGTTCTTCACCACTGTCTTGAGTGCGGCGACCGTAACCGGTTGGATTTTCGCAATGAAGCTCGCCGGGCTGATGCCATGACGCGCCCGCTGAATGGCCCATGACTGGCATTTCCATCCGCCGCCGTGCCATAAAGTGTGCCGAATGAATTCGACCATAGCCGGAAGGGACATGAATGATCGACCTGTACACCTGGGCGACGCCGAACGGGCGCAAGGTCTCCATCGCGCTTGAAGAAATGGGCCTTGCCTACAACACCATCCCGATCAATATCGGCGCAGATGAGCAGTTTTCGCCTGAGTTTCTCGCCGTGAGCCCCAACAACAAGATTCCGGCGATCCGCGATCATGACACCGGCCTGACGCTGATGGAATCCGGCGCGATCCTGATGTATCTGGCGGATAAGACCGGGCAATTCTGGCCGCAGGACTTCGAGGGCAAGTGGCGCACGGTTGAATGGCTGATGTGGCAGATGGGCGGGCCGGGTCCGTTCCTTGGGCAGGTGCACCACTTCGTGAAATTCAACCCCGGCGTGAGCGAATATGCTGAGCAGCGCTTCCTGAGCGAAGGCAAGCGGCTCTACGGTGTGCTCGACAAGCGGCTCGCCGAGCATGAGTTCGTCGCGGGCGACTACACGATTGCAGACATGGCGATTTTCCCGTGGATCGCGCGCTTCAATTGGCAGACCATCGACATCAGCGAGTATCCGAACGTGAAACGTTGGTACCTGACGATGGCCAGCCGCCCCGCCGTGCAGCGCGGCTACAATGTGCCCAAATCCGATCAGCAAATGCCGATGCCATGACGACAAGGACCTGATATGGCCAATAACGATCAGATGAGCGGTGTTATCGCGCCAGTGCTGACGCCTTTCAAGGACGACGGCACGATCGACGACAAGCGCTTTTACGAACACGCGCACTGGCTGCTGAACAATGGTTGCGACGCGCTCGCGCCGTTCGGCACCACGAGCGAAGCGACCTCGCTGGGCATGACCGAGCGCAAGCAGCTCCTGCAAGGGCTGATCGACAACGGCGTGTCGCCGGACGATCTCATGCCGGGCACCGGGATGTGCTCGCTCGCGGACACCCTCGCGCTGACACGCCAGGCGGATGAACTGGATTGCCGCGGCGTGCTCCTGCTGCCGCCGTTCTACTACAAGAATGTCAGCGATGAGGGGCTCTACCGATATGTGGCCGAGTTGATCGAGCGGATGGACAGCAAGACGCTGCACATCTACCTCTATCACA
>CAZYYQ010000114.1:0-6406 GCA_964651275.1 uncultured Hyphomicrobiaceae bacterium | reverse complement strand
ATCAGGTTGGGCAGAGGACTTGCACCTCCAGGCTCTCGAACATGCTCGGCACACAAAGCAAAAGGCCGGGGCACCAGACCCGGCCTCTCGCGCGACCTTGCTGTGCCGCCGTTGACGGCCACCAAAGCCTACCACTTACGGTGCTCTCCATTATAGCCGGGTTCGGCGCGTGGTCAAGGGCCGATTCCGGCTCTCGCCGGGCTACAGCCGGTTAAAAGCCGGCTAATCCTCCGCGTTGTGCATATCGGGCCAGACCAGGCGCAGCCCACAGCGCGGGCAGAAGATATAGTCCCTCTCCAAGCCGCCTTTTTTGCAATTACTGCAAACCCATATTTTCACAGGCTCCGTGCGGCGGACCGCGACTGCCTTTTCCGGCGCGCCCGCGTCCGTGGTGGTGGTAGTTGTGGGGGCAAGGGTTTTTGTCTCGAAGGGCAAGGCTTCCGTTGGCCGGAAACGTGGCCCTTCCCCCTTGAGCAGCCAACCGATCCGGACTTTATAGGTATCGCAAATGCGCTCCGCTGCTTCTCTTGTTATGCGGGTCTCGCCCCGGACCATGTTATTTATGGATGCCTGCGAGTAACCGACGGTCGCCGCAAACCGGCGCTGAGAGATCCCAAGGTCTTTGATTAAGGCCCCTAAGCGAGCGCCTTCTGAGCTGGGGTAATTATTTGCGCTTGACAACGAGTTATTACCTCTGGTAGTATGCCGTCATGCTCCAACTCACATCATAGAGCGACTGAGAGGATGTGCAACGGAATCAAAATCGCCGCGAGTGTTACTGGGTTAAAATTGGGGCTCGCATACTACGGCCTCACGCACGACAAACTCGCTGGGGCACTGAAGGTATCGAGGCCCTACGTTAGCCAGGTGCTCTCCGGCCATTCTTCGGTTTCGCGACACCAGCTGAGGAGGTTCCGGCGGGCGCTGCGGCAGATCGTTGAGAGGCGCGCGCGGCTCGATCAGGCCCTCGAACCGCATGGAGAACAATGAGATAGCTCACGGGATACCATTTACGGAGCACCAGCCAGATGGAACTCATGACTTACGAGCAAGTTGAAAATCTGATGGGAATCAGCGCACGGCAAAGGCGGCGCCTGCAGCGGCGTTGGGTGGTGCGGCCTACCGGCGAGCGGTTGGCCAACGGTCGGCCGGAACAGGGTATTCTGCTATCATCGCTACCAGCCGCAGCACAGCGTCGCTGGCGCGGTGAGGACGAGCCCCAGCAGGCTCTCGTTCCGCGCGCAGATCAGGAACCCGAAGCCGCAAGCGGGGCCGACGAGGCCCCGCTGCCCGGCCTCATCGGGCCGGTGAGAGATATACCTCGTATAGCCTCGGGCTGGCCTAATCTCGCCTGGCTCCGGGTCCAGGGGTTTGGCGAGGAGGCGGACAAATTCGAGCAGCGGATCGAGGCCGTCGTGGAAGTGCGGCAGGCAAGGGGGTTGCCGCATGGGAAAACCGGGCCGGCGATGGATAGGTTAGCCCGGCGGTACGGCGTATCCCGTAGCACGTTATACGCATGGGAGAATGCCGAGCGCCGCGGCCATTATATGGGGTTGTTGGATACGAGCCGACTCCGGCAGCGTGGCCAGACGCGGGCGATCCCGCCCGAACTCCAGAGAGACATCCTCGATCTCTGGAGTTATCAGGGGCGGTACACGGTGGCTCAAATCATGCGGCAGTCAGTGCAGCCCTGGTGCCGGGATCGGGACGTTGTGCCGCCATCGCGCAGCACCGTGCGCCGGTTCCTGAAGGAGCGGGTCTTGCCGCAAATTCGCGTGATCGCGCGGGACGGGGTGCGGGCTTGGGAAACCAGGCACGCCCCGCGGGTTTATCGTCGGGTGAGCGACTTGCAGCCGGGCTTAGTGTGGTCGTCCGATCACCGGCGTGGGGACAATTTTGCCGTCGTTCCGGACGGGAAGGGGGCCGGCTGGCCTTCGGCAACGCAGAATTCGCCCTGCCCTTGTGGAACACCGTTTCGGCGGCGCGAGTGTTGCTCCCTCCGCCGGCCCTGGTGGTCGGCTACTGTGGACATCGGCAGTGGCGCCATCGTGGGCCTGCGGGTTTCATTGCAGCCAAACAGTGCGGTCGTCGCCGACATGCTCGAGGATGCCCTTATCTCCTGGGGCCCGCCGGATTTATGGCAGAGGGACAATGGGCGCGAATTCACCGCGAACCGGTTTTCCGGGGCAACGCACGACTACGGTGGGGGGGCGGAGGCTGATACGGATGTGAAGGGCGACGAGGATGCCATTGGGCACGGCCGCCTATGGGCGGAGCTGGGCGTCGAGGTCACAAACTGTCTGCCGTACGCGAGTTGGAGCAAGTATGCCGAAACGATCTTCTCGGCTTTCTCTCAGTTTGAGAACACGCTACCCGGCTGGGTGGGGCGCGACACGGCGGGGCGGCCCGAGAAGCTGGACGGGGAGATTGACCGGGGTGACATCCTCACGCTGGAGGACTATATCCGTGTGCTGGGGGAGCAGATTGAGGAGTGGAATGCGGCGCACACAGTGGGGAATCGTGACGCGCCGCCACGGGAGTTGTACGCGCGCGCCGATCGCCCTTCCGTGGACGCTGCCAAGGTGGGGTATCTCCTACAAAAGCGCGGGAAGTATCGCGTGAAGGGCGATACGGTCAAAGTTGATGGCGTCCGGTACAGCAACGTGGAGTTGGCGCGCTGGTCGGGCTGCCGGCTGCCGGTCCGCTGGCGGGGCAGGGCGGCCGAGCGGGTGTACGTTTATCCACCTGACGCAGACCCGCCATGCATCGCCGCCGGCCGGCAGGAGGCCGCACGATACGGGGTCTGGACTGACGCGAACCGCGAGGCGGCGGGCGCAAGGAAGGTTCAGCGAGAGATGATTCGTGGCTTCGCGGCGGCCGTGAAAGGGACAGCCTCGATCGAGGCAAAAGACCCAACAGGCGCACACCGGCGCGCGCGTAAACATCGGTTGGAAGCGGAGGCGCGGCGCCGAGAGGAGCAAGCGGAGCCGGCGCAGGCCGCCCGACGCCAGGCCGCCGCACGCCAGGCCGCCGCACAACCCGAGGACAACCGGCCGACCGGCCTCTACAGCCGCGAGGCCCTCGAAGCACTCCGTCGCAAAATAGGGGGACTCGATAGCGATGATAAGGCCAGTGATGCGCAGGCAGAAGCCCGGCGGCAACGTGAAGCGGCTGGGCGGCCAATGCGCGTCAGCGTCCGGCACGAGGACTTGTTGCCGCGGATGGATGCGCTACGTAGCGTCGCAGCCCGTTGGGATGGCGTCGGCCCGGATCGCGAGGGGCATTGGGTTTTCAGCGCCGCTGAGCTGCAGGAGGCGCAACGACTGTTCCAGGAGGACGAATTCGACACCCCCTTGCCGACGGAGGTGGAAGATCCGGCGGCAGAGGTCCGTTCCGAGGCCCGCCGGCGAGCGGAGGCGGAGCGTGACGAAACCGGCAGGTGGCCGAACTGGTGGCTCTTCGGGCCGTTTTTGCTGGGCCCGCTGGACCCGATCGGCGGTATTCGCTGGGATAATCTTGAGGACCAATGGGAGGTTGCAGGAGAATGGGCGAGGGACGAGGCAGCAAAAGGCGCCGAGAAGAGCGAGTTTCTCGCCCGCGGGTTGGAGGCGAGACTACGGGCGCTGGCGCTCGCAGGCCACCCGGACTACAAAGTTTTTGGGAAGGGCAGCGAGTTTTCGACGTCCGCGTGAGAGCCCCTGTAGAGGGGGTTTTTAACTGTCTAAAGGAGGTCGAGGTGAAAAGGGATGCAGCAAAACGAAAGGCCGCGCTCAAGCGGCAACGGAGACTGGATCGCGACCGAGAGGTCGCGGAGCGGGCGGCGAAGCGGAATGCAGAGTATGCGGCCGCACATCCGGAGCCGCTGCTGGTGATTCGGGCGGAGGGATTTTTCTGCAACGCCCCCTGGGTGCAGAAGATCATCAGTGACCACCCGATCAGCACGAAGGTGAAAGACGACCTGGTCGAGGCGCTGCCCTTCGAGCCCCTCGAAGGGGACCTCGAGTTGTGCCCCGTGACGGAGCTGGAGATACATCTGGATTCGGGCGACTATGGGTTGGGCGTGATGGGCCGGTTCGAAACCCTGGAGGTTCCGGACATCGAGTCGCTGTCTGGCTGGGAGACCAGCTTGTTGGGCCTCCGTCGGGTCGGTGGCCTCGCAAATCGCGCGACCGACCTGCCGACGCGGTTCACGGGGACCCACGTGCGCGGCGGTCCCTATGCTGCCGACACGCCTTTCAACGCCTTGCCTCGGCAGGCCCGGGAAGTAGCGTGGGTCCATGGCGGCCATCCGTCACGGCCGCGTTGTCGGGACGCCCTCGATGCATTACCGTTTGAGGTGTTGCTGGATCACGCCTGGTCAGGACGCGTCCTGGGCGTGCGCCCTCTGAATGTGGACACGGATTGATGGTATGCGATGGGCACAATCGCCGGTCCGCGGTCGTCGAGCGACCGCGCTCCTTCTTGGACTGGCGAGGGCGGGCAGGTGGCCGGACCAGATGGGCGGAGACCCCCCCCGAGTGGGGTTGGCAGAAGGGGGAAACCTGCAATCTGGCCCCCGAGTCCACAGGCCCGCGGCGAACGTCCGCGCCGGCGCCGCCCTTGCCAGCGGCGGCGTTGCGCAGAGGACGTGCCTGCCCGCCCAGTATTTTCAGGATTTCGGCCCGGGAGGCGGGCTTCTACGGCCGAAAACACAATGTTTGCACGGAGATTCGTGGTGAAGGATAAATGGGAGGCAGACCGCGCGCGGCGGCTTCGCGGACTGGCGGCCCACGTGCAACGGTGCCGGCGGCCCGGCGCTATCCGGGGGCGCAGGCGTACTGCGAGAGTTGCGGCCGGTGGGCCGACGAGTTGGGAACATGGCATGACCGGTCGGAGTTGAACTAAATTGTTCTCAGGCGCGCCAGGCTGGTCCTGTAGAGGCGCTACAAGCGAGGTACAACCGCGAGGCAATCATGGGTATGCGGCAAGATAAAGCGCGTGCTGAGCGCATACGGCACGGTGTGGAGGCCATGGAGGCGGTCACGGTGGCCCTGGGGAACATCCTGGACCTCTGGGAGAAACAGAACCTCTGGATGCCCGATATGACGATGCATCCGGCCGCCCTGGAGTACTTCTTCCAGGAGACCGGCCTGGGAATGGACGGTGTTGTGCTCTCCTTGGCCTTCGGGGCCTGGCAAGCCGGCCAGACGGAACCGCAGTTCAGAGCCGCTCTGCTCGGCCGCAAGGTCCTGTTCGAAGAAGCGCTCGATCATCTTGATGAGGCGAAGAAGCGCTTCGAGCGACAGGAAGCATGGCCCTGGTCTGCCCATCAAGGAGCCACAGGAGAAGCATGACACCGGCGAGTAAGCAGGAAGTGTACAAGGGCCTCGCCAAGCCCCTCGTGTCCCGGGGCGAGGGCGTCGGGCCGTGGGATGGGACGGCTGGTTGGCTGTTCGAGGATGATGGGGTGCCGCCGGGCGCCCCGAAGAAAGGATGGGCTATGCGTGCCAAGAAACAGTGGAAGCCAACAGCGAAGCTGATGTGGTCAGAAGGCGCCAGTGTTCAACAGATTGCCCGCCGGCTTGTATTGGGCGATAGTACCATCTACCGATGGCGTGCCTCAGACGCGGGCAGGGGCGCCACGTGGCAGGCAAACATCCTGCGGGAAGACTTGCCCAAAGTCGCGCTCAGGTCCGCGCTGGCGCACGCCTTCGACAAACTGGACAAATACCTGCGCACCGCCCCCGTGCGAGCCGTTGCGCGGGCTGTAGAGGCATTGCGGGGTGGCGTGTTTAACGGCAACGGTGGCAGCACGTTCTCCGCGGGTCTGAGAGAAGCATGTGTCCCCTACGTGACAGCATCGGCATTGCTGGGGCGAGACGTCAGAACATTGCGGCGTATCGTAGACCGGGGCGGGCTGGTGCGAGTGCCGACCGGAGGCACATACTGCAATGGGAGGCCGGTCTACTGCATCCCCCTCGTCGATCTTTTCGATTACCAGTCGTTAGTTTAGTGGTTTGTGTGGTGGCCAGGAGTAGAGGTATGAGGGAACGGCAAGAACGGTGGTTGCGCCAGCGATACCGGCGGTTGCTCCGCCGGCGCTACCCTGACATGAGTGGCGAACGGCTTGAACGCGAAGTGGTGCGTCTCGTTACAGGCCGCGACCCGGCCGGTGTAGACGGGCCGGAAGAGCCAAATCAAACGGACAATAACGGCCCATTACCGGGCCATCAAACGCACGATGAAACCCCGTAGCGCATGGTCGGCGGCATACAACATGTAGCAGGGTAGGCCGCTCCCACGAAACCCGCCGGACCTGGCGCCATGGGGATGGTGTGTACCGCGAACCCCCCCGGCGTTGCCCGCCATTCTGGCGCAAAATTCCGGCGCGGCGTGAACAATTTCCGACGCGGCGTGAACATGACCA
>CAZYYQ010000113.1:0-6438 GCA_964651275.1 uncultured Hyphomicrobiaceae bacterium | reverse complement strand
CTAGGCGCGGGACAAGCCGCGGGTGCCATTCCTCGCTTTTCTGCTGTCCGCCCAGTGGACAACTTCCCAGCGCGCCGCTTAACAACGGTCAATGGCCGGATGGTGTGCATCCTTGATGATGGCATATCATGGCGCTGGCGCGCGAGGGAGGCGGCAAATGAAATCCGATTACGCCATCAAGCAGGATGTGCTCGATGAACTGGACTGGGACCCCGAGGTGAACGCCTCGAAAGTGGGGGTAGAGGTCACGGATGGCGCTGTGACGTTGACGGGCGCCGTTCAGACCTATCGCCAGAAACAGGCGGCTCGGTCAGCCGCGAAACGCGTCGCAGGCGTGAGGACACTGGTCGACCGGCTCGAAATCGAACTTCCGGAGCAGCACCGGCTGAGCGATGAAGGGCTGGCCGAGCGGATCGCGCATGTGCTGAACTCGAACCTCTCGAATGCCGGGAAGGACGTCCAGGCTGAAGTAGATAATGGTATCGTAAGCCTGACCGGCGAACTGGAGCATCACTACCAGCGCCGGAATATCCTCAAGAATATCGAACATGTGGCGGGTGTGGCCGACGTTGTCGACAACATGACCGTGCGTCCGTCGGTTTCGGTCGCCGATGTCCAGGACCGTGTGCGCCGGGCGCTGGAACGCCATGCGGAGATCGAGGCATCGAACGTCGAGATCCGTGTTCTCGACGGCGTCGTGACACTGGAAGGCACAGCGGAATCGCTTGATGAAATGGATCGGATCGAGCAGGCCGCATGGGCCGGTCCCGGCGTCGTCAACGTGATCAACAAGCTCAAGCTCGCATAACACGCGCCGCAGCGCCGACAGTCTCATGTCGCCGCAATGCATGCGCCTCGACAGGCGCACGCGGCAGCGGTGCTCACCGTGCGACCCCTATTAGACCTTCGTGAAACTCCGGGAACAAAAGTCGGCGTGGCGCATTAGATGGGTGCACTACGAGGTGGGATCGGTGCCCCCTGCGGCAGGCAGCCGTCGAGCAGTCGCGCAAACAGGTTGCAACGCTTCGTTCAGGATGCGCCCGGAGAGGCTTGCATGAATACATTCAGAAATGTTTTGCTTTTTGATCGAGGTCAATGTCACGGTCGCAAATGTCAAGGTATTGATCATGACAGACGAGATACTCGGCAGGATTTGCTGCACTCGGGGGCGCCCTCGAGGCACAAAGTGCTCTTGACCGCGAGCACAGTTGGCTGTGCCAAAGTTGAGCAGGGTGCTCGAAAATATTTTCAACGGATCGTGCAGGAAGATCTCCCGCCGGCTATCTTTTATGCCCTCGCGGAGCTTGAGCGACAGCTTGAAAGCCGCGATGGCAGATAGCTTCGTTCATTGGGTTTTGGGAGTCAATTATGCCGGTCCCAAGTCAGTTTTCTTCCTGCGATACCTCACACGACATCAGCGGCGAACTTCTTGATCATGTATCGCATCTCCGAGCCTTCGCAATATCTCTGTGTGGAGATCGCGAGTACGGAGATGATCTCGTTCAGGAAACGCTTCTGAAAGCGCTCAGCCATCTCGACAGCTTCAAGCCGGGCACGAATATGCGCTCGTGGCTGTTCACCATCTTGCGGAATACGTATCTGACCCATCTGCGTCGCGCGCGGCGGGAGGTGCGTGACGAGAACGGCGCGATTGCCGCATCGGTAGCCGCCCCGTCCGAGCAGGAGTCGCACCTGGAAATGTGCGATCTGCAGCGCGTCATGATGTGCCTCAACCCCGACCAGCGCGAGGCCTTGATCCTGATCGGAGCAGCCGGGTTCTCATATGAGGAGGCAGCGGAAATCATGGGATGCTCATGCGGCACGGTAAAAAGCCGCGTGAGCCGGGCACGTAACGCTCTGAGCAACATGCTGGCCGCACCTGCGCACGCGAAGCCCCTCCACGGTGGACGTATGCGTATGCCGCCCGGCGTGGCGGCATAGGGACGAATTTCCGACGGTCGGGGCAGGTAATACAGGAGGTCCGGGATCGCATTTTTGGCTCGTGCCGCCACCCGACATGGAACTTCATCGGCTGCCTGGCGTTGTACCGGTAATGCGTGATGGTCCGGCCTCGGCTGGCCGTGAGACAAGGCTGAAGCCCGCCGCATTTGGATCTGCCGCTCCGCGCCGCAAGGTCTGGTGCCAATCGCACAAAGAAGAATTCGCGACAATTGGGAGGAGAAACATGAAGGGCGAACAGGAGTCACGTCCCCTCTATATGTCTGGCGCTTGGCCGGTCCGGTCCGACCCGAGGGTGATGAACCTGCTAAGGAGTTGCCTCCAGCATATGGAGGGCCGCGATCGTGTTGACCTCTACCATGTGTTGCAGGCGCGAGAGCGCGGGAGCACTTCCCTTGCGGTGCGCATGACGAGGGGAGATGTCGATGGCTTCTCTGGATAGTTCTGCCAGGACGCAAATTGAGGCCGTGGAAGACGTCTACGACAACACCTGCGGCCCATCGCGCAGCAGCGCTGCGGAATCAGTCGTTCCGTTTACCGGGGCGACGTTACAGTCTTTGGTCCAGCGCTCCATGCCCCGCCGGGTCAGCGCCGGTCGTGACGTGACGTCTGAAGGGGCTGGCAGTCCGGAATGCGTGAGCGTTCAGGAGGGCTGGGTTGCGCCCTACAAGCTGCTGTGCGACGGGCGGCGCCAGCTTCTGGACATTCTCATGGAAGGAGACAGCATTCGCGTCTGCCGGGATCCCCGCGGCCGTGCATTTCATTCGATCGTCGCGCTCACCGACGCCTGCGTAGTGGAGGGTGCGGTCCGCGATCTGGCGCGATGCGGTGCCATTGACCATGACGGCGATCCCTGCGCGGCGCCGGTTCTGGCCGAGCAGCAGCGGCGGATGATGGACCGCATGGCGATCCTCGGTCATGGCCGGGCTGCCGAGCGTCTTGCCGCGTGTCTGCTGGATCTGTGGCAGCGCCAGAAGGCAAGAGGCAACATCGACGGGCTAAGCTGTCCCATGCCCATCCGTCAAAGTGATCTCGGAGATGCCGTCGGCCTGACCTCCGTCCATGTCTGCCGCACGCTGACGATCTTTCGCCGTCTGGGTCTTATCGAAATGGCCGGCGGCCAGATGACGATCTTCAGCCCCGACAGAGTCGCGTTCATTGGCGGCCTGGACACGGAACGCCGGGCGGGCTGACAGGTATCGCCGGTGGTGATAAATCTCCGTCCAGGTTTTCGGAATGATGGACACGCAATACCGGCGAAAGCGCGACTTCCGGCGGACGCCAGAACCTGAGAGTGGCGGTGCGCCCGGCGAGCGGCCGATCTTCGTCATCCAGAAACATGACGCCTCCAGCCATCACTTCGATTTCCGGATCGAGGCGGACGGGGTGCTGAAGTCCTGGGCGGTGCCGAAGGGGCCATCGACCGATCCGCGCGACAAGCGCCTTGCGGTTCCCACCGAAGACCATCCGCTGGCTTATGCCGATTTCGAGGGCGTAATCCCGGAGGGAGAATACGGTGCCGGGACGGTGCTTGTCTGGGATGCCGGCCCTTACGAGAACATCACCGAAAAGGATGGCGAGCCTGTATCCGTGTCTGACGCGCTGGCTGATGGCCATCTGCTGATGCGCCTGCATGGCGAGAAGATCAGCGGCGGCTACGCTTTGCAGCGCATCGGCGAGGGTGACGAGGAACGCTGGCTGCTTATCAAGATGGACGATGAAGACGCCGATGCCCGGCGTAATCCGGTTTCCACACAGCCGCGCTCGGTGAAGAGCGGACGCACCATAGCCGAGATCGCGCGCCGCGAAGGCGAGGCGGAATGAGCGCGCTGGACCGGCTTTCGGATGCCGACAGGAAGCGGTTGTCGAAGGCCGATGCGCCGGACTGGTTCGCCCCGATGCTCGCCACCCTGACACACCACCATTTCTCCGATCCCGACTGGATATTCGAGCGCAAGTTCGACGGCGAGCGCATTCTCGCCTGGTGCCTGCCAGATGAAGTCCGCCTTTTGACTCGCATCCAGAAGCAGGCGAACGACACCTACCCGGAAGTCGAAGAGGCGCTGGGCCGCTGTGCGGGGGCGCCATGCGTCCTCGATGGCGAGGTGGTCGCATTCGAGGGTGGCGTGACGAGCTTTTCCTGCCTGCAACAGCGCATGCAGACGCGCGACCGCGAGAAGGCGCAGCATAGCGATGTCGCTGTCTTTTATTACACCTTCGACATCGTCTATCTTGATGGCTACCGGCAGGACGAGGTGCCGCTGCGCGCCCGCAAGAGCGTTCTGCGCGAGGCGCTGGACTTCGACGATCCGATCCGCTTCACGGCTCACCGCAATGAGCAGGGTGAGTCGTTCCTCGCCGAAGCCTGCGAAAAGGGCTGGGAAGGGCTGATCGCCAAACGGGCAGACAGTCCCTATCGGCACACACGCTCACGCGACTGGCTGAAGTTCAAATGCGTGCGTGGCCAGGAGCTTGTCATCGGCGGCTATACCGCGCCGCATGGCAGCCGCGAATGCTTCGGCGCGCTGTTCGTCGGCTATTACGACGACGGCAGACTGCGCTATGCTGGCAAGGTCGGCACGGGCTTCGATGATGAAACGCTGGAACATCTGTATGACAGATTTCAGAGCCTGACACGCAAGACCTGCCCATTCGACGAGGATATCGACGAGCCGGAGGTGACATGGCTCACGCCCGAACTCGTCGGCGAATTCGGCTTCACGGAGTGGACTGTGCACGGCAAGCTACGCCATCCGCGCTATCTCGGGCTGCGCCGGGACAATAACGCGGCGGATGTCGTGCGCGAGGATGAAGGGGGCTGAGCGCGGTGCCCGGCGAAACCATCGAAGTGGACGGCCACGAGATCGCGCTGTCGAACCGGGAGAAGCTGTTCTTTCCGGATGCCGGCATCACCAAGGGCAACATTGTCGATTACTACCGCCGCATTGGCGAAGTCGCTCTGACTCATTACCGCGACCGTCCCTTGTCGATGCAGCGTTTCCCCGATGGTATCGCGGCGGAAGGCTTCTTCCAGAAGAACGCGGGGGACTATTTCCCCGACTGGATCGAAACAGCGGACCTGGCGAAGGAGGACGGCACTGTTCGCCACGTGGTCGCCAACTCCTCGGCCACGCTGGTTTATCTGGCCGATCAGGGTATGATCACGCCGCATCTCGGCCTGTCGCGTGTGGACGCAATCGACACGCCGGACCGGCTGGTCTTCGATCTCGACCCGTCGGACGGGGATTTCGCCAAGGTGCAGGCGGCGGCCCGGTATGTGCGCGCGGCGCTGGACGAGATGTCCGCCCCGGCCTTCGTCCAGACGACGGGCTCGCGCGGGCTGCATGTGGTGGTGCCGCTTGACCGCTCCGCCGGTTTCGATGCCGTGCGCGAGGCCGCCCGGCGGATCGCCGGGACGCTGGCGGCGCGCTACCCGGATGCGCTGACAGTGGCGCAGCGCAAGGCCAAGCGTGGCAGCCGCATTTATCTGGACACGGCGCGCAATGCCTACGGGCAGACGGCGGTGGGGCCTTACGGCGTGCGGGCGCTGCCCGGCGCGCCGGTTGCCACTCCACTCGACTGGTCCGAGGCGCTCGCCGTAGACATGACGCCGCGGAAATACACGATCGCCAACATCTTCCGCCGGCTCGGGAACAAGGACGATCCGTGGGCCGGGATCAGCAGGGCCGCGGTGAGCGCCGGGGCGTTCATCGCGCGCGCTGCAGAGTTGGACTGATCCGATCTCTGCTCCAAGCTGGTTGATGATGGGGTGAGGCGAGTGATGGTCGCTCGCTGCGCAGAATCGAGGGAGTCCGTCCCGGCTCACACGTCCAGGGAGAGATCAGCGGCGCGCTCACAAATCGCGAGCAGGCAACCGCTTGAAAATGCGTCTGCCAGTGCGCCTTCGCAAAAACGATCTTTACGGACGGATGCGGTCAAAAGCTTGGCGAGTTGCGCGGGCGTCGCTCGCCTTAGCGCGGCCGGGCTCTCAAGCAGACCGCGAGCTTCGCTGCCTTCGATCCATGAAGGCCAGTCAAAGTTTGGGATGATCAGGCCATGCCTATACAGATCATGGACAAAAGCCGCGGCCACTTCACCATAGGCGAAATATGGAAAGTGTCCGGTCTCGATGACCCACTGGCCCGGCTCAAAATCCGGCGCACGCAGGTTGGGCGCCCATGCGGCAAGGCATTCCAGTTGCCGGCGGTCCACACTGAAATTGCTCATAAGTGCACATCTCGTGATAGAGTTATGGATGAGATAGCAACCCGGCAACCACAGGCTGTCGTATCATGTAGGCTCAGGCCGCTTGCCGCGCAGAACGGCCGTCATCTCCGCCAGAATGGAGATCGCGATCTCGACGGGTCCCACCGCGCCAATCGCGAGGCCCACGGGCGCGCTGATCCGCGCGATGGCCTCTTCGCTCATGCCGCCGTCGCGCAGCCGCTCGACCCGCTTGGCGTGGGTTCGCGTGCTGCC
>CAZYYQ010000112.1:0-6515 GCA_964651275.1 uncultured Hyphomicrobiaceae bacterium | reverse complement strand
CCAGCGCGCCGGGCTGGGCGAAGTCCGGCGTGAGAACGAAATGCAGGTTGCCCGCCAGCGCATGGCCGAAGATGATCGCATCGTCATAACCGTACTGGGTGAACAGCGCGCGCAGGTCTTCCGTCGCGTCGGCGAGTTTTTCCATCTCGACCGCGACATCCTCAATGATCACGGCGGTGCCGGAGGCCCGCATCGCGCCAACCGAGGGGAAAGTGCCCTTGCGCACCGCCCAAAGCTGTGCGCTCTCCTTCGCGTCGCGCGTGAAGCGCAGTTCGCCGAGGATTCGCGTGCCAGCCAGCGCATCGGTGATCCGCGCGACCTGATCGTCGAGCGCGTCCGCGCTGGCGGCGCGCGTCTCGATCAGCAGCGCGGCCGCGTCGTCCGGCAGCCCGCGCAGGGCGAGCGGCATACCGTCCTGACGCTCGACCGAGCGCAGCGCGGCGCGATCCATCAGTTCCACCGCGTCGGCGGGCTGAGACTTCAGCGCCATGACCGCTTCGCAAGCCGCGCGCACATCAGCGAAGGCGATCAGCGCGGTGGCCTTATGTGACGGGTCTTCGACGGTGCGGTAGGTGATCGACGAGATGAAGCCAAGCGTGCCTTCGGAACCGACCATCAGATGTTGAAGCATGTCGACGGGATCGTCGAAGTCGATCAGGGCGTTGAGGCTGTAGCCGCAGGTGTTCTTGATGGCGAATTTGCGTGCGATTCGCTTGGCGAGCGCCGGATCAGCGCGGATTTCGCTCGCAAGTTGCGAGAGTCCGTCCATAAGGCCGGCGTGGCTGCGCGCAAAGGCCGCGCGGCTGCCGGCGTCGCCGGTGTCGAGCAGCGTGCCGTCCCACAGCATGACGCGCATGGAGTCGACTGTGTGATAGGTATTCTGCGCTACGCCGCAGCACATGCCGCTGGCGTTGTTGGCCGCGATACCCCCAATCTGGGCGGAGTCAATGGAGGCCGGGTCCGGGCCTAAACGCCGACGATAGGGTCGAAGCAAGGTGTTAGCGTGGCCGCCCACCACTGCGGGTCCAAGCGTGATGCGCTGGCCGCCATCCGAGATATTCCAGCCGCGCCAGCCTTCGGCGATCTGCACGAGGACAGAATCAGTGACCGCCTGGCCCGACAAACTGGTGCCGGCCGCGCGGAAGGTGAGCGGGACGCGGCGCTCGGCGGCAGCGCGCAGGATCGTGGCCACTTCGGCCTCGTCGCTCGGGCGGAGCACAGCCTGCGGGGTCAGCCGATAAAGGCTGGCGTCCGTGCCATAGGCGAAAGTGCGCAGCGGATCGGTGATGATCGCCGCTTCAGGCAGTACGGCGCGTATATCAGCCAGAAAGCCCGGCAGGTCACCGGTCTTCGGCGCATGCGTGGGCAGCCCCTCGGCAGGGGCGCCCACGCGCTCCTCCATCAGATTTCGTTGCAGCGTTTCAACTCCCGGAACGTTTTTCCGCGGCAAGGTTCACCCCGCCGCGCTTCAGTCACGACACCTGTACTGTAACAAGATCTTCGCCGTCCGGGCCAACCATATGCACCGCGCAGGCCAGGCACGGGTCGAAGCTATGAATCGTGCGCAGGATCTCGATCGGTTGCTTGGGGTCGTGAAGCTTGTGATTGTCCATCAGCGCGGCCTCGTATGGCCCCCATTGTCCCAGGCTGTCGCGCGGCCCGGCGTTCCATGTGCTCGGCACTACCGCCTGATAATTTGACAGCTTGCCGTTCTCGATCACCGACCAGTGCGTGAGCGCGCCGCGCGGCGCCTCCATGAAGCCGACGCCCTTGGCCTGCGCGGGCCAGGTGTCGGGGTTCCACAAATCCTCGTTGAACGTGCGCTGATCGCCCGCTCGCAGATTAGCAACGAGATTTTCGTACCAGGTCATCATCTGATCGGCGATGATCTTGGTCTCCAGCGTGCGCGCGGCGGTGCGCCCGAGCGTGGAGAACATTGCCTCGAGCGGCGCATCGAGCGTCTTTAGCGCGTAATTGGCGAGTTCGCGGGTTGGTTCGTGGCCGGTGGCGTAGAGCATCAGCACGCGCGCGAGCGGCCCGACCTCCATCGGCTTGCCGCGCCAGCGCGGCGACTTCAGCCAGGAATATTCCTTCTCGACATCAAGCTGGCTATACGGCGGTTTAGGTCCGGTATAGTTCAGCGCGGTCTCGCCGTCGAACGGGTGCAGCCCGGTATCCTTGCCGACCGAATAGTCGTACCAGGAATGCGACACGAACTCCTGGATCTGGCTCTCATCGTACAGATCAATCGGGATGACCTTCGATACGTCGCGGTCGAGGATCACCCCGGCGGGGATCAGCAGGCTTGCCGGATCGGATTTGCCATTTTCCGGGAATTCGCCGACGGTGAGGAAGTTGCCGGTGCCTTCCCCGCGCGTGAACCAGTCCTTGTAGAAGCCCGCGATCGCCAGCGTGTCCGGCACATACACCTGGTCGACGAATTTCTGCATTTGCTCAATGACAGTGCGCACCTGCTGCAGGCCGACATCGTTGAACGCTGTCGCGCCCGAGCCGCCGGCGCCGCCGCTAAAGGCCGTGGGCGCGCCGCCGACGGCGAAGTTCGGGTGCGGGTTCTTGCCGCCGAACACGGCGTGCAGCTTCACCACCTCGCGCTGCCAGGCGAGCGCCTCCAGGTAATGCGCAACCGCCATCAGGTTCGCTTCGGGCGGCAGCTTGTAGGCCGGATGGCCCCAATACGCGTTGGCGAAGATGCCAAGCTGGCCGGAATCGACCAAACCCTTCACCCGCTTCTGGATGTCGGCGAAATAGCCCGGGGAGGATTTTTCATAGGACGAGATCGACTGCGCCAGTTCGGACGTCGCCTTTGGGTCGGCGCTGAGCGCGGAGACCACATCGACCCAGTCGAGCGCGTGCAGATGATAAAAGTGCATGACATGGTCGTGCACATACTGCGCGGCGATCATCAGGTTGCGGATCAGGTTTGCGTTTGGCGGGATCGGATAGTTCAGCGCGTCCTCGACCGAGCGGATGGAGGCCATGCCGTGCACCAGCGTGCAGACCCCGCAGATGCGCTGGGCGAAAGCCCAGGCGTCGCGCGGGTCGCGGCCACGCAGGATGATCTCGATCCCGCGCACCATCGTGCCGGAGCTGTACGCCTTGTTGATCGTGCCGTCTTCGCCGGTCTCGGCTTCGATGCGAAGGTGCCCCTCGATCCGCGTTACCGGATCGACAACGAGCCGTTCGCCTGCTGTTTCGGTGGCCATGCCACTACTCCTCAATCAGGTTGTTCGCCGCCATGACGACGAGACTGTTCATGTCCTTGTCCCATTTGAAATGGGCGCCGGCGTCGTCGAACTGCCGGCGGCAGGACGCGCAGGTGGTGACGAGCTTGTCCGCGCCGGTCGCTTCGAGTTGCCGCTTCTTGATGTCGAACGCCTTGTAGCGCAGCTCATCGGCCCGGCGGATGTCGATGACGCCGCCTCCGCCGCCGCAGCACCAGTTCATTTCTTCCGGGCTGAACGGCTCACGCAGGTCGAGCCCGAGCGCCTCCAGCACCACGCGCGGCGCTTCCGCCGCCCCGCCGCGCCGGGAGACCTGACACGGGTCGTGGAAGGTGACGCTGGTATCGAGCTGGCGGAATTTCAGCGCGCCGGATTCGACGCCCTCGGCCATAAGCTCGGCGATGTGCAGCACCCGGAACGGCAGACGTTCGCCATAGACATTCGCGCCTTCCCAGCGCATCGCCTGATAGTCGTGGCCGCATTCGGGAAGCACCATCGTCGTTGCGCCAAGCTCCTTGGCCGCGTCGATCAGCTTGGACGTTGCCGCGCGCTGCCACGCCTCGTTGCCCGAGACGATGCCGTAGTTGCTGGTCTCGTAGCCCTTGGTGCTGTAGGTCCAGTCGAGGCCCATGGCGTTGAGGATCTTCGCGGTCGCGGCCATCGCGTCGCCGTACTTGGTCAACTCGGCCTGCGAGGTGCAGACCATGACCTCGGCCTTCGGCTTGTCGATGTTGATCTTGACGCCATGCTGCTCGCTAAGCGCTTGCGCGCGGTCGATGAACTCGTCGGGCGACGCGCCGGGCAGCCCGGCCGGGCGGCTTTGCGCCTCGGCGCGCTCGAACAGGTCCTGCGGGACCAGACCCGCCTCGCTCATGCCGTGGCGGGCCATGCGCACGAGATGGGCGATGTCGATGCTCATCGGGCAGATCAGCGTGCAGCGCCCGCACATCGTGCAACTGTCATAGAGCAGTTCCTGCCATTCCTGCAGTTCGTCCACCGTGAC
Source organism: uncultured Hyphomicrobiaceae bacterium (assembly GCA_964651275.1). Lineage (GTDB taxonomy): Bacteria > Pseudomonadota > Alphaproteobacteria > Rhizobiales > Rhodomicrobiaceae > Dichotomicrobium. The sequence continues at coordinate 2,270 of CAZYYQ010000112.1, read as the reverse complement.
CTTCGGCTTCAGGTTGAACGCCTTGTAGAAGAACGCCAGTGGCCCTGCCTCGCGCTTGTAGGCCTGCTTGAATGGCTCGATCTTCAGGATCGGCGTGTATTTCGGATCTTCGGTCGCTGTGTAGAAATGGCACGCCTTGGCGCAGGCGCCGCAATGAATACACGCCTCCATATAAAGCGCGGCGGTGCGCCCGAAATCCTTTGCGAAGTTGCGCATCGCACGTTCGACGCGCTGATCGTCGGTGTATTCGCCCTGCGCGTCGAAACGCGACGTGGCGGTGTCCATGGCGATGTCGGTCATGCCAGACCTCCCTTGCGTTCAAAGCGCGTGCCGGTGGCGTAGCGCGTCGAGGCGAACCAGACCGCGTGCATCAGCTTGCCGAACGGGAAGTAGATCAGCAGCAGCCAGACGCTCAGCAGATGGACCGCCAGCCCGGTCTCGTAGATGGGCCAGAGATTGAACTTGGCCGCGAAGCCGGTCACAAGCGGTGCGACGGTCACGAACCAGGTCGCGTAATCATCGAAGTTCGAGATACGCCGCATCACCGGGTCGGTGAGCCGCTTTATCAGCGTGACGATCAGCGCGATCAACGTGAGCATGCCGAGGAATGTGATCACGCCGTTTGGCAGGGTCGGCCAGCCGAAGCCGAGGAAGCTCTTGAAGAACAGCACATGCGGCGCATACAGCAGGATTACCGCGAACAGGCCAATATGGAACACATAACCGACCGCGTATTGCGTGGCGACCTTCGGCGCGAACGGCTTGTAGGGCCACAGATGCACCCACAGGCCGCGAATGCCGCCGATGAAGGCGAAGCGCCGGCGCGGGGTCGACTTGTCGCCGCGCTGGGGCAGCAGGAACACGCCGACGATCCGCCAGAGCATCCCGAAGGCGAAAATGGCGATGGCGACTTCCATCGCCGGGCCGCGAGCAAAATCGAGCAGGGTCATGACTGATCTTCCTTGGCGAGGCGTTTCTGGTTGATGCGCGATGCGACCGAGGCGACGCCGCCCACGGCCGCGCCCGCTGCTGCGGCGATGGCGATGGATTCAGCGGAGCCCCACTGGCCAGCGGAAAGCGGCGTGTAGAAGCTGTCCTTGTCCCAGAAATTGGGTTCGGAACAGCCGATGCAGCCATGTCCCGACTGGATCGGGAAGGTGAAGCCCTGGTTCCATTTCACGGTGGCGCAGGCGTTGTGGGTGATCGGCCCCTTGCACCCCAGCTCATAAAGGCACCAGCCCGCGCGCGCCCCTTCGTCGTCAAACGACTTGGCGAACTTGCCCTGATCGTAGAACGGACGGCGGTAGCAGCGATCGTGGATGGTTTCGGCGAAGAACGCCTTGGGCCGGCCATAGTGGTCCAGTTCGGGCAGTTCTCCGAAAGTGAGGAAGCTGGTGAGGACGCCTGCCATCGCTTCGGGGATCGGCGGGCAGCCGGGTACGTTGACCACCGGACGATCGGTCAGGATCTTGTCCACGCCCACTGCGCCGGTCGGGTTCGGGTAGGCTGCGCCGACGCCGCCATAGGCCGCGCAGGTGCCGATGCTGACCACCGCCGCCGCATCCGCCGCCAGTTTCTTCAGCGACTCGATATTGGTGTGGCCGTTGACGGTGGAGTAGATGCCGCCGTCTGCGGTCGGGATCGAACCATCGACCAGCAGCACGAACTTGCCTTTGTTCTCCTCGACCGCCATGGCAAGCGCTTCTTCCGCGGCTTCGCCGGCGGCGGCTTGCAGCGCCTCCTGGTAGTCGAGCGAAATGAAGTCGAACAGCAGCGTGTCGATGGTCGGGGCGAACACGCGGGTGAGTGATTCGATGCAGCCGGTGCATTCCTGGCAGGATAGCCAGATCACCGACAGGCGACGCGAATCCGCGACCTGCTGGGCCATGGCCGGCACCAGCCCCGCAGGCATCGCCATCGTTGCGGCGACCGCAGAGCAGTATTTCAACAGCGCACGCCGGCTGATGCCGCGTTCGCGCATTTCCTCGCCGATTGTCGGGCGGTCTCTCGTCATGACGGCTCTCCTCCGTGTCCGCATAAGCCCGCCGCGCCATTCAGACTGCTTGTCGGCGGTTCCGGTTCGTTTCGTTCGCTGGTATCGCGCGCCGCGAGCCTTTGCGCGGCAGCGCGCATGTCGTCTGTGTGGGCTTGCACGATCAGCGGCACTTGCGCGATCTCGATATGCTCGCTCAGCGTCTCGCCATCCGCGTTCAGCTCCTTGACCCACCACACGCCGGCGAAGGCGGTTTCGGTGATTTCGGTGCGCCCGA
>CAZYYQ010000111.1:0-6744 GCA_964651275.1 uncultured Hyphomicrobiaceae bacterium | reverse complement strand
GCTAGTGGTCCGATTCAGACATTTGCATCCCATAGCAGCACCCGCCCGGGCAAATGTCTGAATCACAAGGACCACTAGCAAGCTTCTGATTCTAGTGGAGCTTTTGAATTTGACATTTGAGCGAGAGCCCGGCCGCAAGCGGGACTCAAATGTCAAATTCGCCCCACTAGCCGCGAGGAAGTTGCCGAGGCGATTGGTGTGGCCGTCCACATGGGCGGCGGGCCGTCGATGGTCTATGGCGGCGAGGCGCTGCGCGCCTATGATGCGTTCGCCGGGAAAGGCTGAACCGCCGGCGGGATCACAGCTTGGCGCGCAATGCGCCTCCCGCTCGTTCTCACTCGTGGCGCAAGGCGTCGATCGGGTTCAGTTGCGCGGCGCGGCGCGCGGGGAAGTAGCCGAAGATGATCCCGACCAGCGCTGAAAAGGCAAAAGAAATCAACATGATCTGAAGATCGAAAATGAAGGGAATCTTCATCGCTTGTGCCGCGAGACCCGCCAGGCCAAGCCCCAGCACGATGCCGATGACGCCGCCCATAAGCGAAAGGACGACCGCCTCCACGAGGAACTGCATCAGCACCTGAGATTCCTTTGCCCCGATGGCGAGCCGGATGCCGATTTCGCGGGTCCGCTCGGTCACCGACACGAGCATGATGTTCATGATGCCGATCCCGCCGACCAGCAGGCTGACGCCCGCGACAGCGGCTAGCAGAACCGTCAGGATTGAGGTAGTTTGAGTCTGCGTGGCGGCGATCTGCTGCATGTCCGCCACACCGAAATCATCGTCTTCTCCGGCGCGGATGTTGCGTCTCTCGCGCAGCAGCCACTCTATATCCGCCTGCACCTTGCCGGTCAGCGATTTGTTGGTAGCCGACACGTAGATCGATCCGATATCGGCATTTCCCGCGATGCGGCGCTGATAGGTGCGCAACGGCATCAGCACGACGTCATCCTGGTCGCGGCCGAAACTCGACTCGCCCTTCTCCTCCAGGATGCCGATCACCTCGCAGGACACCTTGTTCACGCGTATGCGCCGGCCGATCGGCTCGGTCGAGCCGAACATCTCCTCGCGCACTGTCTCGCCGATCAGGCAGACCGCGAGGCCGCTGCGCAACTCACCCTCCAGGAAGCCACGTCCGCGCTCAATGTCCAGGTCCTGCGTGATGAAATAGTTGTTGTCCGTGCCGATGATGGTCACAGACCGGCTCTCTGAGCCAAACACAACCGTGTAGCTATTGCGCGCGACCGGCGCGACCGCGCGCACGCTGCGCAGTTGCTCGCGCATCACCTCGATATCATCGGCGTCGAACGGCTTGGCCTGCGCGCTCGAGCGTCCGGGACCGAACTGACCGGGGCGAACGAACAGCAGGTTCGACCCAAGCCGCTCCATTTCGGCCTCCACCTGCGCGGTCGTCCCCTTGCCGACTGTCACCATCGCGATAACCGCGCCCACGCCGATCACGACCCCAAGCAGAGTGAGGAATGAGCGCAGCGCGTTGCGCATGATCGCTTGGAGCGCCAGTTTCAGGGTCTCGTAGAACACGCGGCGGCTTCCTCTTTCCAAGTGTCCAACTCGATATGCCCATCGACGAAGCGGACGATCCTGTCGGCATATTCAGCCATGTCCTGCTCGTGAGTGACCATGATGACCGTGATGCCCTGTTCGCGATTGAGGCTGGTCATCAGGTGCATGATCTCATGGCTGGTATTCGTATCGACATTGCCGGTGGGCTCGTCAGCGAGCAGGACAAACGGACTGGCGACGATGGCCCGCGCGATGGCGACGCGCTGCTGCTGGCCGCCGGACAACTCGCCCGGCGTGTGGCGGGCGCGGTCGCCAAGGCCGACACGCTCCAGCGCCTGCATGGCCAGCCGCAGCCGCTCTGACCGGTCCACGCCGCGATAGATCAGCGGAAGCTCGACATTCTCAATGGCCGAGGTACGCGGCAGCAGATTGAAGCCCTGAAACACGAACCCGAGGTAATTCCTGCGCAGCAGCGCGCGCTGGTTGCGCGACAGGCCGGTGACATCGACTCCCATGAAGCGATAAACGCCGGTGGTCGGCTCGTCGAGGCAGCCGATGATGTTTGCCGCCGTCGATTTGCCCGAACCCGACGGCCCCATGATCGCGACGAACTCCCGCTCGCCGATGCCGAGGTCGATGCCATCGAGCGCGCGGACCTGTGCATCGCCCGAGCCGTAGACCTTGCTAACGCGGATCAACTCGATCAGCGGTCCCTTCTGTGCGGCGGCCTCGGCCATCTCATCTCTCGCGCGCACTAGCGGTTTGCGTGTCGACGATCACCTTCTGACCCGGTTTGACGTCACCATCGGCGATCTGCGTCCGCCTGCCATCGGTCGGTCCGATCGTCACCTGAACCGCCTTCGGCCCATCCCCACCAAGAACCCAGATCGTGCGCTGTGGACCGGTCGCAGTACGCTCGCTCGGCGGCCTGCGATTACGCGAAGGCGGGCCTGGCAACAGCCGCCGGATGAAGCTGCGCTTATCACCCTTGCCCGCTTGTTTGGGAACATAGCGCAGCGCCTCATTTGGGATGACGAGCACATTGTCAAGCTGCTGCACCACGATATCGGCCGTCGCAGTCATGCCCGGGCGCAGTAGCAGGCCGGGATTTTCGGTGCTCAGCACCGCCTTGTAGGTTACTACGCCCTGCACGGTCTCAGAGCCATAGCGCAACGCGCTGATCTGCGCGGAAAATGTCCGGCCGGGATAGGCATCGACCGTAAAGGTCGCGTTCTGGCCTTCTCGCACCTGCCCGACATCGGCCTCATCGACATCGACCTGCACTTCCATCTCCGTGAGGTCTTCGGCAATCGTGAAGAGCACGGGTGCCTGCAGGCTCGTGGCAACTGTCTGGCCGGGATCCACATTGCGTGCGAGTACCGTGCCGTCGATCGGCGAACAGATACAGGCCTTGGACAGATTGGTTTCGCTGAGCTTCAGTTCAGCTTCGGCTGCGCGCACATCCGCCTTGGCGCTCTCTACTGCCGCCGTCGCGCGCTCAAACGCAGCCTTGGCCACTTCGAGATCGTGCTGGGACACCACCTGCCGGACCGCAAGCTGGCGCTTTCTGGCGTATTCGAGTTCCTTTTCCACCATCGTCGCCTCGGCATCCGTAACCCTTGCTTTCGCTGCGGCAAGTCTTGCACGCTTGCTGTCGACTTCGGCCTCCAGCTTGTCGGTATCGAGTTCAGCCAGTTCCTGTCCTGCAACAACTCTCGAGTTGTAATCGACGTGAACCTTGCGGATGGTGCCGGAAAGCTCGCTTGAAATATCCACGACGTTGGTGGGCTGAAGCGAACCCGTTGCGTTGACCATTACGGTCATATCCTGCTGGGTCACCGGCGCCGTGATGAAACGCGCATCGGATGCCGGGCTGCCCCAGAGGGACAGCGCATAGCCCGCCGTTGCAAGCGCGATCAACGCCACAACCACGAGTGCAAGCCGCCGCGCCGAAAGCCAGCGGCGGCCTTGCGACCGGTCTGTTCCAAGAACCTTCTCGATATCGGGACGCTGCTGCTCGGGTTGGTCGGTCATTATGCGATACTATCAGATCGGAGGGTTGTGAGGTCGGGCGGCATCAGCCGCGTGCCGCGGGTCTGCATGGGCTGCGTTTCGGTCTAATGCCGCTCTTGACGGGTCTCGATTTTGTGAGGTTCGAGCAATCTCGAATCAATGGCGGGGATTTGTCGTTGGAACTTGCCATACACCAGACCCGTCTTGCGCAGGGCTGACAAGCATCCCCTGCGGATCAGGCGCTATGGCCTATTCGTGCTCATCATGGCGAGTGACGAAATGGAGCGGGCGATGAGATTCGAACTCACGACCCTTACCTTGGCAAGGTAATGCTCTACCCCTGAGCTACGCCCGCTAACGTATCGAGAATGGCGCTTCGCGCCCGTGCCAAACCTTATGGCGTAAACAACCGGCGAATGCAAGGGGATCGGCGCGTCATCCAGCCTGCTGTGCCGTTGCCCCCCATTTAGGAAATGGCCGCCGGGACCGACATGGAAGAAACGGAGGCAACTGTGCACCCGAGTTCCGGACGCATTCGTTGGGTTGGCCTATCCCGCGCAGAATGACCCAGCCGCCGCCATGTTTCCCGGACTTCAACGCTGGGCTTGCTCGGCGATTTCCTGTTTTGTCACCACACCATCACCGTTCGCGTCCACCCGACCGAAGGCTCGGCCATGCATGCCAAAGGTCCGGACGCTTGCGGCCCGCCCCAGGCCGTGATCCGCGTTGAGATTGATGAAGGTTGTAAACTCAGCCAAATCGAGTTGCTCGTCCTGGTTGACGTCGGCCTCAACGAAATTGGCCTGCGCCTGCTCGCGTTCTGGATCGGCATTGGCCTGTGCGGCGATCATGACTGACAGCAGGGCAGTTGACGCAAGCAGGACAGAGAACTTGAGTTTTCCGGTCATGGTTTTTCAATCCGACTAAGGGGTTCGATGTTTTCAGAAGGGAGTGGCGGTGGACGGCTGAGTGCAACGCGAAGGGCATCGAAGATAATTGTGGCCGGAGTGCGAGCGCCGGTGTTAACGCCCCATGACAGCAATCTCCTGAGCCTCATTCCAGTGCCCGGCAGGGTCGGACACGGTTTCCGCGGCCACGCGCACGGCGCTTGGCGTCCCATCGCGGTCGAGGCACAAGTCCTGATTGTTGTCCCAGTCATTGAGATCACCCATGGCATAAGGCGTGAACCACTCCGCCGTGCCATCAGCCCCAACAATCTGGACCTCGTAGAACCTGAGACGCGGCAGGCGCAACTCGCGGTTGTTGTTCGTGACGCCGCCGCTCCAGATGAGTCGAATGGCCTGTCTGGTTGCTGGCGACGGGCATGCCTCGCCCATTCTCTGGCGTGTAGCCTCAAGTTCAAGTTCATCGTCCGTGATCATCTCGGCAATCAGGATGCTTGGTCCGGCATCGAACGGCGTGACCGATATTTTCAGCCCCTTGAGTTGCAATGCGCCATCATCCGGCGCTTCTCCGAGGAGATCGCCGACGATACTTGCGCTCACTGGAACGACATCTTCACTGTCACCGAAATCACCACCCAGAAGAATGGTGCGATCTTCATTCTCCTCATCGGCTGGCCCCGTGGTCGCGCAAATCGGGGTCACCTCGCGCCCATCCGAGAGTTGGACGCGTATGTCGCTCGCCGCGAGCGTTGACTGGTCGATTTCGACCGAAAACACCAGAGGCATACCGTCAACGGTTTGGTTAGCAGGCAGATTGCAGCTTTGCATGGCCCGCACGGGGCGCGCATCGTCCACGCCGTGAAATGCCGAGATGATCCTTGGTTTCTCTTGAGCATGCGCGAACTGCGTGGCGATATTGGCCACGGCAACGGAGGCCGCAACCGTGATTGCGGATCGCAAATTTCCCATTACGCAGAACTCCTCTAACTTACCGATCTTCCAGAATTGCCGTTCCCGAAGCACATGCCGGCCCCGAAGCAGGTGGCCGCCGTCATCGCGTCTCTAAATTCGTTCTTGAGGCGTAAACGCCAGTCGATTGCAAGGGGGAGGAGCCGCTCACTTCGCCCGGCTCACGCCCGCCTCTGCGGCATCGCCATTATCCCGTGGCTCGACGAAATCCATGATGTCTCGACGGCTCAGGACCCCCGCCACACGCCCGTTGTCCACGATCACGACATGCGTGTTCCCCTCGCGAACCATGCGCTTGAGCACCTCGCTGGCAGGCTCTTCGGGGCGCGCCATCGGCTGTTTGTCCATCGGCTGGGCAACCTGGCGCACCGGAATATCGCTCCACTGCGCGCGCGGCACATGGGCAAAGTCGCCTAGGCTCAGCGTCCCGATCGCGCGCTCGCCTTCGTGCACGAGAAACACGCGCGGGCGCAGCCGGTAGAAATAGTCGTCCGCAGCGGTGGCCAGCGACGCGTCGCCGGGAATGACGGGCGGGTCAGGCTCGACGATATGCCCGACATGCGCATTGCCGGGACCGGGCAGCGAGCCTGCCTGCGCACGCGCGGCACCCGCGGCGCGGTAAATGAAAAATCCGATCAGGATCTGCCACATGCCCGCGACGACGATGCCCGTGAAGGCGTTGTAGGCGCCGAACGCCATCAGCGCGATGCCAAGCCCGCCGCCCACCGTAGCTGCCATGCGGGTGGCCTTTGCCATGTTGCCGTTCCACCACCACAGGATCGCCCGCAGAATGCGCCCGCCATCAAGCGGAAACGCCGGCACCATGTTGAAGGCAGCGAGCACGAAATTGATCAGAGCGAGATAGGCGACCACGGCCAGCAGCGACTCGACGCCGGAAAGTAGCCCGCTGCCGCTCAGTGCGAAGAACATGCCGGAGAGCAGGACGCTCGCGATGGGGCCCGCGATCGCCACGAAGAACTCCGCTCCGGCTGTTCGCGGTTCCTCTTCGAGTTGCGCCACCCCGCCGAACACAAACAGCGTAATGCCGGAGATTCGCAGCTTGTACTGCCGCGCGACGACGGCATGGGCCAACTCATGAAAGATCAGCGAAGCGAAAAGCCCGAGCGCGCCAAGCACGCCCATCCAGAGATAGTCGGTCTGCGCAAGACCGGGAACCACCGCGGGGAAGTAACCGGTCGACAGGGACCAGACGATCAGGAAGGCGAGGATGAACCATGACGCGTCCAGCCCGATGCGGAAGCCGAGCAGGGAAAACAGATAATAGCTACGTCCAAACATCGCGCCTCCGTGCGCCGGCGGCGTTGGTGCCGGTAC
>CAZYYQ010000110.1:4920-6787 GCA_964651275.1 uncultured Hyphomicrobiaceae bacterium | reverse complement strand
CTGGAGCGCCACGCGGGCGAAATCGCGGCGCTCGCCGGCCCGGACACGGCGATCGTCGAATTCGGCTCCGGCTCCAGCCGAAAAACCGAGATCCTGATCGCGGCGATGTCGGACCTGCGTACCTATGTGGCGATCGACATCTCGCCGGCCGCGCTGTCCGAGGCGGCCGAGCGGCTGCGCGAGCGCTTTCCCGACCTTGACGTCATCCCGGTGACAGGGGATTTTAATGCTTCCATCCGCCTGCCTGGCACCATCGCGGACGCGCGCCGGATCGGGTTTTTCCCCGGCTCGACCATCGGCAACCTGGGTCATGAAGAGGCCGTCGGTTTCCTCAACAATGCGGCCGAAATGTTGGGACGCGGTAGCGCGCTGCTGATTGGCGTTGACTTGAAGAAGGACGAGTCGATCCTGATCCCCGCTTATGATGACAGCGAGGGCGTGACTGCGGCGTTCAACCTCAATCTCTTGAGGCGTATCAACCGCGAACTCGACGGCTCTTTCGATACGGAAAAGTTCGCCCATGAGGCTATTTACAACCCGGACGCCGGGCGGGTCGAAATCTACATCACCAGCCGGGAAGACCAGGATGTGAGCATACTGGGCCGGCACTTCGCGTTCGAGCGCGGCGAGCGCATTCACACGGAGAATTCGCACAAATACGCGCTTGGTGAGATTACCGAGATGGCGCAACGCGCCGGCTGGACCCATGCCCATGCCTGGGTGGACGACGACAACCTGTTCAGCCTGAATTACCTGACGCGGTAAACGCTCTCTACACCTCGCTACACAAGGTATTTCCCTTCGCCATCCACATTCACGCCATTTTTAATGGTCTGCCCCTATCGCCTCGGATTTTTTGGGCGTATAGTCCTGTTATCATCCTTTGAAAGTCATCCTCCTTGGCATCAAGCTTCGGGAGGACGGTGTTGTCTGTTGCATTTGGAGCAGCGATCATGTGGCGTCCGGTCGCGTTGTCTGCGTTTTTGGCTTTGCTCTTCATGACGGCCCGTTCCGGCCAGCCGCCGATACAGACGGATGGAGAGGCGCCTGCCAAGGGCGACCTCGGTGCCGAGGCGCTGAACTCAGGCAAGTCGGCTCCCCCTATCAAGATCGACCTCGCGCGGTCTTCGGTTCACGAGAAAGATGGTGTGGCCGCGAAGTCTGACGCCGGGCGCGCCGACAGCGCTGCGTCTGCTCGTCGGGTTGCCGAGACGGACGAAAAGGGTGTGAAACCGGAAATTCAGATCGCAGATCTGTCAGTGCAAGGTAAACAGACGATCCCGCTTCCAGCCCCGAAGACGGGCGACGCCACCACGACGGACGTGCGCGTGGTCGTTACAGAAGGCGAGCAGAAAACAGCACTCTCCAGCGGTGAGGAAGAAGGTCTGAGTCTGATGCCGCCGGGACCGGACTTCGCCGCCACGGTGCAGCGGGAATTGGCGCGTCTGGGCTGTTATCCCGGTCGAGTGGATAACATCTGGGGGCCAATGAGCCGGAATGCAGTGGCGCGTTTCAATCGCGCGGCGAACGCGAAGCTGCCCTTGAAGCAGCCGACCCGGGCGCTGCTGAGTTCGGCGCGCAAGGCACCGGACCGCTTCTGCGCAGGCGGCGCTGTTGCGGGCGAGTCCCGACCCAAGGTGGCCGCCCTCGAGCCGGGCGGCGGTGTCGAAGCGCTGAAAAAACGCCCATCCTATCTTCCCCCTTGGATGCGTGGCGAGCCAATGCCGGAACCCGATGAAAACCGGGTGGCACGGCAGCCAGAACCCGAGGCGAAGCCGGAACAGCCAGCGACGCGCACTGCCGCGCGCGAGGAACCGCGCACGACTCGCACAAGCGCATCGCGGGCCGAGGCTCAGCGACGGGCACG
>CAZYYQ010000110.1:0-4820 GCA_964651275.1 uncultured Hyphomicrobiaceae bacterium | reverse complement strand
AACCGCGCACGACTCGCACAAGCGCATCGCGGGCCGAGGCTCAGCGACGGGCACGTCGTGCGCGCGCGCACCGGCAGCGGGCCAAGCGTCGCCGCACGCGTTCGTTCAGCTCTGTGATGGATGGCCGCGGCGCATTCTGGCCCGGCCAGTAGGTCCGACATCCAACACAGCAGCTTTTCGGAGAAACGCTACGAGATTCCCGCCTACGTTTTGGCCTATGCGTGAAGATGCGCCATGCCGAGTGCAGAGCGCGGCTTATGCGCCGCTGGGCTACGTGATGCCCGATGTCGCAGACAAATGTTCGGGGATCGGCTCAGCGCTCTCTTCAAAAGGTTCGCACGAGGCGATCGCCATCCCCTTCGGCCGTCCGATCCCGGAATACTGAAACCCTTCCGCGATGGCATCGTCGGGGCGCACGACATTACGCAGATCGACAATGATCCTGCCACGCATCCGCTGCTTGAGCGCACGCAGGTTCAGCGCGCGGAACTCGTTCCATTCCGTCAGGATCACAAGCACATCCGCGCCCTCGGCGGCCTCCAGGGTGCCATCAGCCCACTCAACGCCGGGCAGCAGTGCCTCGGCATTCGCGCGGCCTTGCGGATCGTAGGCGCGTATGCGCGCACCACGCTCGATCAGCATCGGCAGGATCACCAGACTCGGCGCTTCACGCATGTCATCCGTGTTGGGCTTGAAGGTGACGCCGAGCACTGCGATGGTCTGCCCGCGCACGCCGCCGCCCGCCGCGCGCTCGATCCGCGCAATCATGGCGATCTTGCGCTCGTTGTTGACCTTCTCCACCTGTTCAACGAGGGAAAGCGGCGCACGCGCCTCCCGCCCGGTGCGCACCAGCGCAGACACGTCTTTCGGGAAGCAGGACCCGCCGAAGCCCGGCCCGGGATGCAGGAACTTGTCGCCGATACGCCCATCCGAACCGATGGCAGTCGCCACCTGCTGCACGTCCGCGCCGACCTCTTCGCACAGATCGGCGATCTCGTTGATGAAGCTGATCTTCATCGCGAGGAACGCATTCGCGGCATATTTTGCCAGCTCCGCGGACTCGCGCCCGACGAAAATCACGGGCGCGCTGCGCAGCCGCAACGGCTCGTAGACGCGCTCCATCATTGTCTGCGCACGGGGGTCATCGACGCCGACCAGAACGCGGTCGGGATGCGTGAAGTCCTGAATCGCCGAGCCTTCGCGCAAAAATTCGGGGTTGGAACACACCGCGAAGTCGGCATCGGGGCGCAGCTCGCGCAGCCGTTTCTCGATCTCGCGGCTTGTGCCGACGGGCACGGTCGACTTGGTGGTGATGACCGTAAAGCCCTCCAGATGCGGCGCAAGCTCTGCCACAGCTTGATGGACATAGCTGAGATCGGCATAGCCATCGCCGCGGCGCATCGGCGTGCCGACCGCGAGGAACACCAGATCGGCTTCCCGGACAGCTTGCGCCAAGTCAGTGGAAAAGCGCAGGCGGCCGGCGTTTATGTTTCGATCGACCAGATCGTCGAGCCCCGGCTCGTAGATCGGCATCACGCCGTTCAGGATTCCCGCGACTTTCGCTTCGTCCTTGTCGATGCAGTGGACATGCCAACCGAAATTGGAAAAGCACGCCGCCGAGACGAGCCCGACATAACCCGCGCCGATCATGCAAATATTCAAGAGTTTTCTCCCGGTCCCAAGGCCGTCCAATTTTGCAGTCTTGGCGCTTGAGAGCACCAGAATTAGAGCGCATTCAATGAATTCAGAGTCAGTGAACGCGCTCTAACTTGTTGTTTTGTGACACTTTCTGACGCAAAACCGGTGCCCATCCCGGATCAAGTCCGGGACAGGCTTTTTGCTGAAAGTGCTCTAGCCGGACTCGGCGATGATCGATCTTCAGGCGTAGATAGCCAAAATAGTCAGGCGATGCAAATGCTCACGCGCCGCAACCTCAAGGCATCAATCCGTCATGAACTCAGCTCTGGAATAGCCTTGCACATGGAGCAGCGCGCGAAGATCACAGTGCCTGATGCAAACGTCGGCCCGTTCGGCCACCACCGGCTTGGCGTGATAGGCGACGCCCAGCCCAGCGGCCTCGAGCATGTCGAGATCGTTGGCACCATCTCCGACCGCAAGCGTATCCTCCCGCGCTACGCCGAGCGTCGCGGCCTGCGTGATCAGCGTGTCGCGCTTGGTCTCGCGCCCGAGGATCGGCTCTGCGACGCCGGCAAGCTTGCCTTCGGTGAATTCGAGGGTGTTTCCGCGATGCATGTCGAAGCCTGCCCGCGCCGCGACTGCGCCGGTGAAGAAGGTGAAGCCGCCCGAAACGAGGATGGTGAAAGCGCCGTGCGCGCGCATCGTCCCGACCAGTTCCCGCGCGCCGGGGTTGAGGGTGATCCGCTCCTCCAGCACTTCGGCGAGTGCGGCCTCGGGCAGCCCGCGCACGAGCGAAATGCGTTCTCGCAGCGCCTCGGCGAAGTCGAGTTCGCCGCGCATGGCGCGCTCGGTGATCGCGGCAACCTGCGGTTTGACGCCGACCGCATCCGCCACTTCATCGAGGCACTCCTGGGCGATAATGGTACTGTCCATATCGGCAACAAGCAGTCGCTTGCGGCGGTGAGCGACCGGAACGATCGCATGATCCACGGCGTTATCGCCGACAAGCTCCTTCACGGCGTCGTGCCATTCAGCGACTGCGTCGGCGGGCGCAGCGGGCAACATGATCTCGGCGGCCGTGTCCGGGGCCAGCCAGGTGATGTCCCCGGCCGCTGACAGCAGATCGGCCGCGCGTCCGGCCAGCGCTGCAAGCTGGTCATCAGCCTTCGGCGTCATGAGAAGGAGGACATGAGACATCACGGATTCATGCCGGAGGAAATCTGGCGCAAGCCGCGCGACAGCGCAGGAAAGATCGAATGACGCAAAGGCATGCCATCGTTATTGCAGGGCCGACGGCAAGCGGCAAGTCCGCTTTCGCGCTGGACCTCGCTATGCGGCGTGGCGGCGTTATCATCAATGCCGATAGCATGCAGGTGTATCGCGAACTGGCGATCCTGACCGCGCGGCCGAGCCCCGACGACGAGGCGCGCGCACCACATCGGCTGTACGGCTTTCGATCCGGTGCATACCCCTATTCGGTCGGGCAATGGCTTGCTGATGCCGCTGCCGCCCTGGAGGAAGCGCAGACGCGTGGGCTGGTGCCGATCTTCACCGGCGGAACCGGGCTATATTTCAAGGCGCTGTTTGAGGGCCTGTCGCCAGTGCCGGAAATCCCCGAAGCGGTCCGGGCGCATTGGCGCGCTCGGGCACAGCGAGACGCCGCGCCCACCCTCCACGCCGAACTGGCCAAACGCGATCCGGCAGCGGCGGCGCAAATCCGCCCGTCCGACATGCAGCGGATCGTCCGCGCGCTCGAAGTGATCGAGGCGACCGGCTGCTCGCTTGTGCAGTGGCGCAAGTCCGCAGGCACGCCGCTGCTCGATGAAAGCCGGGCGGAGACTTACGTGATCGCGCCGGAACGCACCGCGCTTTATCGCGCCTGCGACGCACGGACGGAGGCAATGCTGGCCGCAGGCGCGCTCGACGAAGTTGCTGCGCTGCTGCGACTCGACCTCGATTCTCATCTGCCGGTCATGCGCGCGATCGGGGTGCGGCCATTAGGCGCATACTTGAGCGGTGAAATTGATCTGCAAACGGCGCGGGAGCGTTTGAAGACAGAGACACGGCGCTATGCGAAGCGGCAACTGACCTGGCTACGACGAAATATGATTTCGTGGGAAAGCGTTTCACGATAATAAAGTTGCCATTGAGACTGCCATTCCTTCGCTTTCATGCGCCCCGCCTATTGACCGTGCAATGGCATGCGGATAGGTTGCGCAGCGATTGTGCAGTGCAATCTGATAGAGAGGTCCGGGGCACGCAGTTCCGAGCGGGAAGGGCGTGACGGAGTTTGACGCCGACGACATGGAGCGATTGGGAATGAGCAGTCAGATGACAGGCGCGGAGATCGTCTTGCGCGCGCTGGCCGATCAGGGTGTCGAGCAGCTTTTCGGCTATCCGGGCGGCGCGGTGCTGCCGATCTACGACGAGATGTTCAAGCAGAACGCGCTGCGTCATTACCTCGTACGCCACGAGCAGGGCGCGGTCCACGCTGCGGAAGGCTACGCGCGTTCGAGCGGCAAGGTCGGCGTGGTCCTCGTAACCTCCGGCCCGGGCGCGACGAATGCCGTCACCGGCCTGACCGATGCGCTCATGGACTCGATCCCCATTGTCTGCATCACAGGACAGGTCGCCACCCACCTGATCGGCAACGATGCCTTTCAGGAATGCGACACCGTGGGCATCACCCGGCCCTGCACCAAGCACAACTATCTGGTCAAGGACATCAACGATCTCGCGCGCGTCATGCACGAGGCGTTTTATGTCGCGCAGAACGGACGCCCCGGCCCGGTCGTCGTTGACATCCCCAAGGATATCCAGTTCGCCAAAGGGCCGTACATCAGCCCGAACCAGATCACCCACAAGAGCTATCGCCCGGCGATCAAAGGCGACCAGCAGGCCATCCGCGAGGCCGTCGATCTGATCGCCTCGGCCAAGCGCCCGGTGTTCTACACCGGCGGCGGCGTCATCAATTCCGGGCCGAAAGCGAGCGCGCTACTGCGCGAGTTCGTGGGCCTGACGGGCTTTCCCGTCACCTCGACGCTGATGGGGCTGGGCGCGTTCCCGGCCGCTGATCCGAAATGGCTCGGGATGCTTGGCATGCACGGTACCTATGAAGCCAACAACGCCATGCATGACTGCGACGTGATGATCAATATCGGCGCGCGCTTCGATGATCGCAT
>CAZYYQ010000109.1:0-6899 GCA_964651275.1 uncultured Hyphomicrobiaceae bacterium | reverse complement strand
AGCGCGTTCACTGATTCCGATTTCTTTGAACGCGCTCTAATTTCCAGAATGAGACCCTTGCCGTTATTTCCCGTGAGCTAGACATGAGCGCGGTCGCTATATTCCGATCGGAATCGCGCTGAAACACACTTTACCCAGAATTTTTGATTGAATTACTTGTTGTTTACGCTGTCTTGGGCGGCGGGATCCCATCAGGACTGCTCCAGCTCTTTCGCGCGCATAAGCGCTCGGGAAAACTCCTCGTACCGTTCCGCCCAGCTTGTCATGGTGCGCACCGGCACATCGAGCTCCGCAGTTTTGGGGCGACGCTCGCGCACCCGCTCCGGGACTGACACTGCGGCAATTTTGTACTGCTCCAACGGCTCGGCCGCTGGCGCGGTGTAAACGATCGAGCCCCACACGTCATCGCCATTTAAGCCGCCGAGCGGCGCCAGCACCGTCGTCGCTGTCGTGCGATCGGCCAGCCCGAACACATCTGGCGCCAGCCGCATTAACTCCTCAGCGCGACCGAACGCGGAAACCGTCAGATCAGGCGGTACACTCGACCCGCTTCCCAGTAGCTTCACCGCGTCGCCAAGCAGATTCTGCAAGGCCGTGGGATGTGACGCCACCCATCGCCCGTCGATAAAATCGGTACGCTGCCATTCACCGACATCACCACCGCGCGCGCAGTGGCCCAGCAGCGGCGCTCGACCGCAACGTCCAAAAGTTCAACAGCGCCCGGCCGGCGCCAGCGGCGTCGCATGTTTTGTGGATGAAGGTGCAAATGCGCTCCGGCCGTCGCCTCGGTCTTGCGCTCTGTGCTGGTGCGCCTTACTGACCCCGATCCAGCGGTGTAACCTTTCGTGTCGTGCGGTTCATTTCGTGGTGATCGTGGCGCCGGTCCCGCCAAGGTCTGTTGGCATCACCAGAGAATCGGCCGCCCCGGTGCCACGGTGGCGGCCTTTCTCCTTATCCTCCATCGCGCAGATCAAGCTCCGGCAGATCTTCCACGAACCGCGCTAGATCCTGATGCGCAATGAGTGTCACTGACCCGAACTTCCGCGCGCCCAGATCACCGGACTTGATAGGGCCGTAGTTCTTATCCCGCCCGACGCCAATTGTGGCTGCCGCTTCGTCGACTCTCTGCGCCAGCCGCGGCGCGGCCGCCTTGTCGAGAGGCTTGCTCATCGCTGCGCCTCCACTTCGCGCTCCGCTTCATCCGCGCTGTGAAGAAGCCAGTCATCGAGATCCTCGCGGCGATAAACGACGCGTCGCTTTGTCGGCTTCAAGAACCGAGGCCCTCCATCCCGCGAGCGATACCTTTTCAAAGTATGCGCGCTGATCCTGAGGTATTCCGCCGCCCCCTTCGTGGTCAGATAGTCCAGCGTTCCGTGCTTGACATAAACGAATGCTGCCCCGCGCGCCGGATTGTTCGCGCCATCGTCCAAGTCCTTTGAATAATTTACAAAATTACAGACGATATCTATCTTCGGATGCGTATTTAAGACATAAGGATGCCAGATATGCAATTCTGAACGTCAAACAATCAATTCTTTCTCTACTCAATTACTTAAAACTTTTTCACGTTTTGTCGCCGGAAGCGTTCAAATCCCTTGCAACGCAAGGGCTCAGCATGCCCTCACTGGTCGACACCCAGCGCCATATTTTAAAGCTATCCACAAGCAAAATAAATTTTTCGCACCCATTGGGATCGACGGAAAAATCGAATCCGCCACCCGAATTACCCCACGCGCCACAAAAAACCGCGGCGCATCTGCAACGCCCGAGAGCCCCGATGTGGACGCCGACTCGCTACTCCGCGGCTACCCCCAACCCCGCCGGTCTCTGAGGCGACAAACGCTGCCCACTGCTCCATCAGCGCCCGCCGCCGGTCGAAGAAATCGGTGCGCGCGAAGGCTCTTGCCGTCGCATCACCAACGCGGTGCGCCAGCGCGGCCTTCAAGCAGTCCGCTGGCCTTTGCCCAGTCCCGGATTGCTTCGATGCGCTGGCGGACCCGTGTGGCGGTTTCTGTCTTGGTGCTCCAGATCGGCGTCAGTGCTGCCAGCACCATCGACGTGTCGACGGCGCCGACATCCACGCTGCCGAAGTGCGGCGAGGTATAATGGGCGAGACTCTGCCGCCATTGATAATCGTGCTTTGCGTTTCTCCAACCTGCCTGATGCGCCGCAATGTAGCGCTCGGCCGCCTCGTCGAAGGTGAGCCGGCCGCCCGCACTTCCCGGCACTTCCCGAGACTCTCCGAGCCCGCACACCAGACGCCACACCAGCCGCCCCATCAGACGCCCTCATGGACTCACCAGCGGTCTTTCACGCCTCCAGCGGGTTTCAACACACCCGCCGCGAGCGCCTCACGGGCCTCAGCGGCTGCCTCGCGCGCGCGTGCGAGAGATAAAGAGGGGTATCCGCCAAGACCCATGTCGCGGCGCTTCCCGCCGAAGCGATATTGCGAAATCCATGACTTCGCACAGCCTCTTGCCGCCACGCGCAAATAGAGCCCACCATCATCGGCATGCATACCCGGCTCGGAAATCCGCTTGACCTCGACCGCAGTCAGGCGGTGTAGTGCCCGTGACATCACTAAACTCCTCTGCTCGGGACAGCCCATCCAGCCGGCCCATCCAGCCGGCCGCTGTCCCGTCCTTTATCCCATCCATCTATCACCGGTGGACTACGACTGTAACCGACGACATTCGATGGCGCTAAACACTAAAACATTGATTTTATTGACCTATGATCGACGCGAGGCGACAGGCTTCTATAACTTCCGGGATAAGCAAGGTGGACCTCGGCCCCACCAAACCTGCCCCGTACGGACGTTTCTGCCGCGACTGCATGATCGCGACGGGGCCGGTCAGACCAGACGCGTCCTGCAATCCTTCGCAACATCATCTGCGGGCGGCATACCACGCCGGCTGTCGGCCTTAGCATGAAATCAGAACGCGGCAGAACCGATCTTCGGCTTCTCGCCGTGCCTTTCAGCGTGTAGAACCTTCGAAAAGCCGACAACAAGGATCGCACTTCAATCTCATGCAAAACGAAAACCTGTACGCGATACTGTCCGGGCGGTTTCCCGGCCCCGATGCTCCCGCCTTCGATCAGCCCGCAAGCGCCGATGCGCCTGCGCAGCGCCTGAGCTACGGCCAACTCGACGCGCTTAGCGCACAGTATGCCAATGCCCTTCGCACCCTCGGCGTCGCGCCGGGCGACCGCGTATCGCTGCAGGTCGAGAAGTCGCTGGCTAACGCCGCGCTGTTCCTTGCGGTGCTGCGCGTGGGCGCGGTCTGCAATCCGCTCAACACCGCCTACACGCTTTCCGAGATGGAATACTTCATCTCCGACGCGCAGCCTTCGCTCGTGGTTGTCGGACCGGAGAGCCGGGACGCAATTTCGCAGATCGGCGCGGCGCATGGCGTGCGCGCGGTGGAGACGCTTGATCCGGCCGGCCGGGGCACCATGGCGGACAAAGCCGCCGAACAGAGCGCTGAGGCGGGCATCGAGCCGCGGGCGGGCGATGACACCGCGTGCATCATCTACACCTCGGGCACGACCGGCAAGCCCAAGGGCGCAATGATCACCCACGCGAATATCAGCACCAACATCCATGCGCTGTGGGAGGCCTGGCATTTCCAGCCTGGTGACGTGTTGCTGCACCTACTGCCGATCTACCACGTCCACGGCTTGATCGTTGCCATGGGCACCGCGCTTTACAATGGCTCGGAAATCATCTGGCTGCCGAAGCCGGATTTCGATCAGATCATCGCCGCTCTGCCCCACGTAACCGTCATGATGGGCGTGCCAACGCACTATTCCCGCCTGCTCGACCGGCCGGAACTGAACCGCGAACTGACCGCGCATATGCGTCTGTTCACCGCCGGCTCCGCGCCGCTGCTCGCCGCAACGCACGAGGCGTTCGAGGCGCGCACCGGCCACAAGATCCTTGAGCGCTACGGCATGACCGAGACCGGCATGATCACCTCGAACCCCTATGAAGGCGAGAGGGTTCCCGGCACGGTTGGCTATCCGCTGCCGGGCGTAAGCGTCCGCGTGACCGGCGAGAAGGGCGATATCCTCTCCGCCGGCGAGGTCGGGATGGTCGAGGTCAAGGGCCCAAACGTGTTCAAGGGCTACTGGAAGCGCCCGGAGAAGACCGCGGAAGAGTTCCGCGCCGAGGGCTATTTCATCACCGGCGATCAGGGCGTTCAGGCGGAAGACGGGCGGCTGTCAATCGTGGGGCGCGAGAAGGACATGATCATCAGCGGCGGGCTGAACATCTACCCCAAGGAGGTGGAGCGCGAGTTGGACGCCATGTCCGGCATCGGTGAATCCGCGGTGATCGGCGTACCGCACCCGGATTTCGGCGAAGGCGTCCTGGCGGTGGCGACGCCCGGCAGCGGCCCCGCGCCGGATGAGCGCGAGATCATCGCCGCGCTTGCCAGCAAACTTGCCAAATTCAAGGTGCCTAAGCGGGTCATGTTCGTGGAGGCGTTGCCGCGCAACGCGATGGGCAAGGTCCAGAAGAACGCGCTGCGCGAGCGATATGCAAAACTGTTTTCCTCCGAGTGAGCGGCCGCGCCGCGCATACTCATTTCGCGCTTAGCGCGGGGCCAGCACCATGATCATCTGGCGGCCTTCCAGCTTCGGCTCGAGTTCGACCTTGGCAAAGTCCTCGGTCTCGTCCTGCACCTTGCGCAACAGGTTCATGCCTAGCTGCTGATGCGCCATCTCACGGCCGCGAAAGCGCAGCGTGACCTTCACCTTGTCGCCCTCTTCGAAGAAGCGCCGGATCGCCCGCATCTTAACATCGTAATCGTGCTGATCGATATTGGGGCGCATCTTGATTTCCTTGACCTCTACGGTCTTGGTCTTCTTGCGGGCCTCGGCGGCCTTTTTCTGCGCCTGATATTTGTATTTGCCATAGTCCATGATCTTGCAAACCGGCTTCTCGGCATTGCCGGACACCTCCACAAGATCAAGACCGGCTTCGACAGCCCTGTCCAAGGCCTCCTGAGTATCGACCAGACCGTGATTCTCACCGCTCTCGTCGATCAGTTGCACCTGTTCGGCTTCTATGGCCTCGTTGATGCGCGGTCCCTCTTCGCGTTGCGAGGGGCGCTTGAAAGGTCGGCGTGCTATGGTTGAAACCTCCTCTACTGTGGAACACCGCTAACACAGAACCGGCCCGCACTTCGACAAACGGCGAGTCGCTTCAATGTTCAAATTCTTTTATAGAACGGGTAGCAGGGTGAAACAAGATGATCACGCCCTGCGAGAATCTGATTTACAAGCAGCCGTGTGCCGGACGAAACATGTCCATGCGCAAGGTTGGGGCGTGGCGCAGGGGGGCGTCATGGATGACCGGCTACTGGCGCGCGCACTCACCTTCGCAGGCGCGCTCCCTTTTCTCGCGGCGATCGCGGCGCTGCTTCTAGGCCCTGCCCTTGCCACGGCGCATGTCTGGCAAGCGGTGCTCGCCTATGGCGCTGTGATCGCCAGCTTCGTCTCGGGCATTCATTGGGGACTTCATATCTACCGCGATCGCGGTTTGCCGATCAATCTGCTGATTTCCAGCAATCTGTGTGCGCTGGCGGCGTGGGCGGCGTTGCTCGTGCCTTCGCGCCAGGGCGCGCTGGTTTTGCTGATCGCGGTATTCGCGACACTCTTCGCAATCGACCACATGCTATACGCGGCCAAGGCCCATGCGCACTGGTTCTACAAGCTGCGCGCCACCATCACCGTGATCGTGATCGCGGGGCTGGCAGTTCTGCTGGCGCTGGCGTGAGAGCGGGGAGGCGCCCGTGAAAGTCGCGATCATTGGAGCCGGTTTGTCGGGAGCGGTGCTCGCGCGAAAACTGCACGGCGCCGGACACGACGTGAGCATCTTCGAGAAGTCCCGCGGCGCAGGCGGGCGCATGGCGACACGGCGGGCGAACGGTTTCGCATTCGACCACGGCGCACCATGGTTCACGGTGCTATCGACGGAGTTTCGCGACTTCCTCGCGCCTCACTTCGCGAGCGGCAAAGTGGCGGAGTGGCTGGGGCGTTTCGTGCATTTGGCAGCGGATGGCAACCAGGAACCGCTGGACAGCGAACCGCGCTGTGTCGCATCACCTGCAATGAATGCGCTCGCCAAGGCGCTGGTGGCCGGAGCGGCCCTGCACACCGGCGTTCACGTCGCCCCGCTTCGCGAGCCCCATCTCCTGCATGACAGCGAGGGGAATGCGCTAGGGCGATTCGACTGGATCATCAGCACTGCGCCGGGGCCGCAAGCCATTGAGTTGTTCGCGGATATTGCCCCGCTTACGCTCGCGCCCGGCCACATGAGCGCCGGTTTCACCGCGATGTTCGGTTTCACCGGGGACGTGGCCCCCGGTTGGGACGCCGCCCTGATCGACGATGACGTGATCGCCTCGATCATCGTCAACTCCGCGAAGCCGGGCCGCAATGACGGCGGCACCGCGTTCGTCGCGCACGCACAGACCGCATGGGCCGAGGAACGCATCAACGAAGAGCCAACGGCAATCAGACCGCAGCTTGCCCTCGCCTTCACGCGCCTGACAGGCATCGACGCCGGACTGGCCGAGTACTCGACCGCCCACCGCTGGCGTTATGCTCATGCCAATGCCGGATTTGCAGATGGCTTCGCGATATGTCCTGAGGCCGGGCTGGCATCATGCGGCGACTGGTGCGGGGGCGGCGGTGTGGAAGCGGCTTTCGCCAGTGCGAATGCGCTCGCCGAGGAACTATTATAATCCGCCGACCGACCTTCTTTGGCCCCGCTCGGGGAACAGAGCCGCCAGCCCGTCTCGGCTCGCCGCGCAGACGCCGCGCTCGGTGATGAGGCCGGAGACGAGCCGGGCGGGTGTCACGTCGAAGGCCGGGTTGGCCGCCGGGCTGCC
>CAZYYQ010000108.1:0-7034 GCA_964651275.1 uncultured Hyphomicrobiaceae bacterium | reverse complement strand
GCCTCGCTCAGCGCCGCGCGCTGGCGTTCATATGCCGCGTCGATCTCCGGGCGCGAGGCGTGCGCACAGACGCCCGTGTGCATGACCATGTGACGCGCGCCCAGTTCGGCAGTGATCTCGATCGACGCCTTGAGGATGTCGAGATGGAGCGCGGTGCGCCCCGGATGGTCCATCAGGTTGATTGCGATCGGCGCGTGGATGCTATAGCTCAGCGACCGCCCGCCGCAGACCCGCTGCAACTCGGCCAGCACCTCGCGCCGTATGCGCCCGCCGAGCATCAGGTTCAACTCGAACAACGGCAGTTCGACCAGATCGACCGGCTTTGCCTCGGCCTTGTCCAGCGCCTTGGCCAGCACTTTCGGGTCCGAATCCCCGGCGCGCAGCGCGTATCCGATCATGGGCGCAGCAGTCATTCGCAATGTCCTTATATCGCTGGCCCGTGGGCCAACCGCGTTCATCCCGGGTTCACGTCCAGTTGACGATCATTGAAGGAAGTTAATTTGAGCGTGTGACGGGTTCATGTAGACTCCAATACATGGACGTAAAGCGCCCGCCAACGACGGCGCTACCTCGCTGGAACAGGAGGTCTGATCATGGCTACATGCTGCGGATACCAGGACGGAACGCCGGAGGCAGCAAGCGCGGCAGGCAAATTTTGGCGCGGCCTGGCTATCAGCCTGTCGCTCTGGGTAATCCTAGTCGGCGCGCTGATCATTGCCTGATGAGCGATCAATCTTGCAACCACGACGTCGCCGCCGTTTCCCCGGCGATCCAGTCGAGGAATGCCGGGTTGCCGCCGGACACTTCAAGCACGGCTACCGCGGGCACGTCGTAGCTGTGCAGCCGTCTGATCTCGCCGGTGACCTGCTCGGCGAGCGCGGCCCGGGTCTTGACGATCATCGCCACTTCAGAGCCGTCCTGCGTCACCCCCTCCCACTTAAATACAGCAATCATTCCCGGTAAGATGTTCGCGCAGGCCGCCAGCTTGCGCTTCACAAGTTCATGCGCGATGGCCTTGGCCTCATCGGTCGTCTCGCAGGTCGTGTAGATCATGACTACGCGGTTCGCGTCAGGCCCGCTCGCCTCGGGTTCAGTCATTGCGGTAGGCTCCCGGCTGCTGAAAGGGTGGCTTAGGACGCGCAAACGTCTATAGTTTGCAGGAAGAATAGCGCATCAAGAGATGGCATGCACGTGGGTGCCCCGGACATTTTTCAGATACACTTCGTTGCCAGCGAAGCGACGGAGGCACAGGCTGCTTACGAGCGCTTGACCGCGCGCTATGGGCAGGTAGAGCCTGAGGAGGCACAGGTCATCGTGGCGCTCGGCGGCGATGGGCTGATGCTTCAGACGCTGCACGCGCATATGAGCCAAGACATCCCGATCTACGGGATGAACCGCGGCTCCATCGGCTTCCTGATGAATGAATATCACGAGGATGACCTGGTGGAGCGGCTGTCGGCAGCGGAGATCAGCGAGATCCACCCGCTGCGCATGAGCGTGAAGGATCGAGACGGCGTCACCTACGAAGCCCTGGCGATCAACGAGGTGTCGATCTTCCGGCTGACCTATCAGGCGGCGAAACTGCGCATCCTTGTGGACGGCAAGCTGCGCATGGAGGACATGGTGTGTGACGGCGTTCTGGTCGCCACGCCCGCTGGCAGCACAGCCTATAATCTGTCGGTCTACGGCCCCATCCTGCCGATCAACGCGCCGCTGCTCGCGCTCACGCCGATCAGCCCGTTCCGCCCGCGGCGCTGGCGCGGCGCGCTATTATCCAACGAGGCGCATGTGCGCATCGAGGTGCTGGAGCCGGACAAGCGACCGGTCGCCGCCGTTGCGGATCACACCGAGTTCCGGCATGTCGAGCGGATCGATGTTCGGGAGGCGCGTTCCATCGGCCTCAAGCTGATGTTCGACCCCGGCCACGCGCTCGACGAGCGCATTCTCGCCGAGCAGTTCCGTTACTAGGCCTCATAGTAACTCACAATCGCCGAAAGGTCAGGCCGGTCGCGCTCCTGTGGCGGCTCTTGCGGCGTGCCGATATGGATGAACCCCGCAACCCGCTCCTTCGGGTCCAGCCCCACCGCCGCGCAGGCGCTCTCGTCATAGGCATACCATTCCGTCAGCCAATGCGCGGCATAGCCCAGCGCGTGGGCGGCGTGAACAAGGTTCATGCAGGCCGCGCCGGCGGAAAGAATCTGCTCCCATTCCGGGGCGGCAGGATGGTAAATGGTGTGCGATACGACAGCTATGACTACCGGGGACCGCAGGAAGCGGCGGCGCTCCGTATCGAGCCGCATGTCGGATGCTTCCGGCTCCCGTTCCGCTGTTATGTTGGCAAGCCGTTCGCCCAGCGCGGCGCGCGCCTCGCCGGCAATCACGATGAAGCGCCAGGGGGCAAGCTTCTTGTGGTCCGGCACCCGCGCGGCGATCCGGAGGATGGTGTCGAGTTCCGCCTCGTTCGGTCCGGGCGTGCCGAGCTTGTCCGCACTGACTGAGCGGCGCATCTTCAGGTGCTCAATTACGGGATTGGTCATGCAATTCTCCCAATTGTCGGCTGACATGGCGCGCAATGCCACTACCGGATGAGTCGCGAAATCAGGAAACATGATTGGGCCATGAGAGAGTTGCTTTTCAAGCTTTTTGCCGTGACCGTCACACTTGCCGCTGCGCTGGTATCGAGCGCGGAGGGCCAGATGGCGGGCGCGGAAAGCCGGATCGTGGTGCTCGATGCGACCAACAGCATGTGGGGGCCGATCGAAGGCGGGCGCAAATACCAGATCGCGCAAGACGCGATCACACGCGCCGCGTCCGGACTGTCGCCAGCGACGCGCCTCGGCCTTTACCTAGTCGGCAACCAGCCCGGCGCGGGCTGCGAAGCCATCCGCGAGGCGCTGCCGCTTGGTCCGCTTGACCGCGGCAGGCTCGACCGCTCGTTCGAGAGCGCGATTCCGGACGCGGGACGGATGCCGCTGTTTCCCGCCATCGAGCGCGCGGTAAAGGCGATCACGGCGTCAGGCGGCAAGGGCCGTATCCTGTTCATCGGCGACGGCGCGGGCAGTTGCGTGCCGGACACCTGCGCCACCGCGCGCGGGCTGAAGGAGCGGGCGGGCGGCGTGCGCATTGACGCCGTGTCGCTCGACGGCGATGCCGACACGCGTAAGCGCCTGCAATGCATCACCGAAGGCTCGGGCGGCTCACACCTGAACGCCAAGTCACGCGCCGAGGTGATGGCCTTCGTCCAGGCTTCCATCTCCGGCAGAACCGCGCCCGCTACACCTCGACCTCGCCCGGCGCAGGCCGAACCCGCTCCGCCGGTACCCGCCGCAAATCCATTCCGGCCCGGCCAGTCGCCGAAGGTGACGCTGCGCGCGATCCTCTCCGAGGGAAGCGAGCCGGTCAAACAGGGGCTGGCCTGGCGCGTTCTGGAGGGAGGCAGCGGAGAGGGAGAAGGCCGCGAGGTGTGGGGCGGCGCAGGCGCCGCGCCGGAAGTCAATCTACCCAAAGGCCGCTACCGTGTCGAGGTGCGGCATGGCCTGATTACGGCTACACGCGAGATCGAAGTGCGCCCGCGCCGCGCCCAGACGATTACCGTCAACCTCGACGCTGCCATTCTCAAGCTGTCCGCCGCTTCGCGGCCCGGTGCCGAACCGCTCGATGACATCTTCTATTACGTGGAGGCACTGGACGACCGCGCGGGTCAGCCACTTGTCGCCCGTGCCAGCCGTGCCCAACCGAGCTTCACCCTGCCCGCCGGGCGCTACCGGGTGGTGGCGCGCCACGGTCTGGCCGAAGCCGCCGACACGGTGGAGCTTGAAGCCGGGGCGATCCTTGGGCGCAATCTGGCCCTGAATACCGGGACGATTCGCGTCAAGGCGGTGCTGGCCGAGGGCGAAGCGGCGCCGCGTGACACGCTGTTCTTCGTCTATTCACGCGGCACGGACAGCGCATGGCGAGAGGTGACGCGCTCGGCGCTCGAAAACCCGGCCTTCGCGCTGCCCGAGGGCGAATACCGGATCGAAGCCCGGCTCGATGCGGCACGCGCGGACATCACCGAGCAGATCACGGCCAGCGAAACCCGTGAGGCGCGTATCACGCTGGCCGCCGGCCGACTGAGGCTAGAAACCCGTCTGGACACACAGAGCGGACCTGAAGACACCGGCGTCGTCTACAAGATGTTCAGGCTTGATGGCGATGAGCCAGCGCTAGTTCACACATCGGCGCAGGCGCAGTTCGAGGGCTTTCTTCCGGAAGGCCGCTATCGCGTGACCAGCAGCTACGGCGTCGGCAATGCCACCGAGACTCAGGAGTTGACGATCGAGGCTGGCAAGACGCGCAGCCTCAGTTTCGTACACAAGGCCGGGCGCGCGCAGCTCGGTCTCGTAAAGGTCAAGGGCGGAATCACGCTGGCACGCGTGACCTGGTCGATCCGCAATAGCGACGGCCAGGAGGTCTATCGCTCCACCGAAACGATCCCCGAGCCGTATTTGCGGGCCGGCCAATATGTCGCCATAGCGCAGCGGCAGGGAGAGACTGTACGGCGCGCGTTCACCGTCGCGCCCAACCGCACGACGGTGGTGGAACTGGTCGCGGAATAACGATTGCACCAGGCGGGCGCGGCCGAAGGAACGGTTCACGGACATGAAGACGTACACAGGCAGATACGGCGGCGCGGTGATGGCGGCAGTGATCTCGGCGATCGCTACCCTGGCGATCCCCGGCGCGCCAGCCGCAGCACAAAGCGGCAACGTAATGCTGATCATCGATTCTTCGCGGAGCATGTGGGGCCATATCGACGGCGTGAACAAGGTCGTCCATGCCCGCGAGGCGCTGGCCGGTTTCTTCAAGCGCCAGCAGGGAACCTTCCGGCTGGGCGTGATGGCATATGGGCACCAGCAGGACTCCGGCTGTGACGATTTCGCCTTGCTGAAAGCCGTCGGCGAGATTGATGCCACGGCCTATGCCAGCGCGTTCAACAACATCGCGCCGAAAGGCTCCACACCGATCACCGCCACGCTCGACGCCGCCGCCGAGGCAATGGCCAAGGAGTCTGGCCGTCAGCACATCGTCCTTCTGAGCGACGGCCTCGACAACTGCAAGGGCGACCCGTGTGCCCGCGCACAGGCGCTAGCGCAGTCCCGCCCGCAGATGACGCTGCATGCTATCGCGTTCGACAAGGCATCGGAGAAGGCATCTTTGCAGGCGCTGGCCTGCGTGGCCGAGCCATCGGGTGGCGTGTTCCGCTTCGCGAGCAACCGCGGCGAACTCGACGCCGCCCTGGAAGCCGTGACAGCACGCATCACTGCGCCGCCCGCACCGCAGCCCGTTCCGGGGCTGACGATGGAAGACGCAGACCCGGATACGCCTGTGCCAATTCGCCTGACGGCCTATCTGGCAGGTGGTGAGGAACGGCTGACCCAAGGTCTTTCATGGCGCATTTTCGCGGGCCGCGCCGGGGATGATGGACGCTATGGCCTCGTCGAGGAGATCGCTGAAGCGCAACCCACCTTGGAACTGAAGCCCGGCGCATATTTCGTGCATGTCTCATGGGGGCTTGCTCACGCCACCAAGCGCCTCCAGGTCGTGCCCGGTCAGCCAGCGCATGAGCAGATCGTCGTGAAGGCCGGGGCTGTCCGCCTGAGTGCACGGCAAGCCACCGGGGCGCCGATCAAGGCAAACGACGTGCGGTTTGACATCTACTCGGAAGAGACAGACCAGTTCGGGAACCGTGAACGCATCATCAAAGACGCACCAGCCGGCCCAGCGATTCGCCTGAACTCCGGCGATTACTACATCGTCAGCAGCTATGGCGACAGCAACGCGATCGTCGAGTCGAAGGTGGAAGTTGAGCCCGGCAAGCTGAGCGACGTGATCCTGATCCATGATGCTGTACGGGTCACATTCCGGCTGGTGGAGCGTTTCGGCGGCGAGGCGATCGCCGATACGCGCTGGACCGTGATGGGGCCTGACGGGAAGGTCGTCGAACGCAGCGCGGGCGCGTTCCCGACGCATGTCCTGACGGCCGGCAAGTACCGGGTCGAGGCGCGGCATGGCGAGCAGTCGTTTAGCCGCGAGTTCGAGCTTGCCGGTGGCGGGGCGCGCCAGATCGAGGTGCTGATGCAGTAGCAAAGCGCAGCCCGAAAAAGCCTGTCCTGGACCTGATTCGGGATGGCAACCGGTTTTTGGGTGGGCTGCGCGCAAGGAAAAAAGCCGCAGCCCAAAAAAACCCTGAAGCTGGACGGCTGAGATCAAGACCGCAGTTTGAGAACGGCCTCCTCCGCACTTCCCGGCTATTGGCGGTAGTCGCCGGTGGTGAAGCGCAAATTGGCACCCGTCATCTCGGCACCACGCAGATCGGCGCCACCCAGTTCCGCACCCTGTAGCTGAGCACCTGTCAGATCGGCGCCCGCCAGGACGGCTCCGGTGAGACGCGCATTCTCCAGCCGGACACCGCGAAGGCTGGCGCGGCCCAGATTGGTGCCGGTCAGGTCGGCGCGGGAGAAGTCCGACCGGTCGAATGCGGCATAGCGGAAATCGCGCTGACGCAGCCGCACGCTGACGCCATCTGTCGGCGCACCTGCGGCACGCAGTACGTCGGTGTCCGTGACGACCAGATTTCGCGAGAACCAGCTTTCGGCCCGGCCCGAAACGACATCGACCGGCCCCTCGAACAGGAAGGCAGTCGGCAGGAAGGCGAAGCGTTCCGCCTCGCTTGCCGGCGCGCCATACGGCACCGGCGTGCGGAACCTCTCGAACGACGTCATCGCGCGGTCGGCACCCTCGTCAGGAATCGTGGCGACCGCGAACGAAAAGAACATCGCCGCCACCCACACAAGGATCATCGCGAGGAAGCTGACCGGATAGGAGATGATGCTGCGGCCCAGCCCGCTTATATAGGTAGAGCCGGGATGGTGCAGGAAGATCCAGAAGATAGCAAAGATCAGGAAGTCGATCAGGACATAGGCGCGCTGGGCTGTGGTCACATCAAGATCGTGATACGGGAGGAACACGATCTGGAAATAGATCAGCAGCGC
>CAZYYQ010000107.1:0-7058 GCA_964651275.1 uncultured Hyphomicrobiaceae bacterium | reverse complement strand
GAGCAGCAGCGCCTCGTGGCTGGTGTAGAAGCTGGTGCGATGAAGCTGCGGCTGGCTTTCTGCGGTGACGCCGCAAGAGCGCATGAAGTCGAGGCTCTCGCTGATGCGGTCGGCGAGTTCACGGTAGCGGGCCTTGGCCGGGCTATCCTTGACGAAATCCAGCGTCCACTGGTGCACCCGCTCAAGATCGGCATAGCCGCCCTGAGACAGCGCGCGCAGCAGGTTGAGCGTCGCCGCGGACTGGCGGTAAGCCTCGAGCATCCGGCGCGGGTCCGGCTCACGGCTGGCCGGGTCGAAGCCGATGTCGTTGACGATGTCGCCGCGATAGCTGGGCAGTTCAATCTCCCCCTGGCGCTCTGTCGGCGCCGAGCGCGGCTTGGCGAACTGTCCCGCGATACGCCCGACCTTCACGACCGGGCAGCGCCCGGCGAAGGTCAGCACCACTGCCATCTGCAGGAAAACGCGGAAGAAGTCGCGCGTCGTGTTGGGTCCGTGCTCGGCGAAGCTTTCCGCGCAGTCGCCGCCTTGCAGCATGAACGCATTGCCATGCGCTACGTCGGCGAGCTTGTTCATCAACTCGCGCGCCTCGCCTGCGAACACGAGCGGCGGGAACGTCGAAAGCTGGGCCTCAACATCCTTCAGCGCGGCATCGTCGCTGTAGGCCGGGAGTTGTTGAGCGGGCTTCTCGCGCCAGCTCTGCGGCAACCATGGAGCAGCCATGAGCAATCCTTCTTGAAGTCGATGTTTGGCAGGGTGCTCGGGCAGGGCTAAAACCTGCGCGTGACCGTGCCACCATTATCGCGATGGTATAAGCCATCAGGGGCCAACTGACCAGCCCCGCAGCAATCGGAAAACGCCATGCGCCTTGAACACAGCCATTCCCCGCAGGCCATCGCCGACCGTCTCAATGCCGGTCCGAACGTCAGCTACCTGCGCGACTGGATATATGGCGGGATTGACGGCCTGGTAACCACCTTTGCGATTGTTGCAGGCGCGGTCGGGGCCGACATGCCTGCGCGTGTCGTGCTCATCCTCGGCGTGGCGAAGCTGATCGCGGATGCGCTGTCGATGGCTGCGGCGAACTATTCCGGGACCAAGGCCGAGCACGAAGAATACGACAAGATCCGCGAAATGGAGGAGCGCCATGTCGCGCTACATCCTGAAGGGGAGCGCGAAGAGGTGCGCCAGATTTTCCGGGCCAAGGGGTTCGATGGCGAAGACCTCGACCGCGTGGTGAATGTCATCACCGAGGAGCAGCATCGCTGGATCGACACCATGATGGCCGAAGAGCACGGCATGCCGCTGGTTAATCGCCTGCCATCCAAGGCGGCGCTGGCGGTATTCGCGGCATTCGTGCTGTGCGGTTCGGTGCCGCTGCTGCCCTATCTGATTGGCCTGGAGAACGCGGCAGTCTATGCGCTCGTGATGACCGGTGCGACCTTCTTTGCGATCGGCTCGATCCGCTCCTACTGGTCGCCGCGCCCGTGGTGGGTGGCCGGTTTGGAGACGTTCTGCATCGGCATGCTGGCCGCCGGCGCCGCGTATGTCATCGGTGATTTGCTGAGCATGATCGTGTAAACTTTTCATCAGCGAGGAATTTGATGCCGGATGGCCGTTTTATGCTTTTCGATGCACAGAATTTCACCATCGGCCTTGAAGAAGAATATCTTCTGGTCGATCCCGTAACCCGCGACCTCGTGGCCGATCCGCCGCCAGACATGATGGCAGCCTGCGAAGCGGAACTGGCGGGCAGCGTTGGGCGGGTCAGCCCGGAATTCATGCGCTCGCAGATCGAGATTGGCACTCGCGTATGCTACTCCATTCAAGAGGCGCGGGAGACGCTCGCCGACCTGCGCGCCACGCTGGCGCGGATCGCCGGGCGGCACGGCATGGCGCTGGTCGCCGCTTCGACGCATCCATTCGGGCGCTGGAACATGCAGGCGCACACCGACCGAGACCGTTACAACACGCTTGCCGAAGATCTTCAGGTCGTGGTGCGCCGTCTGCTGATCTGCGGAATGCATGTGCATGTCGGCATCGACGACGACGACACGCGTATCGACCTGCTTAATCAGGCGGTCTATTTCATGCCTCATCTGCTGGCGCTGTCGACCTCCTCGCCGTTCTGGAAAGGGGAGGTGACCGGGCTGAAATCCTACCGCCTGTCAGTTTTCGACGAGATGCCGCGCACCGGTCTGCCCGCGCAATTCGACAGTTACGGCGAGTATCAGCGGACCGTGGATGTGCTGGTGAAGGCCGGGGTGATCGAGGACGCAACCAAGGTGTGGTGGGATTTGCGCCCGTCCGCGCGGTTCCCGACGCTGGAGATGCGCGTGCCGGACGTGTGTACGCTGCTTGATGACGCCATCACCATCGCGGCGCTGTTCGCCTGCGTCTGCCGGATGCTGTACCGGCTGCGGCGCGAGAACAAGCGCTGGCGCTCATACACCAATTTCCTGCT
The DNA here is from genome assembly GCA_964651275.1 of uncultured Hyphomicrobiaceae bacterium. Taxonomy (GTDB): domain Bacteria; phylum Pseudomonadota; class Alphaproteobacteria; order Rhizobiales; family Rhodomicrobiaceae; genus Dichotomicrobium. The sequence continues at coordinate 4,597 of CAZYYQ010000107.1, read as the reverse complement.
CAGGGAGAACCGCTGGCGCGCGCAGCGATACGGGGTCGAGAAGGGCATGATCGACTTTGGCCGCGGCGAAATCGTCCCGTTCGCCGATCTGACCGAAGAGCTGCTGGAACTGATCGGCGAGGATGCCGACGCGCTCAACATGCGCGCGGAGGTGGAAAACGTGCACACCATCCTTGCGCGCGGGACCAGCGCAGACCGTCAGCTTGCGGTCTACCGCGCGGCGCTGGCAAGTGGACTTGGCGAGCGCGACGCCCAGAAGGCCGTCGTCGACCGCCTTATCGAAGAAACCGTTGCGGGCACTTCTGCTGCGCTGGGGCCAGCCGCATCCGCTGCGCAGTGAGCAGCCGGGGCGCGGGCCCCGGCCTGAGCATTCTCAGCTTTCAGCCTCGTAAAAAAGCTCGGTGTTGATCTCGATATCGACCCAGTCGGACACCAGCGGCGCGTTGCGGCCAAGGTCGAATTCGCTGCGCAGAACCCGGCCCGTGGCGTTGAAGCCGGCGGCCTTGCGGCCCTTGTATTTGTCGCTGAAGGCGGCGAGCGGGTGATCGCCCGTGAAGTTCAGCGTGACATCCAGCGTCACCGGCTTGGTGATCCCCTTGATGGTCAAATCGCCGGTCATGCGGCCGGTATTCCTGCCGGTCTGCACCACCTCGTTGGTCTTAAACGTGACTTCCGGGTGTTCCTCCACGTGGAAGAAGTCGCTGCTCTTCATATGGTCATCAAACTTCGGCACGCCGGTGTCGATGCTCGCGGGATCGATCGTAACATTGACGGCGCTGTTCGAGACATCTTCCTGATCGAAGGTGAGGGTGCCCTCATACTCGCGGAACAGCGCGGATTGCTCGCTCAAGCCCAGATGGTTCCACGAAATCCGGATTTGCGTATGGCCCTTGTCGAACTGGTACTCCTGCGGCTCGGCGAGGGCATCCGTGCCCGGCGCCACGAGCACGGCCGCGCCGAACAGTCCGGCGACGAACAGCGAACGCGCCGCATAAGCCAATCTTGAAACCATTAATGCTCTCCCTGTGTTCAAATTGATTTCGCCGGCAAGCGAGTGGCCAGACGGATGTGACGTCGCGGCATTACGCCGCCACGGGCCATCGCCATGCAGGTATCCCGTCATTGCGGCAGATCAAGCGCCGGAAGGTCACGAAAATTTGAGCCAGCGGGCGCACTCCCGCCTTCAGGCGAGATTCAGGCTCATCCCACCATCGACCATGATGCCTTCGCCGGTCGTGTAGGCGGAATCGTCGCTGGCGAGGAACAGCGCGGCCTTCGCGACCTCCTCGGGCGTACCGAACCGGCGCATCGGCATTTGCGAGATCAGCGCCTCGGCCAGTGGCGGCGTCCTGGTGTAGCGGCTGGTTAGCGCGGTCGGGATGAAGCCGGGGCAGAGGTAGTTCACGCGGATGTTGTACGGCGCGAACTCGACCGCGAGGCTGCGCGACAGGCCGGCAATCGCCGCTTTGGCGGTGGAGTAGGCCGAGAGCTGGCGGGCGTGCTGTGTGGCCATGATCGAGGACAGGTTGACGATCGCCGCGCCATCCGCCGCCTTCAGCAGCGGGAAGGCCGCGCGCGTGACCCGGATCGTGCCCCACAGATGCGGGTTCAGCACACTTTCCCAGTCGGCATCCTCCATGTGGCGGAAGTCGGCGCGCAGCAGGTTGCCCGCGTTGTTGACGAGCACATGAAGCTTGCCGTGCGCCTGCTCGATGTCAGCGAAGACCCGCGCGATGCACTCGGCGTCGGTAACATCCAGCACCGCGTGGGAAGCGCGCCCGCCCTCGGCCCGGATCGCCTCCGCGCCAGCTTGCGCGCCTGACTCGTCGCGGTCGCTCACGATGACATGCGCGCCTTCCGCAGCGAACAGCTTAGCCATCGCCAGCCCCAGCCCGCCGGCCGCGCCGGTCACCAGCGCGATACGGTTTGCGAGACGTCCCACGGCACTCCCCTTCCTCCGATGGTTCCGAGATCGCCGTGAACATGTCTCGGGGCGAACCGGGAAGCAAGTACAAGCCGCGCTGTGCGCCGGATCATCCCCGGTCGGAAGCCTATTCCGCCGCCTGCGCCGCGGGTTCCGGGTCCGGGCGCTTCTCACGCATGGTGACGAGTTCTTCCGCCGCGGACGGGTGCAGCGCCATGGTTGCGTCGAAATCCGCCTTGGTCGCGCCCATCCGAAGCGGGATCGCGGCGATCTGCGCCATCTCGGCGGCGTCTGGTCCCATGATATGCACGCCAAGCACAGCGTCCGACACGCGGTCGACGATCAGCTTCATGATCATCTGCTCGTCGCGGCCTGACAGCGTGTGCTTCATCGGGCGGAATTTCGACATGTAGATGTCCACGCCGGTTTGGCGCTCGCGGGCCTGAGCCTCGGTCAGTCCGACCGTGCCGATTTCGGGCTGCGAGAACACCGCCGTGGGGATGAAGTCGTGATCGACTTCGGTCGGCCTGTCCTTGAACGCGGTCTGGACAAAGCGCGCGCCTTCGTCGATGGCGACGGGCGTGAGGGCAACGCGGTGGGTCACGTCGCCGACCGCGTAGATGTGCGGCACGGAGGAGCGGGAATATTCGTCCACCACGACATAGCCGTTCCAGCCACGTTCGACGCCGAGCGCCTCCAGCCCCAGCCCTTCGGTGTTGGGCACCCGGCCCGTGGCGAACATCACTACGTCAGCATCATAGACCGCGCCGCCCGTGCAGCTTGCGCGCAAGCCGCCCGCGGTCTCGGTGATCTCTTCGATATCCGCGCACAGGCACATCTCTATGCCGCTTTTCTGCATCTGCTCCATGATGCCGGAGCGCAGATCATCATCGAAGCCGCGCAGCAGCGTCTCGCCGCGATAGACCAGCGTCACCTTGCTGCCCAGCGCGTTGAAGATGCAGGCGAACTCCACGCCGATATAGCCGCCTCCGACGATCACGATGCGCTCGGGCAGTTTTTCGAGGTGAAAGGCCTCGTTGGAGGTGATGGCGTGTTCCTTGCCCGGCACGTCCGGCACGAAGGGGCGGCCCCCGGTCGCGATCAGGATGGTTTCGGCGGTGACTTCGCGGCCATCAGCGCTCATGCGGACGGTGTGCGGCCCGGCCATCTCCGCGCGGGACTGGAAAAGTTGGACCCCGGCGCTTTCCAGATTCTGGATGTAGATGCCGTTCAGCCGGTCGATCTCGCGATCCTTGTTGGCGATCAGCGTGGGCCAGTCGAAGCTCTTGCGCTCGACGCTCCAGCCGAAGCCCGCCGCATCCTCGATCGACTTGCCAAGCTGTCCGGCGTAGACGAGCAGCTTTTTCGGTACGCAGCCGCGGATAACGCAGGTGCCGCCGACGCGGTGCTCCTCCGCAATGCCGACCCGCTTGCCGAGTTGTGCCGCAAGCCGCGCCGCGCGCACGCCGCCTGAACCCGCGCCGATCACGAACAGGTCGTAGTCATACTCGCTCATGCCAAATTTTCCCGCCTGCTGGCTGTTTCAGCTCTCGTCTTTCTGCGCTTCGAGGACGCGCACGCCGTCCGGCCCCGCGATCAGCGCGGCGTCGGCGATGCCGATGAACAGCCCGTGCTCGATTACGCCGGGGGCCATCGAAAGCATGTCGCCGAGTAGCGCCGGATCGGGGATCGCGCCAAATGCACAGTCGGCGATGTAGTGCCCGCCATCGGTTAGGAACAACCCGTCCGCGCCGGAGCGCAGACTCACGTCTCCGTGACAGCCCGCTTCGCCTGCGATTATCTCGATCATTCCCAAGGTGAAGCGCGCGCCGAAAGGCTCCACTTCCACAGGCAGGGGAAACGCACCGAGCCGCTCCACGAGCTTGCCGTCATCGGCGACGACGACGACTCGCCGCGATGCCATCGCCACGATCTTTTCGCGCAGAAGCGCGCCGCCGCCGCCCTTGATGAGGCCCAGCGACGGGTCGATCTCGTCCGCACCATCCACTGTCAGGTCAAGTTCGCCGAGCGTGTCCAGATCGGCGAGCGGGATGCCCAGTGCCTGCGCTTGCGCCTGCGTAGTCTGCGAGGTCGCGACGCAAGTGATCGCCAGCCCTTCGCGGACACGCGCACCGAGCCCTTCGATGAACGCTGCTGCGGTGGAGCCGGTGCCGAGCCCCAGCTTCATGCCCGGCTCGACCAGCTCCAGCGCATAGGCGGCAGCCTCGCGCTTCTGCGCATCCTTGTCGCCCGCCATGCTCATCCGCCCAGACCCGACATCATGACATATTTCATTTCGACGAACTCCTCGATGCCATGATGCGAGCCTTCGCGGCCCAGACCGGACTCTTTCACGCCACCGAACGGAGCCACCTCGGTGGAGATCACACCTTCGTTAACGCCGACCATGCCATATTCCAGCGCCTCGGACACGCGCCAGGCGCGGCCAAGGTCGCGGGTGTAGAAATACGCCGCCAGTCCGGAAGGCGTGTCGTTTGCGGTGGTGATCGCCTGTTCTTCGCTCTGGAAGCGGAACAGCGGCGCGACCGGGCCAAACGTCTCTTCGCGCGCGAGCCGCATCTCGCTCGTCACGTCGGTCAGGATCGTCGGCTCGTAGAAGGTGCGCCCGAGCGCATGACGCTTTCCGCCGGTGAGCACCTTCGCGCCCTTTTC